>JBGQKT010000097.1:0-11435 GCA_041499635.1 Gemmatimonadaceae bacterium
CGCGACTTGGATGAAGATCGACAAGTTCCCCGGCGTTCCCGACATGACGTACGTGAGTCGCGTTGTTGCCTCGAGTCATGATGAAGGCACGGTGTACGCGACATTCGATGGACATCGCAGCAACGACTTCAAGCCATACGTATTGAAGAGCACGGACTACGGCAAGACGTGGACTTCAATTTCGTCGAATCTTCCAAACTCATCGGTGCAGGTGATTCGCGAGCATCCGCGCGCACCGTCGTTGTTGTTTGTCGGTAACGAAATTGGCGCGTACTACTCCGGCAATGGAGGGAAGAGCTGGTCAAAGCTGGAATACAATCTTCCAACTGTTCCGGTACACGACATTCGAATTCATCCACGTGAGAATGATCTCGTGATCGGCACGCACGGACGCGGCATCTACATCATCGACGACATCACTCCGCTCGAAAAACTGTCCGAGGCCGATCGCGTCAGCCACATCTATCTCTTCCCGGTGAAACAGGCGACGCTGTTCAATTACAACAGCTCGATCCCCGGCGGTGCGCGCGGTGCCGGCGCGCTTGGAGACCGCTCATTCAGTGCGCCGAATCCTTCGTATGGGACGACGCTCACCTATTACCTGAAGGACAGTTTGCCAAAGGGTCGAGCGCTGACGCTCGCGATCTTTGATTCAACCGGAAAGAAAATTCGCGACCTCACGGCTAACTCAAAAGCCGGAATGCATCGCGCGACCTGGGATTTGCGTCTTGGTCCACCCTACATCAATCCGCGTCCGCAGGGAAACCGCGGACAGCCAACCGGCGCATTCGTTCTTCCGGGCAAGTACACTGCTCGACTTTCGCTCGGCGGCAACGACACAATCACGACGCAATCGTCGGAGACGCAGGTTGTCGTGAATCCCGATCCGCTGATTCCGTTGAGTCCGGCGGAATACAGCGCGTTGTGGGAGATGCGCGTGAGCTCTGGAATGCAGCAGGCGAGAGTGCAGGCTGTCGTGCGGACTGCAGAGTTACTGAAAGATCAAATCACAGAAGCAAAAGCAGCGATGAAGAGCAGCTCTGCACCTGATAGTCTGACAAAGCAAGCCGATGCGATCGACAAGGAAGTCGATGACATTCTGCTCAAGGTGCGCGGGCGTACCGGTCCGGATGCGAATGACGTCGATGACAAGAAATTCCATCCGTCGATTCAGGATCGCGTGAATGGCGTCGCAGGAGAAATTGGCGACGTGACTTCACCGCCGACGCAGATTCAGCGAGAGACTCTCGAGCTTGGGATGACTGACCTCGCGCGCGAGGCGGCGCGACTCAGCGCATTGCAGACGACGAAGGTGCCGGCGCTCAACCGTGCGCTCGATGCGGCGGGAGTACCATGGACAGTTGGAAGGATTGTTCGCTAAGGGATCATCACACGGTACGCTCACATTAACCCGATGGACATGATGAAAAGCATTGTCTTGACTAGCTCGCTTGTCGCGCTCGCGACAATTGGTTGCTCGCACCCGGTGCCCAAGACTTCGCCAGCACCAACGACTGGAGCAGCTGCGCGCGGTGGAAATAATTCTCCGTCTGCAAATGCTGTCGCGGGAGGCGGAGCGACAAGCGACAGCTCGAGGGCAACACCGACTGGACCGCGTCCGTATCCCCGCGTGATTACCAAGGAAGCGAAGACGCGAGTCGGCATGTTCAAGACCCACGTCGTCGGCGACAAGCTGTACTTCGAGATCCCGACAAAAGAAATGAATCGCGACATGCTGATGGTCGGTCGCTTCGAGCGCTCGGCGGTTAATGCCGGTGACTTCGATGGTTACGGCGGTGATCAATTCACCGAACGCACTTTGCGCTGGGAGAGATCCGGCAATCGCGTGATACTCAGAAGTCCATCGTTCGCATTCACCGCTGATTCGACGCTGCCGGTCTATCGTGCAGTGATGGAATCGAGCAATCCCGCGATCGTCGCGATTTTTCCTGTAGAAACGTACGGGCCAGACAGTGCAGCAGTCATCGATGTCACCCGATTGTATACGACGGGCGTTCCTGAATTCGCTTCATCGCGCGGCTCGATAGACGACAAGAGATCGTTCATCGAGAGAGCGGTTGCGTTCCCTGAAAATGTCGAAGTGGAAGCGACGCAGACTGCGACGCCTCCTGCGCCAACGGGTCCAACGCCGGGAGGTCCGGGAGGCGGTGGTCAACAGGGACCGCGGCTTGCCCAGAGCGTCGTGGCGCATTGGAGCATGGTGCATCTGCCCGATCATCCGATGATGCCGAGGTACTACGATGATCGCGTTGGATATTTCTCAGCACAACAAATCGATTTCGGAACGGATCAGCATCGTTCTGTTCCGCGCAGCTACATCACTCGTTATCGACTGGAAAAGAAAGATCCGTCGGCCGCCTTGTCCGAGCCGGTGAAGCAGATCGTGTATTACGTCGACCCAGCGACTCCGAAGAAGTGGGTGCCGTATGTAAAGGCCGGCATCGAAGAATGGCAGTCTGCGTTCGAGATGGCAGGATTCAAGAATGCCATCGTCGCGAAAGAAGCGCCGAGTGCGGCGGAAGATCCGGATTGGTCGCCGGAGGATATCAGGCACACCGTAGTTAGATGGCTTCCATCGACCGTGGAAAATTCTGTCGGTCCGCACGTGCACGATCCGCGCACCGGCGAGATTCTCAACGGCTCGGTGCGAATGTTCCACAACATCCTGAATCTTCAGCGCGACTGGTACTTCACGCAGGTCGCGCCGCTCGATCCGCGCGCGCAGCGACTTCCGTTCCCCGATTCATTGATGGGCGAGCTCGTGCAGTTTGTCGTCGCGCACGAAGTCGGGCACACGCTTGGGTTCCAGCACAACATGAAAGCGAGCGCCGAGTATCCGGCGGACAGCGTTCGCAGTGCGACGTGGGTGGCGAAGATGGGACATTCGCCGTCGATCATGGACTACGCACGATTCAACTACGTAGCACAGCCGGAAGATCACATTGCGCTCAGGGATCTGATTCCGAGAGTGGGAACCTATGATCGCTTCGCCGTAATGTGGGGCTACTCACCGATTCCTTCAGCGCACACTCCTGAAGAAGAGCGTGCAACGCTCGACATGTGGGCGCGTCAACAGGATTCGATTCCGTGGTATCGCTTCTCGACATCGAACAGCAACGGCTCGGATCCGGGTGAAGAGACAGAAGCGGTAGGAGATGCAGATCCCGTCAAGTCGACCGCGCTTGGACTGAAGAACATCAAGCGCATCATGCCGATGCTGATGACGGCTGCCGTTCATCCGGCCGAGGATAACGACGATCTGACTGAGCTCTACACTCGACTGATTAGTCAGTGGAGTCGTGAGGTTGGACACGTCGCTAACGTTGTCGGCGGATCGTCGTCGCAGGAGAAATACGGAAATCAGCCGGGCACGCGATTCACGCCTTATCCGCGCGAGAACCAGCGGGCAGCAATGGAATTCATAAATGAGAACGTTTTCAAAACGCCACAGTTTTTTATTGATCCGGCGATTCTCAGACGAATCGAGCCGAACGGCGCTATGGCGCGAATTCGCACCGCGCAGGCTGCAGTGTTGAATTCATTACTCAATAACAGCCGGATGTCGCGATTGATCGAATACAACGCGATGTCGACTGACAAGTCGAGCACTTATCCGTTGCGACAGATGCTCGACGACGTTCGCGGTGGCATCTGGACCGAAGTATCGGCGCCGAGTGTGAGGATCGATGCCTTCAGGCGAAATCTTCAGTATGCGTATCTCGATCAGGTCGGGACGAAGATCAATGGACCGTTCCCGACGGCGCCTGCTGGTGTGCCGGCTCAATTCGCGGCGCAATTTGCGCCGCCGCCCGATGAAGCGCGTGGACTGTTGCGGAGTGAGCTGCTGACGCTCGATTCACAAATCAGGTCTGCGATTCCGCGAGCCGCTGATCCGGACACGCGTGCTCATCTCGTGGAAGCTCGTCATCGCATCGACGTGATTCTTTATCCGAACAATCCGCGACCAGGCGGAGGCTAGGGGAGAGAAGGGAGAAAGGAAGATGAGGTTGGGAGATGTCCAGACTCCGTGCCTGGTGCTGGACGAGTCGATTCTCAAGCGCAATCTCCACAAGATGAGCGAAGCGATGCACCGTCATGGAGTGTCGCTGAGGCCGCATCTCAAAACTGCGAAGTCGGCTGATGTTGGACGACTTGCTGTAGACGGCGAGGCGGGCGGCATCACGGTCTCGACTGTAGCGGAGGCAGCCTATTTCGCTGGTCGCGGCTTTCGCGACATCACGCTTGCTGTTGGCATCACTCCCGAGAAGCTGCATCGAGTGTCGGTACTAGTTAGTCGCGATGTGTTACTAAATGTGACGACCGACGATGTTTCGGTTGCTCGCGAGATCGCGAAAGAGCGGGACGGCATCAAAGGATTTATTGAAATCGATTCAGGCGAAGGCCGCGCAGGAGTCGACCCTCAGAGCGATGAGCTGCTGGAGATTGGAAAGGCGCTCGGCGGCAAGCTTGCGGGCGTTCTCACGCATGCGGGTCACTCGTACAATTGCCGCACCGTCGATGAGATCAAGAAAGTAGCGGAAGACGAGCGCGTTGCGGTGACGACTGCGGCACACAGGCTCCGCGCAGCGGGAATGTCATGCGACGTTGTGTCTGTTGGCTCAACGCCGACGATGTCTCACGTCGAAAACATGAAATGGGTCACCGAAGCGCGGCCGGGCGTTTACATGTTCCAGGATCTGTTTCAAGCTGCGATCGGCTCGTGCACGCGTGATGACATAGCGGTAACGGTGCTTTCGTCGGTGATCGGATGTCATCCGTCGAAGAAGAAAGTGTTAATCGATGCGGGCGCGCTCGCGTTATCGAAGGACAGGAGTACGGCAACGACAAATCAGGACGCGGGCTACGGTCTCGTCCTTGACATCGATGGCAGGCCATCGTTTGGTGAAGCGATCATCGAGCGTGTGTCCCAGGAACACGGAATCGTCAAGAGCGATCAACCTTTGCCGTTCGACAAGCTCAGCGTTGGAACGAAAGTTCGCGTTGCGCCGAATCATGCCTGTCTCACTGCGGCTGAGTATGACAAGTACTACGTCGTGTGGGGCGGACGAGAAATTATCGGTGAGTGGGACAGAGTGAATGGTTGGTGAGAAAAAAGAACAGCTTGTGATGTTTCCTTAGGAGACACTCAATGCAAGTAATACATCGACTCGTTTCGATTGTTCTCGTAAGCGCGACTCCCGCGGTCTCGATCGCGCAGGCGCCGATGCCTCTCGCACCACCAGTCGCGAGAATGGCCCCGCGCGTCGACACCACACTCGGCGACGTCCGCATCGACAACTATTTCTGGATCCGTGACGACGCGCGGAAGAACCCGGATGTAATTGCGTATCTCGAGGCTGAGAACCGCTACACCGAGGGAGTGATGAAGCCCCTCGAGCCGCTTGTTCAGAAGCTGTATGAGGAGATGAAAGGGCGGATCAAGGAAACCGATCTCTCCGTACCTGAGAGAGTGGGCAACTATTACTACTACACGCGGACTGAAGCGGGAAAGCAGTACCCAATCCTGGGACGCAAGAAGGGAAATCTTTCCGCGCCCGAAGAAGTGATGCTCGACGAGAACGTCGCAGCCGGAAGCGCGAAGTATTTCCGCGTCGGCACATCACGAGTGAGCCCCAACGATCGGCTCCTCGCATTCACCGTCGACACGATGGGAAACGAGCGCTACACGCTGATGGTCAAGGACCTCACCACCGGCCAGATGCTCCCCGACAGAGTTCCGATGGTGAACTACTCGCTCGAATGGGCGGGTGACAACCACACACTCTTCTATGGTATGGGCGATTCCGCGAATCGCTCCTATCGAATCCTTCGACACGCGCTCGGCAGCAATGCGCCGGATGCGGTGATTGCGGAAGAGCCGGACGATTTGTTCGGAATCAGTCTCGAGAAGACAAAGGATCGGAAGTTCATCCTGATAAACGATGGAAGCTTCAGCTCGACAGAGTTCAAGTATCTGCCGGCAAATGAGCCGATGGGAACGTTCAAAGTCATTCAACCGAAAACGAAAGATCTCGAGTATTCCGTGGACCATCACGGCGATAAGTTCCTGATCGTCACCAATGATGGAGCTTTGAACTTCAAGCTCGTCGAGGCACCCGACAATTCACCCGGCAGAGAAAACTGGAAGA
Organism: Gemmatimonadaceae bacterium; assembly: GCA_041499635.1. Classification (GTDB taxonomy): domain Bacteria; phylum Gemmatimonadota; class Gemmatimonadetes; order Gemmatimonadales; family Gemmatimonadaceae; genus UBA4720. The sequence goes on from JBGQKT010000097.1 coordinate 6,171, forward strand.
CCATCGTGCCCGGGCGTGATTCGGTGCTCCTCGACGGTATCGACGTCTTTCGCGATTACCTCGTTCTTTACCAGCGGCAGAATGCGTTGCGCACAATGCAGGTGATGAGCTTCGCCGATGGAAAAACGTACACGGTGGATTTTCCCGAGGCCGTGTACACCTATCGCGGCGCGACGAATCCTGAATACGACTCGAAGCTCGTGCGATTCACATACATGTCGCTGACGACTCCGGCGAGCGTCTACGATTTCGACATGTCGAACCACACTCGACAATTACTCAAGGCAACTGAAGTGCTCGGCGGTTACGATCCGTCGCTTTACGGAACGGAGCGTACGTGGGCGCGCGCGTCCGACGGCACGATGGTTCCGATCTCGCTTGTCTATCGAAAGCCGCTCGTGAAAGATGGGAAGAGACCGATGCTACTCTATGCGTATGGATCGTATGGAAGCAGCACCGACCCGACTTTCAGCTCCAACAATTTAAGTCTTCTGGATCGCGGATTCATTTACGCGATCGCGCACATTCGTGGTGGGCAGGAAATGGGTCGCACCTGGTACGATCAGGGTAAACTGCTCAACAAGAAAAACACTTTCACCGATTTCATCGCATCTGCCGAGCATTTGATTCAGCAGGGGTATACGTCGAAGGAGAGGTTGGCGATTCGCGGAGGCAGCGCGGGCGGATTGTTGATGGGTGCCGTAGTCAACATGCGGCCGGATTTGTTCAAAGCAGTCGTTGCCGACGTTCCGTTTGTGGATGTGATCAACACGATGATGGATGCGTCGATTCCACTTACGACTGGGGAGTGGATTCAGTGGGGAGATCCGCACAAAGCGGAGTACTACGGGTACATGAAGTCGTATTCACCGTACGACAACGTCGGGCACAAGGCTTATCCCAACATGCTTGTGACTGCGGGCCTCAATGATCCGCGTGTTGGATATTGGGAGCCTACCAAATGGGTGGCGAAGCTTCGTGCGAATAAAACCGACGATAACATGTTATTACTGCGCACCAACATGGGTGCGGGTCACGGCGGGGCGTCCGGTCGTTATGATGCATTGAAGGAGCAAGCCATAAGATTTGCATTCATACTCAATGCGCTCGGCATGGCAAGGAATTGAAACGGCTACCGGCTACCGGCTACCCGCCAACGGAGGGAACATGAATCTTTTTCGTTTGAGATTGGCTCGAAGCGTTGCGCTCGCGGGATCTTTGGTTTTTGCAGCAGCCTGTAATGACACAACAGGTACTAGCTATCCTCTCGGAAACGTTACAGCGGTCGTGACCGACGACACCGGAGCGCCTGTGGATCAAGTCCAGGTGGATCTGATGTTGCCCGATAAGGCGACGCTCTGGAGAACTGCTATTACGGGCTCGGATGGAAAAGCGGTGTTCGGCACAGGAGAAGGTGGTGTGCTCGTGCAGGATTATCTGGTGTTTTTTCCGTCGTCGGTTCAGTGGTCGCTTGCTGCGGGAGAAACGAACTACAAACCGGTAACCGTTGTCGAGAATCAGACTGTGACCGTTCAATTCAAGTTGCACAAAGTCGTAATAAATCCAGGCTGATCGAGAGCAGGACGCACGAGAACCACCGTACCACCGTACTACCGTCGCGGCGGAGCGAGCGTCACACCCAGCCAAATACTTTTCGCGTTACGACCTCCAATCGGAGCGAACGTGGCAGTCTGGGCCTGAGAATCAAGACGCTCGTATCTTCCAGCGATCCATACTGCGTTCGCATTGTGAGGCTGCCACCGCACAGCGAACGATGCCGCTTGCGATCTCGAATCCGAGGTAGCCATTTCGAGCTCGGGAGCAAACACTCTCTTATACAAAGCGCCGCGAGAGGAAGCCGATGGGATCGTGCCACTCGCCGTGTATCCTGCGATCGCATAACCACCGATGATCATCAATCGCTGCACAATCACTCGACCTATTTCGACAGCGATAGCCGGCGTAATACCATCGACGATGGTACTCGCTTTCGCGATCGAATCGTTTCGTTCGCGATGCTCCGCGAGTAGCGACCCATTCACGGCTGCGGTCCAATCGTTAGTTGGAGCGAGCCGGAATTCCGTGTGTAGATCCAAAACTCGTTCATGCGCATCGAAGCCGGTTCGTGGAGGCAAGACTTGCTCAGCGTGACCGGTCAAACTCGCAACTCGGCCATTGAACGTGAGCGTTGCACGTTTTCTGAGAAGAGGAAACTGAAATGCGAGTCCGCCACTTCCACCTGTAGTTGCCCACAAGTCCGTCGCTGGATTGTCCTGCTGCAGACTTGTAAGACGTTGTCGAAAATGTGCGGCGTCACCGAACACGACCCACTTCACCGTTCCGGTTTTTCCCCCGACACTAGCACCAACCGAGCGTGTTTCCTCCGTCATTTGGCGCTGAAAAGTCACGATGAAGTCTTGGCCAGGAACCTCGCGATAGCCCTCGAGCAAATAGAGAAATCCTTCCTGCGCAAACTCGAACAGGTTGACGGTTTCTTTGCCGCCACTCCACGTTCCACGTACGCCTACCTTTAGTTTGCCGTCTTTGAAGCCTCGCACAATGCCAACGGTTCCCGCCGAGCTCACTGCTCGATTACGGCGTGCAAATGGTGATGCGACGGTCGCTGTGTTTCGCGTATCGTAGCCGAGGGCGACTCCGAATCCCCATTGTCCGACGCCCCATCCGCCTGCGCCTTCCAGACGAGCACGCGTTTGACGCAACGCGGATGTACTTGTGTCGGTCATTACGAATGGCGTCGATCCGTAAGGCTCATTCACGTCGCTCACGGAGCCGGGATCCTGAACATTTCGATCGAAGGTTGCACGTCCGACAACGGCGCCTTGTGTCGGCACGCGTTGCCAACCCATACCATAGAATTGAGTTACTGATGAAGCGGCTGGATCGAGAGGCCTTCGGTACGGACCGTCCTGACTCGCGTGCGCAACTGCAATATCGCTTCGCTGATCGTCAACCTCCCACGGCAACGCAGCGGGATTTCGCGTGTCCCAGAAAAGTCCGACCTTGGCAACGGGCAATAAAAGAGAGGGTGTCGCGACCGATGCGCTCGGCAGATGTCGAGGGAAATCACCCTGACGATAAAGAGGGCTCCACGTTTCGAGCCAGTCAGGTAAATCGCGACCAGGCACAATTCCGAGAGATTGCGATGATGCGCTTTCATTTGAAGCGGCCAGACCGAAAAAAAACAAAGCGACGAAGGTGAGTCGACTCATCGCCATGCGACAAGCGCTTCGAGGGGCATTGTAACTTCGAGTCCGAAACGCGCCGATTGATAAAAATGAGGCACAGTTTTCAAGCCGCCGTAGCTTCCGAAACGATCGAATGCATTGAATGCATAGAATGACATCTGCCCATCGAGTGGCAACGTCTTGGCAAGCTGGAAACTGAAGATCCAGTCAGGCGCGGATTTTTGCGGGTCGTTGAGAATCCCCCGCCGCGGGATTCTGATATCGAAATACTCAGGGCGAGTTTTGTCGGCAGCGGCGACCGGAACGATTGATCCGCCGCGAGTGATGTAACCAACGAATGCGAGCGTATCAGTGCCGCCGATGTTTCGTTCGATATCTCGGAGCGTGTGTTGCACCGTGCCCGTCAACACGAGCCCGACGGCGGGCTGATGGTGAATTATCCGTGTTGTCAGCAGCAATCGTTCGCCCGTCCGTGTCACACCATTGTAATACGGAGAGCGCTGTTGGTTTTCGCTGACTTGAAAATCCGGGAACGAGCTGGCGAATTCAATTCCTTCCTTGTCGAGGCGGCTGCGAACAAAAGCACCTTGAAATGCGAGCCGCGTTTTCAGCGACGATATTTCGGGAAGCGTTGCGGTCATCTCGACGCCGCTGCTCGTTTCGGTAAGGTTGTTCGCGGAGCGCTCGATGAGAATCGGGACCGAGTCGGCTGAGCTCGCAGGCTCGACAATGACAGGTGGCTTACCGGTACCCGGAGTCGTATTCGTGAGCGCAAAATGCTCGCGCAGAATAAAGGTTGGCTCCTGTTTGATTCCGACTCCATTCCGGATTTTATCCTTGAATCCAACTACACCCAGATTTCCTCCATTCGATCCAAGGCGAATCTCAAATCCCGCTTCGGCCTTATCCGCAATCGAGTATCCCAGATCCGGATTTGTTGGATCGAATATGCTGGTGGTGAGCACAGCCAGACGCTCGGACGGATTGTTTGCGAAGAAATTGACATTGATCACGTCAAAGTATTCTGGTGCGGGAAACAGATCGCCTATAGATGGCGATTTTGCGAGTCGCCCGGCACCTGCTCTAAGTCGGAGCCAGGAAGTTGGCGCGAGCTCCGCATTGAATCGCGGTTGAAGCACGCGATCGCGCACACCTGAAAACCAAGTGGTTCCACTGTGCAGCAGGTCCGTGCGAAGTCCCGCCTGCAAATTGAGCAATACTCCATTTCCAAGATCGCGCGACAATTTGTCATCGAGGTAAAACGCTGTTGTCGCGACGGCGGGGATTGAAGCGAACGACCGCGGCCTGTCGAACCCACGAACTCCGTTGAAAGTCGAACCTGATGGCTTCTCGATATCGAACTGGAAACCTTTGCCGTTGTTGGATTCTCGGCGCAGCTCAGTGCCAAGTCGCAGCTCTTGTGAGAAACCGAATGCATCGCGGTGATCAAGAAATTCAGCGCGTGTGTAAGCGACTGTCGGCGCGCCATCCACATCGAGGCGTGCATTGTAGACGCCGCCGATATAGCGCCCGATTGCTCGGCCCGCAGTGACGCGATCCGTAACGGGCGTCGCGGCGCGCAATTGGTTGCCGCGCGCGAATGAGGTCTGGTGTCCGTGCTCGAAGGATCCGGTAAATTCGAAATGCGACTCTTTTCCAGTGAGGAGGCGGGCGCGCTCTGAAATTCTTGCACCAACGTCACGCGACCGCGACTCCTCGCCGGGAAGCGATGGCTGTTCCGGGCGATTGTCGATCAAGTGATAGAGATCGGCGCGAGTGTCGAGGACGAGACGTGAATTCGTTGCAGCGTCGTTTCCCGCGAGATCACTTGGGTCCAATCGTCCGAATAAAGCGCGGTGGGCCAATTGAGTGGAAAATCGCGTTGCTTCGTCGTTGCGAAGGCCGGTAGGCAACCGCGTACGCGCTACATCAAGTGTGAGCGTTCCAGTTTGGCGCGACCCGAGCTTTGTGCCACCGACAAAACTTGTTTCTGTTGTGCGAGCGTCGAATCGCAATGATACAGTGGGATCAACAACACCTGCGCGTGTGTCGACGATCA
>JBGQKT010000098.1:0-11389 GCA_041499635.1 Gemmatimonadaceae bacterium
CATCTATCTCGCGACTGACGGCACGATCTGGTATCGACCGCAGGCCGAGGTTCTCCGACGGACCGCGTTAGTGATTCAGCAGGTTCGGCAGGCCCAAATGCCGAAGCAGGCCACGGGGAAGGACACGGTGTTCATCTCGCGCGAAGAGGAAGTCGCCGCATTGAGGGATCAACTCGCGAAGGCAAATGCTGAGCTCGATCGAATCAAAAAGCGACTCGCGAACCCCGGCCGCTAAAACAAAAATCAAAAGAAGAGGTCGCTGGTGTCAGGTTTTCGGGTGACCGGACATCAGCAACCACCCAATGACCCTTTGGATCGCTTGGATAAGTCGCTGGGCGGTTCCTGGTGCCCGGTGACCTGAAAACCCGGTGCCGGAGACCTCTCTTTTTGTGGTTTGCTTATCCAACGCGGAACAGATGCAACGCGCGTGAATATCGGGACGATAGCACCTGCCGAATTCCCTCATTAGCCGGTGATCGCAATTCGGGATCCTTCGTCAGCAATCTCTCTGCTGCTTCCCTCGCCTGGATGTTCAGCTCCTCATCTCGTATCGGATCCGCGATCTTGAACGTTGCGACACCGCTCTGTTCTTCCCCGAACAGATTCCCCATTCCTCGTATTTGTAAATCCGCGCGCGCAATCTCGAATCCATCCTCTGTGCGCCCGAAAATTCTGAGACGCTCAGCCGAGTCGGGACCGTAATCGCCGAGGAGAATGCAGTACGAGGCTTCGGCTCCGCGACCGACACGTCCGCGAAGTTGATGTAGCTGCGACAAACCGAATCTTTCCGGATGCTCGATTAGCATCACCGTGGCATTCGCTACGTCGATTCCAACTTCGATCACCGTTGTGGCGACTAGAACGTCGATCAACCCGTCGCGAAACGCGCGCATGGTCGCGTCGCGCTCGAGTGTTGGAACGCGTCCATGGATCAGGGCAACACGCTTTCCGGCGAACGGACCCTCTGACAAGCGCTGATACATCGTCGTCGCGGCCTTGAGATCCAGCTTTTCCGATTCTTCGATTACCGGATAGACGATGTAGGCCTGACGCCCCTCGTCAGTCTCACGGCGCACGAACTCGAGAACTTTGTCCCGCATTTTTTCAGGCCGCATGACAGTTGTTACGGGCTGTCGGCCGGCGGGTCGCTCATCCAGCGTGCTCACATCGAGATCCCCGTACATCGTGAGTGCCAGCGAGCGCGGGATGGGAGTCGCGCTCATCAGAAGAACGTCGGGGGCTTCGCCTTTTCCGGCGAGCGCTGCACGATGCTCCACGCCGAATCGATGCTGCTCGTCGATGATCGCGAGCCCAAGCTTTCCGAACGTAGTTGCTTCCTGAATCAACGCATGCGTGCCGATCACGAATGCCGGCGCGGTTCCGCTGATGACTTTCGTCGCCTCTGCGCGATCGCGAGCTGTCATTCCGCCGGTGAGAAGCAATGGGCGAATCGAGAGTCGCTCGAGAAGCTCAGATATCGTCCGGTGATGCTGCTCCGCGAGAAGCTCAGTTGGCGCCATCAGCGCGGCCTGATATCCGTTTTCCATTGCGAGCAGCGCAGCGAACACGCCGACAATCGTCTTTCCGCTTCCGACGTCACCCTGAAGCAAGCGATGCATTTTTCTCGGGCTAATCATGTCGGCGAAGATCTCGCGCAGCGCAGTGTTCTGCGCGCGCGTGAGCTTGTACGGCAGACGAGTCTTGAGCGCGCTCGTCAGCTCGCGCTTGTTCTGAAATGCAATTCCTTTTCGCTTCTCCCGCGCGAGCGCGTTCGCTCTGCGATGGAGCAAGTGAACGAACAGCAATTCCTCGAATGCCAGTCGCGACCGGCCTTCCACGGCTTCGGCAATCGACGTTGGTCGATGAACTTTCCGTAACGCTTGTGGAAGTGGAGGTACCGATACCGCCCGCAATATGTCCGCGGGCAGATACTCCTTCACCGCCCGCAGAAGCGTGTCGAGATGCGCGTCGACAATGCTGCGAATGACCTTGAACGAAAGTCCCTCGGTCGCCGGATAAACCGAAAGCACTCGACCTTCCTTCAGGCTCTCCGAATCACTCCCGAGATTGACATACTCCCTCGGCTGCAGCTGACGCCCGTGAAAAAACCGCACGCTCCCTGAGAGAAGAAGCATGTCGTCCTTGGAAATCGTGCGATCGAGAAACGGTTGACCGGGCCACGATGCTTCGATTACTCCGCTATCGTCGCGCACCACCGCCTGAAAGATTCTCAGACCTTTGCGCGTCGGGATGATTCCCTTGGAAACGACACGACCGATGATCGTCGCATCCATGCCGGGCTCGAGCGACGAAATAGGACTGACTGTGCTCGCGTCTTCGTAGCGATGCGGCACATGGAAAAGCAGATCGCGGGCCGTGACGATTCCGAGCCGGCGAAGCGATTCAGCGCGCCGGGGGCCGACGCCTTTCAGGTAGGTGACAGGCATGTCGAGGTAGATCTTGCCGGACGGTGCCGGCCACTCTGCCTCTGCCAACCGCTAGCCTCCCCCTCCGCCTCCCTCCACCAGCTCGCGCGCAAACGCAACCGGATTGAACGGCTCGATGTCAGCCATTGTCTCGCCGGTTCCAATGAACTTCACAGGAACTCCGATCGCCTCCCGAACTGCGAGGACGATTCCTCCCTTAGCGGTGCCATCGAGCTTCGTCATCACTAGCCCAGTGATCGGAATCGCCTCCGCGAATGTTCGAGCCTGCGCTACCGCATTCTGTCCGATCGTCGCGTCGAGAACGAGCAATGTCTCGTGCGGTGCGCCAGGTATTCGTTTGCCTATCACTCGATGAATCTTCTTGAGCTCTTCCATCAACCCGGAGCTCGTGTGAAGACGGCCTGCTGTGTCGACGATCACGACGTCTTTCCCTTTCGTGACGCCGGCATCGACAGCATTGAATGCGACCGACGCGGGATCCACACCCGGTTCGCTTCCGACAAAATCAGTGTCGCTTCGCTCAGCCCATGTGCGAAGCTGATCGATTGCACCTGCGCGAAAAGTGTCAGCAGCGCCGACAAGCGCACTTTTTCCGCGAGCCGCCATGAGCGCGGCGAGCTTGCCGATGAATGTTGTCTTGCCGGCGCCGTTCACACCGATCACGAGAATTACGGTCGGCGGTTGCCGAGAAAAATGCACCGACGTGTCATCACCATCGGCGCCGAGCGCACTCGCGACTGCCTCTTCAAGTGCGGCAAGGAAATCGTCCCGGGTCTTGAGTGTTCCGCGTCGCGCCTGCCGCTCGACGTCTTCGACGAGTCTCAGGCTCGTCGCGACACCAAAGTCGGCCTCGATGAGAACCTCTTCGAGCTTCTCGAGGGAGCCCTGGATCTGACCGCCGCGCGCGATTGCGCCCACGTCGGTCATCGCAGCGTCGAGCAAACGTTGCCATAGAGATCGACGCGGGATATCGGTCGTTCGGCGGATTATGCGGGGCATGGAAGCAATCTAAAAGCGATTGGGGGATTGAGCGATTGAGCGATTGAGCGATGGGGCGATGGGGCGATGGGGCGATGGGGCGATAGGGCGATGGGGCGATAGGGCGATGGGGCGATAGGGCGATAAAGCGAAAAAAAAGCGGCTCTCGCTTGCCGCTCTGTCACTCAATCGCTCAATCGCTCAATCGCTCAATCGCTCAAATCCGTCTATCCGATACGCTAGTTCGTGCTGGAGCCCGCGAGCCCAAATGATGCGAGCGTGTGGGATTTCATTCGATCGAACAGTCCCTTCTGCGACTCGGCGATCGGCATCCCGCCCTTCATGCGGAGCGCGACTTTTGGATCTTGCTGCACTCCGCCCAGCAGAATCTCGAAATGGAGATGAGGCCCAGTCGCGAGGCCCGTCATGCCGACATACCCGATCGTGCTCCCGATTCCGACATGCGCGCCGCCGTGAATCCCTTTTGCAAAATTGCGCAGATGCCCGTAACGACTGACAAAGCCGTTGCGATGGCGAATGTCGATGCAGTTTCCGTATCCACCCTTTCGGCCGGCGAAGATCACGACACCGTCGCCGACAGATCTCACTGGAGTTCCCATCGCGGCCGCGTAATCAGTTCCCTTGTGATTGCGCCACGTTCCAAGAATCGGGTGATAGCGTCGGCCGAATACACTCGAGATGCGACGGAACGCGACAGGCGCGCGAAGGAACGCAGCGCGGAGAGACTTGCCCGTCTCATCGAAATATTCGCCTGTGGATCCAGAGCCCCTGAACAGAATTGCATCCATCGGCGTGCCCGACAGCGCGAGACGCGCACCGAGGATCTTGTTGATCAGAATGGCGCCGTTGGGTTTCTGCAGTCGCTCGACAAGAATGTGGAACTTGTCGCCATCCTGCAGATCCTTGCTCATGTCGACGCGGTACTCGAAAATGTCGGCGAGTGAGTACGCGAGCTCAGCGCGAGCCTCACGCGGAAGATCCGCTGCGCGACTGTGATCCAATGCCGAATACAGATTGGAGTGAATCACTCCGCTCACCGTGACTGTATCGATCTTTGTGACGTTCGACGCGTAGACGAAAACCGGCGAGATCGCGACTCCCTCGAGCGGAGAAACCGGGAGCGTTGCCTCGGAGAATTCTTTGAAGAGCTGCGGATCGGGGGTAGTAGGTGCGATCGGCGGAGTCATCCGCACAGCGAACAACGAGAACAGCCCAACGAACGAATAGGTTATTACACGAGCCGTCCGGACCTTCAATCCATCTGCCTCCGAATAAAGGTCGGGATCTCCATGTCGCTGAGGTCCTGACCATCCGTCTTGTCCAAGGACGGCGGAGGTGTGAGCGGAGTAACCTTGCGTGGAATATCGGGCGTGGGCATGCCACGCGGCTGCGTCACTGGACGGCTCGTCGTGCGCTGAAGCGGCAGCTGAATGACCGGCGTTCCGCGAGGCGGCATCGTGTTCGCCGACGTCATTGTCGAAGGAGACGTCCCGATGGATGCAGGTGGATTCTTATCGAACCCGGTGGCGATCACTGTAACCCTGCACTCGCCCTGCATCGCTTTTTCGTTGACAGTGCCGAAGATGATTTCCGCGTCGTCGCCGACTGCATCCTTTACGATCTCGACAATCTGATGAACGTCACCAAGCGTTAGGTCATCGCCGCCCGTGATGTTGACCAGGACGCCAGTGGCGCCTGAGACAGAGACGTTGTCGAGCAACGGACTTGCAATCGCCTGCTGGGCCGCGTCGGTGGCACGATTCTCTCCGCGTCCGACACCGGTTCCCATCAGCGCCGATCCGCCCTCTTGCATCACGGTGCGAACGTCAGCGAAGTCGACGTTCACGAGACCTGTAACAGTGATGAGGGTCGAGATTCCCTGAGTCGCGTGAAGTAGAACTTCGTCCGCCTTCTTCAGAGCGTCATGGAATGGAATTCCCTTCCCGACGACAGCGAGCAGTCGCTCGTTGGGAACCACTATCATCGTGTCGACATGCTTTCGCATGTCAGCGATGCCAAGCTCCGCCTGGCGAAGGCGCTTGCGTCCTTCGAAAAGGAATGGCCGGGTGACGATGCCAACTGTCAAGGCGCCTGCTGCGCGCGCCAGCTCGCAAACCGTCGGAGCGGCACCCGTACCGGTTCCACCGCCCATACCGCACGTGACGAAGACGAGGTCGGCGTTGGTGAGCACCCGCGAGACCTCGTCACGATTTTCCTCTATCGCCTGCTTTCCAATCTCGGGCCGCGCGCCTGCGCCGAGCCCTCTGGTAAGTTTCTTACCTATCTGGATTTTGACGTCTGACTTCGAGTTGAGAAGGGCCTGAGCGTCAGTGTTGATAGATATGAACTCGACGCCCGAAAGTCGCTCCTCGATCATGCGGTTGACAGCGTTTCCGCCCCCGCCGCCGACGCCGACGACCTTCATACGTGCGTTCTGCGAAGAGCTCTCTTCGAACTCGAAATTCATCTGGCGGAAACTCCGGAGGGTGCGTTAGAGCGTCTATCGGGGACGCCAATATATAAGCGATGGCCGAAAGCATCCAATAGCGAAATCATATGGGTGACGAAGAATCTTTCGCTGGCGCAACGGATTCAGGGATTCCCACAATTACTGCAATCCGAGCACTTTTTTGATGTTGAAAACATCAAAACTAAACTCAACCGAACAAGGTATCGGGCTTCTGCGCTGCGGCTTAAAAGAAGTCTTGTAGCCAGGTCTTCACTCTTTGAGTGAGCCGATCGACTTTGGGCGATGTGAGCGGACGACGCCGCCCCGCTGCTGAAGCACCGCCAATCGCGACGCGATTCGCGCCATAAAGTGCCAACCCAACAACGGTCGAAAAACGAGGCGCGTCGACCGAGTCCGCGAGTCCACCAATATTCTCCGCGGGCTTTCCGATGCGGACGCCGGTTCCGAATACGTCCGTTGCCAGCGCGGCAACTCCTTCCATTGCTGCCGCTCCACCAGTGACCACCACACCACCACTCAAGCGATTCGCATATCCCGCGCGCTCGATCTCCTGGTGGACGAGATAAAAGATCTCGTCGATCCGCTGATGGATGATGTGCGCAAGAACTTCACGCGCAACGTGACGCTGGCCCTGCGCCGCAGTACTCGGCAGCTCGATGACGTCGTCGGGATCGACCATCGGCTCGTACGCGCAGCCGAAACGCTCTTTCAATCTTTCCGCGTCGGTTTGTGTAACTCCAATTCCCTGCACGATGTCGTTGGTAACATTGCTGCCGCCAAAGTTGATCGTCGCGAGATGCCGGATTTTTCCCTCATGAAAAATCGCGACATCGGTCGTGCCCGCGCCCATCTCTACGAGTGCGACGCCCAACTCCTTCTCATCCTCAGTCAATACAGCCAAAGCGCTCGCTAACGGCTCGAGAACTAATTCTTTCACCTGATAGCCGGCACGCTCGACTGACTTTCTGAGATTCGTAGCGGGTGAGCTGCCGATCGTGACGAGATACATCTCTGTCTCGAGGCGAGTACCGACCATTCCGACCGGATCGCGAATTCCCTGATTCTTGTCGACGGTGTATTCCTGAGGAATCGCGTGGAGCAACTCGCGATCCTGCGGAATCGGCTGCGCGCGCGCGACTTCGTTGGCGCGATTGACGTCAGCCTTGTTGATCTCGTCGCCGTTCACGGCAACGATTCCCTTGCTCGTCATCGCTCGCACATGCTCGCCGGCGATTCCGGCATAGATCGAGTCGATGTTCGTCCCCGCCATTCGCTCGGCGTCTTCGACAGCCTTCTTGATCGAGCGTGTCGTCTCTTCGATGTCGGAGACGATTCCTCTGCGCAAACCAGTAGTGCGCGCCTGTCCAACGCCCAGAATTTTTATGGACGGCTGTCGGTGGATGTCACCGACCGCTTCCGCGATAACCACCGTAGTTTTTGCCGAGCCGATGTCCAACCCGGCGATGACGCGTTCCTGAATCATTGAAGCCTTGCGATAACCTGGTCGCGGTAGCGTAAATCGAGCTCGGCGACACGGGCACCGCGTCGTCGCAGGTCGAATTCAACCGGAAAGATATCGGTCAATCTAGCTGCTGACACCCCCACCTTCGCGCGAACGCGCAGCAGCGACGGAGTATTGCTCGTCATCGCTGACGCGCTGTCGCGCGGAGTCGAGGCAGAGTCGATTGCGACCAACCGCGACGCAGGATTGTTCGTCGTAAGCAGGATGACCACATCTCCCGCTCCGCTTCGTGACACCTCGCTGATTCGCCGGTAAAGCACCGAGCTTCTCGTTCGCACATCGCCGAGCATCCTGGTGAGTGCAACGTCGCGCTGATCGGCGATTGGAAGATCGAGTGCGGGCTCGACCGCTGGATCGATCGGTAGCGTGACTCCGACAGAATCAACGACGTCGAGGCCCTGCGCTCCCGGGGCGAGAGCAACGGGAGGGTTTTCCCTCACTTCAACCACGAGAGTGCCGGGAAGTTTTCTTTTGATCGAGACGTCTGCGACTTGCGGCATGGCGCGGATTTTTTGCTCGAGAGGAGGCGTGTCATCGAACACCGATCGCATCGTGTCGAGCGCGAGACGAGCGACCACCGAATCGGGCGAGAGGTATCGCGTTCCCTCCACGACGACGTTGCGCACTCGGAAAAAAGCGAGCTTCGATGCGCCCCGCCGCGCGAGCCATGGAGTCGGCGCAAGCAGAGCGAGCAATACAATTATCGCGAACGCTTTCCATCTACCGCGTGAGCGCGGCGGTGGCTCAACCCGAGGCTCGCTTAGATCGAGCGGCAGCGGGCTCAATGTTTTTCTTCGAGCAGCCGAATCAGCTCGGGACCAGTCTTGGTTATGTCGCCGGCACCCATCGTCAAAACAAGATCATTATCGCGCACCTCGCGCGCGAGCGCGGCGGCGAGGTCGCTTCGCGGGCCCTCCCATTTGGCAGCGCATCCGCTCTGTTGCATTGCAATCGCGATCAAAGCTGAGCTCACTCCGGAAATTGGCTGCTCTCGCGCGGGATACAACTCGCAGAGATAAACGACGTCAGCCTTCGAGAGGACGGCGGCGAATTCGTGGTAGAAGTCACGCGTGCGAGAGTACAAGTGCGGCTGAAAGGCTGCAATGATTCTTTTCTTTGGGTAGGCGGCCCGCGCGGCCTCGAGTGTCGCGGCGATCTCTGTGGGATGATGAGCGTAATCGTCTACGATCGTGACGCCGTTCACTTCGCCGACGAGATCGAACCGTCGCTCGACTCCGCCGAATGATTCGAGCCCGGCTCGCATTGCGTTCAGTTCCACACCAAGGCCAATTCCTGACGCAACGGCGGCGAGTGCGTTCTTCACATTGTGAATTCCAGGAACGCGCAGAGACAGTTTGCCAAGCTCTTGTCCGTCGTATTCGACTCCGAAGACAGATCCGCGATTCGCCGCCTCGATATCAACGGCCCGAAGTCGCGCGTCGTCCGAATCGATTCCATACCGAATTACTTCTGCAGTATTGGGAACCGGAAGCGTCGATGAGCCCGCGTCGTCAGCGCAAAGGACAATCACTCTCGCTGGCCGAACGAATTGTGCGAACGCGTCGCGAATCTCGGCGAGCCCGCCGGGATAAATGTCGAGATGATCTTCCTCGACGTTCGTTACGACTGCGATCGTTGGAGTCAGCGCGAGGAACGATCGATCGTATTCGTCTGCTTCAACCACGAAGGCGCCATGCGAGCCACCACGGAGATTTCCATTCCACGCTTCGACTCTTCCTCCGGCGATTCCGGTCGGGTCGAGTCCGGCCGACGCGAACGCTTCTGTCGTCATCACGGTCGTCGTTGTCTTCCCGTGTGTTCCGGCAATCGCGACGAGCTCACCGCCCGACACGGCGCGACCCAGCGCTTCCGCGCGTCGTGTGACAGGGATGCCGAGCTCACGCGCACGAACAAGCTCGGGATGATCTTTGCGAACAGCGCTCGTAACGATCACTTCGCTCGCGCCAGCGACATGGGCCGGGTCGTGTCCCGTGAACAACTCGATGTTCAATCGCCGCAGATCGTCCGCGGAAGTGAGGCTCGCATCGCATCCCGTGACGCGGTATCCGCGCCTCACGAACAGCTCCGCCAGAGCGCTCATTCCCGCCCCGGCAATTCCAACGAAATGGATCGGTCGATTGTCGTCAGCGCGTGGATCACTCAACTTGCCGAACCTCGAATTTCCTTTATATCGATCATGCTAAGTATATGTCGGGCAATATCCATAGCTGCCTCCGGCCGAGCTCGATTCGAGGCAGCCTGGCTTCGCTCCGCCAACAGGTTTGGATCCGATACGAGCGCACGAACTGATTGATTGAGTCTCTCCGGAGTGAGCTCCGATTGGGGGATGAACTCAGCGGCACCAGCCGCAGCAAGCGCCTTCGCGTTCGCAGTTTGATGATCGGCTGCCGCGGTTGGAAGCGGCACGACGATCGGCGGAATTCCCCACGCGCAAAGTTCCGCGGTCGCCATCGCGCCGCCGCGGCTCAACGCGAAGTCCGACGCGGCGTATGCGGTCGCGATCGGACTCAAGTACGGCCGAATCCGAACGCGATCGGTCTCGAGGTTCTTGAATTCCGAATAGGTGCGGTCGCCTGTCGCCCAAATCACGAACAGTGATTCAGGCAAGTCTCGAGCAAGCCACGCAGCAACCGTTTCGTTGATCGCCTTTGCTCCCTGACTTCCGCCATAGATGAGCATCACCCGCCCACCTTCGGCGGGAAATCCAAACTCCCTTCTCGCCGAGCCTCGGTCCGGACGCGGCGTCGGCGGCGGCTCTATCGGATTTCCCGTGTCGAAGATCTGCGTGTGCTTTCCAGGTCGGAGATATCGGCTGGCCTCGGGAAATCCATTGTGCACTTGCCGCGCATAGCGACTGAAGAATTTCGTCGTGAGGCCGGGAAAGCTGTTTTGCTCCTGGATCGCAATTGGAATTCCATGGACTGCAGCGTAACCGAGCGCGATCCCCGATGCATATCCGCCAGTTCCAACGACGCACGCGGGCGCCTGCTCTTTCACGTCTCGGCCAATCCTGCTCCACGCGCTGACGGCGCCGTTCAATGTTTTCACATTGAGCCACGGCTGCGAGCGATACAGTGGATGAAGATCGAGCAGCTCGAACTTGAACTCCGTCGTCGGCAAAACCTGTCGCTCGATACCGCGACGTGCGCCCACGAAAAATGGCTCGACGGTCGGATCGAGCCGGCGCAAGGCGCGCGCAATGGCGAGACCGGGATAGAGGTGTCCGCCGGTGCCGCCACCGGCGAAAAGAATTCGCACCCCTACATGCTCTCCATCGCGAACGACGGATCGGTCGCGCGCCCGCCGACCACTTTCTCGCGAGTGCTGCCGATATTCACGAGAATGCCCGTCATCAGCATCGAGAGAACGAGATTCGATCTTCCATAGGAAATGAATGGAAGCGTCAGCCCCGTAGTCGGAAGCAGACCGATCGCAACGCCAATGTGCAGATATGCAGTCAGAACGATCGTAACCGTGGTTCCGATCGCGACGAGCTGCAGAAATGGCGAGCGCGCGTTCCGCGCGATACGAAATCCAAGAACTGCAAAGAGCGCGAACATCAGAATGACAAATGCGAGACCGACGAAGCCGCGCTCCTCGCCGATATTCGCGGCAATGAAATCATCATACGCGAGCGGAAGGAAACCGTATTGTTGCCTGCCCTGGCCAAAGCCGACACCAAAAATCCGCCCCGATCCGATCGCTATCAAACTTTGCTTCAGCTGATAGTCGAGATGAGGCGGTGCCGAGCCGGGATCGAAAAACGCAGTCATGCGCAACAGAGCGTAGTTGAGTCGCTGGAATTGAGACCATAACAGTGGAATCGCGATGATCCCAAGGACGACGAAATGACCAATGCGCGCGCCGCCGGCAAAAAGAATTATTCCCATGATGAGCGTGTACGTCATCGCGACAGAAAGGTCGGGCTCG
>JBGQKT010000099.1:0-11322 GCA_041499635.1 Gemmatimonadaceae bacterium
TCCCCGAAGGCGTCGAGTCAGTGCGCCGCGCCGGAGCGCTCGATCCGTTGCGCGTCGAATTCGCGGGCTGGCTGACGCGCTTCCTGTTGTACTCCAAGGACTATCAGGGAGCGCTTGCGAGCGCGAAAGACTTGCTGGAGATCGACGAACATTACGAGCGCGGTTTTGTCTGGATGGGATCGGCCCACCTCGCGATGGGAAATGCCGAGCTTGCGCTCGACTCCTTTCAACGCGGTCAGGCAATGGACCGCGCGGTCAGATCATACGACGCGATGATCGTGCGCGCACTTGCGGCGCTCGACCGGCGGGAAGAAGCGCAGGAAATTCTCGCGCGACTCGAGGCGACATCGCGACTGCACTACGTGCGCTCGGAATATCTCGCGATGGGACATGCTGCACTCGGAGATTTCGATCGCGCGTTTGAATCGTTGGAGCGAGCGTATCAGGCGCGATCAGCGGGATTGATCTATCTGCATCTCGATCCTGGTTACGAGCCGCTGCGCGGAGATCCTCGATACACTGAGCTCGTCAATCGGATTGGATTGCGTTAAGCCGCAGTCACAATCCGGGCAGCTTGCTGATGTCAGCAGCACGATTTAGATGAACGAACGCTTCCGCGACGGACACGCCAACCTCGCGGCCGCGCCAATGTGCCATGATCTCGTGATGTTCTCGCCAGATACCCTGGCCATCCTGACTGATATGCGCGAAGAGGGCCGCCTTTTTCTGCTCGACCGCTGACCCAATGTCCACGTAGGTGTTGGGCAGAAAGCCTTCGGTCTGACTGCCACTGTTCACTTCAAAGAAATAGAGTGAAGACTCCCGTCGAGCCATCCACGCGCGGATCGTGAGCACGCTCGCGACCTGGTGATCCATGTGAGTGTCCACCGGCCAGTGAGCAAAAATCACATCGGGTTTCTGCGCGGCAAGCAGCTGCGTCATTGCATCCACATGCGCGCGCGTTACTTCCGTCGCGCCGTCGATCTGGCCAAAGAAAACGGGCTTCGCGCCCATGATCCTGCAGGCTGCCTCGGACTCAGTTGAACGAATCTTCGCCGCTTCGTCGAGGGATTTGCCTGAGATGCCGCGCTCTCCGCGCGTGAGATACACGACCGTCACTGCGTGGCCGAGTGACGCGTACCGTACCAGCGTCCCTCCGCACCCCGATTCCGGGTCATCCGGGTGCGCGCCGACACAAACCACTGTCAGGCGCGCGGCCCCGGACTCGGCTCGAACAAATGCCATCGGTAGGGCATTCGCACTCGCCACTGCCGGACCCGCGGCGGCAATCGACTGTTTTACAAAGCTACGACGTGTGAGCTCTGGATCTTTCATGCAGGCTGCGCAGCATCAAGGTTGATACGTCAGCTTCTGAAGCTGTTTCCATGTGACGAGAATAACATGGTGGTCGTTCAGCGCCTTCCTGAACTCGGGGCTCGTCACGACATCATAATCGCGTTGGCGCCACGCAGACCCATAAGGTTCGTGATTGACGGTCACTGCTTGTAGCTCTGCATCGTCGTGCCCCAGATGCACGATCATCTCGGTGAGCCCGGGCTTCAGGTTGGCGATGGCGTCGAGGTAGAACGCCTTCCACTTGTCACGCGGAACCTGCGGTCCGGCGATGATCACCGCATCCACCGGAATTTCATTGGGCAGGAGCGCCGCCTGAGGAGCGCCGGGAGGATTGCCCTTGACGGCAAGAAATGGAAGACGATAATCGCGCGCGACTTTCGCATAGACACTGGCGAGCGCCGGGGTTGTGAAAAGCGCTCCCATATGACTGTCCACGTGCGTGGGATGAATGCCGAGCGCCAACGCGCGATCGATCTGCGCGCGAATCTCTCGTTCGACTTCATCCGGTTTTGCCTTCGCCGCAACCGGTCCGTCTTCGTTTGGCATTGTACCAGCAGAATCGAGGAGGCTTGAAACATTGTCCTTCGATTCAACGCTCCCCCAGCGGTACGTGTCCCATTCGCTCGTGAGCGTGAGATGTATTCCGAGATCCGCACCTGGATGGGTGCGCGCCCACGCACCAACTTCGGTGATCCACGGAGTCGGTACCATGATGCTCGCCGACGAGACGGCCCCTTTATCGAGTGCGTCGAAGGTCGCCACGTCGACGGAATGCGCAGCGCCGAGATCGTCAGCGTGCAGAATCAGCAGCTTTGCGTCTGACGGAAGCCCAAGTCGCTCAGCGACGGTCTTGGTCTGTGCAGCAAGTGTCGTTGAAAGGAAGAACAAAGAGAGTGTTGGCCAAAGCAGGCGTTGAGTGAAACGCGATGGCAGGCACTGTGAAGCACGGCGATGCATCGTTGCGCGTACGTTCATGAGCTTTCCCCTCTCTGTCTTAAAGTCCCTTCCGTCCGATCGATCACCCAGGCGAGAAGATACATTTGCGAAGCCGCGTTGCACGCGCAATTTGTTGTGTTCACTTGCAGGCTGGTTTTTTCGCCGCATCGATCTAACGGGGAGCTCACATGCATCGTCTTCTCCCACCTCGAGTTCTAGAGTCGGGATGAGTGTACTTCGATGAGGCCACTCCCTTACGTGTGGCCATACGCGCTCGTGTTCTGGGGCGTCTTCGTTTGGGCGTTCTCGCCTGAATTCAAAATCATTCGGGCAGCGCGTGCCGGAGGCTCCGCCGATGCAAGGTCGCTTCAAGTCATCATCGTCGGGATGAACCTGGCGTTCCTTGCAGCTTTTCCTCTGGCCTGGGTTCCCGTATTTCAGATCAGCGCGCCGTACGTGATCCCCCTCTTCTGGCTTGGCGTCGTGCTTCTCATCTCGGGCAGCCTGCTGAGGCGACACTGCTTCCGTATGCTCGGTGAATCATTCACGGGGGACGTGCGCGCCCGCTCAGATCAACAAGTCGTAACACGTGGCGCGTATTCGATTCTGCGCCATCCTTCGTATACCGCCGGCATTCTCATGAACGCCGGAATCGGGCTTGCGCTTGGGAGCTGGGCGTCGGCCTTCCTCGTGACCCTAGCGTCAGTCGCGGTGTACTCTTATCGCATTGTCGTCGAGGAGCGCGCGCTGTGCGCGACGATCGGTGAGCCCTATCGGGAGTTCATGAGCACGCGAAAGCGGCTCATTCCGTTCGTTTACTAAAGTCGACTCATATAGTCATGCGGCATTCCAGAATCCGCGACGCCTCCATTCTTCGGAGAAATCCAATGCGACTCCCTTTGTTGAGTCTTGCCTTCGCTGCCACGTCACTCGCATCCGCGCAGCCGCCGGGAAAATTTCCACCAGACTCTCTCGTCAACACCAAGGTCATTCCTCGCTCGACACCCGTAATTGAAGTGATCGGCACCATGCGCAACTTTACCAGCGCACTTGGTGTGCGCTGCCAGTTTTGTCACGTTGGCCGCGAGGGTCAGCCACTCGCCGAGTTCGATTTCGCCAGCGATCAGAAGCGCAACAAACTGGTTGCACGTCAGATGATGCGCATGGTTGCCGAGATCAACAGCCGCCTCGATACGATTCCTGAGCGCAGCCAATCTCCCGTCACTGTTACCTGCATCACTTGTCATCGCGGTGTGAACCGCCCGGTTCCGCTCTACACATTGGTCCAGGACGCCGCGGTCGCGGTGAGTGCCGACTCCGCAATTCGAGCATACAAAGCGCTGCGCGCCAAGTATTTCGGACGAGATGCCTACGATTTCAGCGAGCCATCGCTCAGCATCGCTGCATTCCGAACAGCCAGAGCCGGTAAGCCTGACGAAGCGTTGACGCTGCTACGCTACAACGAAGAGCTTTTTCCCAATTCTTCGGCGATGTCAGTGTTCAAGGGCAACATACAGCTGATGAAGGGCGACACCGCCGCAGCGGAAGCTGCGTTCCGGGAAGCGCTTCGCCGCGATTCCACTAACGCGGAAGCGCGCGGCAGACTTCAGGCGATCGGCAGAAAGCCCTGACTTTCCTCTGTGAACCTCGCTGTCAATCCGCCCGTTCTCCCGATGCTCGCAAAGAGAGTCGGCGAGCTCCCACCCGGCGAAGGATGGATCTTCGAGCCCAAGTGGGACGGATTCCGCACACTCATCTTCCGCGACGGCAACGAGATTTTCATACAGAGCCGCGACGAGAAGCCGCTCAATCGATATTTCCCGGAGCTGATCGATCCTCTCAAGGCGCAACTGCCCGAGCAATGCGTACTCGACGGCGAGATCGTGATCGCGGGCGATGAAGGGCTCGATTTCGATTCGCTTCAGCTGAGACTGCATCCCGCAGAATCCCGGGTGAGAAAGCTGAGCGCAGAGATCCCCGCGTCTGTCGTTTTCTTCGATCTTCTTTGCGACAAGGACAAAAGCCTTTGCGAAGTACCGTTCGGCGAGCGACGCGCGAGACTCGAATCGTTACTGAAAAAAGTAAAGCCGCCTCTTCATCTCACACCGGCAACGCGCGACAGAACCATCGCCGCTGATTGGTTTCGACGATTCGAGGGCGCCGGACTCGACGGTGTAGTTGCAAAACCCGAGAATGGAACCTATCAGCCGAACAAGCGAGTGATGTTCAAGGTCAAGCATGAGCGTGACTGCGACTGTGTCGTCGCCGGATTTCGCTGGCACAAGCGCGGAGATAAAAACGCGGTCGGGTCGCTCTTACTGGGCTTGTACGATGACAGTGGAAATCTCGAGCACGTCGGTGTCTGCGCGAGCTTCACCGACGTGAAACGCCGCGAGCTCGTGGAGTTTCTCGAGCCGTATCGAAAGAATGCGCTCAAAGATCATCCGTGGCGCGCATGGGCCGAGGCCGACAGCGAAATGCATCGCCGGCCCGGAATGCAGAGTCGTTGGAGCGCCGGAAAGGATTTGTCGTGGGAGCCGCTACGTCCCGAGCTGGTCGTGCAGGTCGCGTACGATCACATGCAGGGAGATCGCTTTAGACACACCGCGCAGTTTCGCCGTTGGCGCGACGACAAGCGTCCTCGCGATTGCACGTTCGACCAGCTCGAGGTGGTGCCGCCGCATGAGCTCGCGGCTATCTTCGCCACTTCGCGGTAACTCCGACAATTCCCGATGCGTAGGGTCTTACATGAATGACGACATAATCCCCACCCGACGCTCGAAGATCCTGCGAATAGGCGCGGTGGCGTGGGTCATCATCAATGGGTTCGGCGCGCCACTGGCCATCGCGATGGGTGAGCCGATGCATGCTGCCACTCATGCCCTTCTGCTCCTTGGAGGGTACCTGGCGTGGCAGTTCGTGCCGCGCGGGCGTAAAGCCGCGCCGGTGCAATTGGGCGAAGCTGACCCCAAGCTCGAGTACCTCCAACAATCAGTCGATGCAATTGCGGTCGAAGTCGAGCGCATCGGCGAGGCACAGCGCTTCAGCGAAAAACTCCGGGCCGAGCAACGCGAGACGCCTCCGCCGAAAAAGGATCAGTGACGGTCTAGCGTCGTTTCCGGCGCGTGGTCTTCGCGCCTGTTTTCTTTGCGCGTGACGGCATGACGCGGGACGGCTCGCCTTCCATTTTGCGAAAATGCGGCGGCCACGGTGCGTCGCCGAGTCCAGCTGCTTCATCACGCGCAGCAAGCTCGAGCAATCGATCGAGTGAACCGACTGCGTCGTCCATTCGCGCGTTCGGATCTCCAATCGCGGCGAGTCGAGCCGGCATCGTCAGCACTGTGAAATCAGCCGGATTGCATTCCGGAATTTCCTCCCAGAAAAGCGGCGCCGACACGCGCGCGTCGGGGAGCGGACGTATCGAGTACGCCGAGCACGTTGTGCGGTCTTTCGCGTTCTGGTTGTAATCGAGAAAAACTCCGCGGCGCTCTTCCTTCCACCACTTCGACGACGCGAGCGTCGGCGCTCGTCGCTCGATCTCGCGCGAAAACGCCAGCGCCGCGCGTCTCACTTCAGTGAACGTCCATCGTTGCTCAATGCGAGCGTTGACGTGCATGCCGCGCGAGCCGCTTGTCTTCGGCCAACCGACGAGTCCCATTTCCTCGAGAAGAGTCTTCGCCTCCATCGCCACACGACGAACGTCGTCCCATTTCACACCCGGTATCGGATCGAGATCGATGCGCAGCTCATCAGGATGATCGAGATCATTCGTGCGCACCGCGTGTGGATGCAGCTCGATGCAGCCGAGGTTGACGATCCACGCGAGTCCCGCTGCGTCGTCGACGACAACTTCTTCGGCGGTGCGCCCCGAGGGAAATGAGAGCGTGACCGTTCTCAACCAATCAGGCCGATTCTCCGGCGCGCGCTTCTGATAGAACGGCTGTCCCTCGGCGCCATCGACGAAGCGCTTGAGCACGCTCGGCCGGTCGCGAATCCCTGCAACAGCGCCGCTCGCGACCGACATGTAATACTTGACTATGTCGAGCTTGGTGAGTTTGACGTCGCGCGAGAAATAAAGTTTGTCGGGATTGCTGATGCGGACGTCGCGTCCATCGATCGAGAGAATTTCGGCGGTCTCTTTCTTTGGCATCGTTTGAAATTAAAGCCGACAAGCCATCTGCGGAGTTGCGTCGCACTCGGTGCAACTCGTATATGTGGCTGAGTGAGCAGCCTCATGACATGGCCGCAGCCTCTCGCTCCACTCAGCTCCCTCGCGTTGTCCGCCCTTGTTGCGGCGGTCCCTCTCGTGGTGGTCGTGGTGTTGATGGGTGTATTCCGCAGAGGCGGCCTGCTGGCGTCGGCGTGCGGGTTGGCGATGACCGCGGTTCTCGCGATGATCGTGTGGGGCATGCCGGTTTCACTCGCGGGCTGGAGTCTCGCGTTTGGATTTGCGACCGCTGCGTGGTCGATTCTATGGCTCGTCTTCAACGCGTTGTGGCTCTACAACCTTTCGATCAGCACCGGCTCGTTCGAGCGTTTGCGCTTGTGGATCCAACATCACGCCTCGGATGATGTCTGTATTCAGGCGATTCTCGTTGCGTTCTGTTTCGGCGCGCTGCTGGAAGGAAGTGCGGGCTTCGGCGCTCCCGTCGCAATAACGGCTTTTCTCCTCGTGGGACTTGGATTCCCACCGCATCGTGCAGTTCTTGTTTCGCTGATTGCAAACACCGCCCCTGTTGCGTTTGGCGCCGTGGGAGTGCCGATCACTGCATTGCAGACGGTTACCGGACTCGACGTGATGAAGCTCTCAGCTGCTGTTGGAAGACAGCTGCCTTTCCTTTCCGTTGTGTTGCCTGCGTATCTGGCCGTAGTCGTTGGTGGGTGGCAGGGTCTCCGGCGGACATGGCCCGTCGCGTTAGTGGCAGGAGTCAGCTTCGCTACGGCGCAATTCATTGTGTCGAACACGTGGGGACCAGCCGCGACGGACGTACTCAGCGCGCTCGCGTCAATCCTCGCAACGGTGACATTTCTTCGAGTGCGGTCTCATCGCCAAGAGACTGTTCGCGCGAATGAGAGCGCCAATGTTCCACCATTGTTTCGCGATGCGATCGCCGGATGGTTTCCATGGGTCACGCTGGCTCTCGTGATCATCATCTGGTCGTATCTGAAGCTCAGCGCCAAAGGGCAGATCGTTTTGCCGATTCCAAACCTGAACAACGGAGTCATCGTTTCGTACAGCAAAAAACCTTATGAGGCCGTGTTCAAGTTTGCGCCATTAGCGACGGGAACCGCCGTTCTCGCGACAACACTGATTGCTTCACTGTGGTTCCGCGTGCGTCCCCGGATTTTGCTGGAGTGCGCCACTAAGACCCTGCACCAACTTCGACTGCCGGGACTCACGGTGCTCTTTATTGTCGGGCTCGCGTACATCTACAACTATTCCGGGATGGTCTACACGTTGGCGGCGGCTCTCGCCGGCGTTGGCGTCATGTTTCCACTAGTGAGCAGTTATCTGGGCTGGGTCGCGTGTTTCCTCACGGGGAGCGACACGTCGAGCAATCTTCTATTCGGCAATCTTCAGGTCGCTGCCGCACAGCAGCTGCACCTGAATCCGGTTTTGATGGCGGCGACAAATTCTTCGGGGGCCGTCGCCGGAAAAATGATCTCGCCCCAGAATATCTCTGTCGGAGTCTCAACCGTTGGACTGATCGGTCACGAGGGCGAGGTGCTCCGCAGCACGTTCTGGCACAGCGTTGCGTTTGCGACTTTTATTGGGCTTCTTGCGCTCGCGCAGGCGTATCTCGTTCCCTCGATGATTCCGTAAAGCCGCGCGGACTCGATCCAGTCCATCGCTTGAATGCGCGAGAGAACGAAGCAGGATCGGAGAAGCCGACAAGATGCGCCGTCTGGCTCACCGATGATTTCTTTCCGCTGAGATAGTGGAGCGCCATCTTGTGGCGTAATTCATCCAACACCTTCTCGAACGTAACGCCCTCGGCTTTCAGCTTCCGAAAAAGCGTCTGTCGACTGAGACCGAGCTCACTCGCGATTGCATCCATGCTCACGTCGCCGTCTTTCAAGCTCGGCATCAACAAACGCTCGACACGACCTCTCATTGATTTCGAGCTCTCGAGTTTCTCGAGCAGCTCCTCCGCGCGCGCAGTTAGAACTTCGGACACATAAGTGCGTTGTAGCGGCGGCTTGAACCTCAACAGCGCGTCATCCATCAGCAGCGCGTTCTTGTCACTCTCGAAAACCACCGGTACACGAAAGATCCGGTCGTATTCCGCGCGATATGACGGCGCCGCATGAGTGACGTGAACCGCTTTCAATAATTGCTTGTCGCCGAGGAATGGACGCATCGTGCATATCATGCGTGCAAAGCTCGATTCGGTGAGCTCGGGAAAATCGTTCGCGTTCCTGCGGGTATCGATCAACCATAGTTGCCCACCGCTGCGCGAGAAGACGTAGCGATCGCTGCTCCCCTGGTCCACTTCGACGGTGAGCGCCGCGTAACGATTTACTATTGCCATGGCTTCGGCTATTGACGGCGCGCCGATGTGGTGGCTGATCGAAATCTCTGCCCCGTCGACCGCCTCGCCGAAATGAAGAGCGAGGGCGGGATCGTTGCACATCTTCTGCGCCGCCTTCATTAACGCGACATACTTCGCGAACGGAATGCGATTGTCGCGATCTTTCAAATCCGCGGGATCGATTCGAGATCGCTCGGCCAGCGAGCAACGATCTGCACCCTTCGACACCGCCAACTCCATCAACGCGCGGACACCACTCGCCGCAATCGTGAGATCAGACATCGTTTCGGTGCCTGGTGCAACTTGAAGTCATGTTTTTGTTACGTGGCGTCATATCCATTGGTTTCTGCCATCCGTACGGTACGCCTGGACATGCCAATGGAGGCAATCAACCATGCGCCCGCTCTTTATCATCCTTCTTTCCTTTGCCGCTCCCGCGCTCAACGCTCAGAGCACCAACCGCGGCGTGCAGCTGTTCCTTTCAAGCGATTGGGCGCGAGCGAAAACCGAATTCACCGCCGTAATTCAGAAGAACGACCGCGACGCGCGCGCTCATTATTACCTGGCTCGTCTCGCATTGCTCGAGGACGACCCCGACGCAGCCGTCGAACATTCCGAGCGAGCGGTGAAGCTCGACGACAAAGTCTCGGACTACCATCTATGGTATGGCAAGGCGATCAGTCAACAGGCAATCCGCGCTTCGATGTTGGAGCGGCCGTTTCTCGTTGGCCATGCAAAGAGCGAAATGGAGCGCGCGGTTGCACTCGACGCGCGCAACATCGACGCGCGCGATGCGCTCGCCGACTTCTATTCAATGGCACCGGCAGCGATGGGCGGGGGCGCGGATAGAGCTCGCGAGCAGGCAGACGCAATTGCGCGGCTCAACGCGATGCGCGGTCACTTTGCGCTCGGTCGATTGGCTACGCGCGCGAACGACGGCGCGACGGTGGAACGCGAGATGAACGCAGCCATCGCGGCTGCGCCCGACACACTGCGCATCTACTCGGCGCTCGCGAATTGGTATGCCAATCAAAAGCAATGGCCGCAGGCTTTCGCGACTATCGACCGATACATAAAGCGGCGCCCCAACGATCCGCACGGTCCGAATGCAGTCGGCCGAATCGCAGCTCTTTCGGGTCAACAGCTCGAGCGCGGCGAGCAAGGGATCAGAGCTTTTGTCGCAAAACCTCCTAAGGATGTCAGCCCCACACTGCTTTCTCTTTCATATCTAAGGCTTGGACAGGTGTTGCAGCAGGAGGGAAAAAGTGCGGAGGCGCGCGTCTCTTTTGAGCAGGCCGTCAAGATCGATCCGCGGAACGAAGACGCAAAAAAGGAGATCAAGTGACGGCGACTCCGTTGAACGGTATGTCTCCAAAGCGTTTGGCGAGAATTGCGGGTGTCTTTTACGCTTTGGATTCTGCATTTGGGCCCGGTATGTACGCGGTCAAAAAACTTGTTGTATTAGGCGACCCCGGCACGACGGCGGCCAACATCCTCGCGCACGCGACGATATTTCAGTTGGGATACGCAGGCAACTTGATCGCAGTCGTGACGTACATCGCTGTTACGGCTTTGTTCTATGTCTTGTTCAAGCCCGTGAACAGGACTGTGTCTGTACTCGCCGCGTTCTTGAGCCTTGCAGGTTGCATCGTAATCGCTGTTGGAACCGTCTTTTATATCTCGCCGCTGGTTCTGCTGGGAGGAGCGCACGCCTCGGCTGCATTTACCTTGGCGCAGTTACAAGCGCTCGGGATCGTGTTCATCAGGCTGTATGGGCAATTCTTCAACCTCAGTTTCGTATTTTTCGGATTCTATTGCGTCCTGATCGGTTACCTCATTTTGAAGTCTACTTTCCTGCCGCGAATTCTCGGGGCGGGAATGATATTGGCCGGTTTGGGGGGGCTGACCTTTCTATGGCCGCCACTCATGCATTCTCTCTACCCTTATGTCCTGCTTGGCGGAATTGGAGAACTGGCTCTGACCGGCTGGATGCTCGTGTTCGGCGTAAACTCTGAGCGATGGAATGAACAGGCCGCGGCCGCGGCTAGTCGTCTGTTGTGAAAGCCATCGTTCATAGCAACTACGGTTCGCCCGACGTTCTCAAATGCGAAGAGATTGAAACGCCGGTGCCTGGCAGCAACGAGCTCTTGATTGCTGTGCGCGCTGCTTCTGTCAATCCACTCGACGCTCACTTTATGCGGGGCGAACCTTCCGTCTTTCGGATCGCGATAGGTTTGCGCAAGCCAAAGAACCCGCGTCTCGGAGTTGACGTCGCCGGCCGCGTCGAAGCGGTTGGCAAAGACGTGACGCGATTCAAGCCGGGCGACGAAGTATTCGGTGTCGCGCGCGGCGCAATCGCCGAGTACGTCTGCGGGTCAGCATCACGGTTTGTGACAAAGCCGCAAAACGTGACGTTCGCTCAAGCTGCGTCCGTACCTGTTGCTGGATGTACCGCGTTGCAGGGACTTTCAAAGAGAGGAAAGATTCAGCCGGGACA
>JBGQKT010000100.1:0-11259 GCA_041499635.1 Gemmatimonadaceae bacterium
CTTTCATTTCCATGTTCGTCCGGCTTCCTGCTCAGATGTAAGCTGCGGGTGTGTCATCGAAGAAATAATTCCTGTTCCGACCGTGACGGTGGTCCCGATGAGGACGTACCACGGCCACGCAATTTTCGACAATGTCGTCAGCGTTGGTGTAAACGCAGGGAAAAGTGGGATGAGCTGCTTCGCAAAGACGACAACCGACATCACGATTATCCCGACTGACATTCCAATTATTGCATCCCGCTGGATTGCCCGTCGCCACAGCCAACCAAGGAAAAAACCCCCTAGCAGGGCGCCGTATGTGAAGGATGCGATCGAGAGAGCGATGACGACGACCGGGGTTCCTTGCTGCCTGTAGAGAAGCGCGCCGGCGGTCAACACAACGCCCCACGCGAGGGCGCTAAGCTTTCCAAAACGCAGCGTTGCGGCGTCGTCTGGTTTGCGTTTCGACAGCGGCAGGTAAATGTCGTGCGTCGTCGCCGCGGCGAGCGAATTAATGGCGCCAGAATGTGTGCTCATCGTTGCGGCGAGAATCGCAGCGACGATCAACCCGACGAGACCCGTCGGCATTTGCTCGAGAATGAACGTCGGGAAAATCGCATCGGATGTCGCGAATGCTTTCCCGTGATAGAACGCGAAGAGTCCAATGCCGACCATCAGAAAAAGCGTGAATTGCACGAACACGACTAATCCGCTGCCGATGAGCGCGCGCTGCGCGTCCCTGAGACTTCGCGAGGCGAGCAATCTCTGTACGATGAGCTGATCTGCACCGTGTGATGCCATCGACAGGAACGCGCCGCCGAGGAGTCCCGCGAAAAGGGTGTGCGGCCGATCGAATCCCATATACGTATCGATGACGCGCAGCTTATTGGTCGACGACGCGATATCGAAAATCGCGCCCCATCCGCCTGGAACGGATTTGCCGAGCAACACAATAGCCGACAATCCACCGAGCAAATAGACGCTCGCCTGAAGCAGCTCTGTCCACACGACGGCTTTCATTCCGCCCTTGTACGTGTAGATGATCGTCAGAATTCCCAGAAGTAGAATCGCTCCCGGCATCGCGTAACGCTGCGGGATCGATCCGCCGAGTATGAGCGCAATCGGAATTGCCGTCGCGAAGACACGCACCGAATCGGCCATCCCTCGCGTGACCATGAACACGATCGAGGTGAAGCGCCGCGTCGCGAGACCGAATCGCTTCTCGAGCAACGCGTACGCCGTGACGAGCTCGCCCTGGTAATAGCGGGGAAGCAGTACGTTCGCGACGACAATTCTTCCGAGGATGTAACCGGCGACAACCTGCAGGAATCCGAGGTTGCCGATGTACGCGAGACCAGGGATGCTTATGAAAGTGAGCGCACTTGTTTCGCTGGCGACCACTGAGAACATCACCGCCCACCACGGAATCGACCTCTCGGCGATGAAGTAGTCGTTTGCGCTGCGCTGGCGCCGTCCGATGTAAAGGCCGAGCGCTGTTGTGCCGCCCAGATACACAACGAGGACAAAAAAATCGAGGGCGGTGAAATGCGATTTCATTTCACCGCCCTCGCGTTGCCAGCAAAACCGATAATCCGCTTACGCTGTGAACGAGCTTCCGCAGCCGCAGCCGCCAGTGGCGTTCGGATTCTTGAACGTGAATCCCGAGCCCTGCATCGAGGTGACATAGTCGATCGTCACGCCCGAGATGTACTGGGCAGAGAAAGGATCAACAAAAACCTTGAAGCCGTCGTTGTCGAGAACGAAGTCGTCCTCGGCACTTTTGTCTTCGATGACTAGTGAGTACTTGAAGCCGCTGCATCCGCCGGGTTGCACCGCAACACGGAGACCGCCCACTTCGCCGCTCACCTTCTCGACATCCATGAACTTCCTGACCTCGACCACCGCTGCCGGCGTGAGGGAGAGATCGATATCAGTATCAGTCGAACTAGACATTAAGAACCTCCATAAGACTTCTGAAAACTAGGATGGATGGTAGTGGAAAAGCAATGCGGAACTGCCGGTCGCCGATATCCGCTGGCCGATGGCCGATTCCGGAGGTCCGAGAACTACTCAGTTGTGAGTTTGCAGTTCGGTCCTCTGTGATCGGGTATCGGCCAGCGGGCATCGGCGACCGTCAGTTTAGTTAGTCCGCAGTTCGCAGCGACTGTTGTCGCGGCCCCATTCCCGTCGAGACATTCTCGACCAAACCGGAATCCTGCTCCTGACGGAATGACCGTGCGATCCACAGAAACGCAACCAATGCAATCGCGAGCATGATCAGCCCTTCCATGGTCGCACCGAAAATGAGCTTTCCAATTCCGAACAATGTTGAATACACCGCAACGATGCCGGCGATCCAGTTCGTCCACGCGAGCGCTCCGCCTGGAATTCCCTCGCGACCGAACCCTGCCTTTTCGGAAATGCGCCGCCACCCAGGCCCGCCCGGTCGCACTCGCCTGTAAAACGCTTCGAGGACGTCGTCGGAGACGGGAGCCGTCATGTACGTCACCGAAAGCCAGACGACCGTGCTCACTGCGACTGTAATCAGCATGATCGTCGCGTCGGCATTCGGATCTCCCGGCGCGAATCGCTGCGGCACCGTTTGAAACGCAATCGCCGAGACGATGAATGAGCAGATCATCGCGCTGATCTCCGACCACGCGTTGATGCGCCACCAGTACCATCGAAGAATCAGAACGAGTCCAGTGCCAGCGCCAATTGCGAGGAGGAATCTCCACGCGCGCTCGATGGACGAGAGCTGTGATGTGACGCCAATCGATGCGATGAACAGAAATACCGTCGCGATGCGCGCAACTGTGACGTAATGCTTCTCTGTCTCGTTCGGTTTCAGGAATCGCTTGTAGAAATCATTGACGAGATACGACGCACCCCAATTGAGCTGCGTTCCAACGGTCGACATGTACGCCGCAGCAAATCCCGCCATCATCACTCCTCGCCACGGAGTCGGCAAAAGATCGACGAATGCGTGGACGTATCCGGATTCCTTGTCGACGAGATTGGGATAGAGGATGATCGTCGCCAGGCCGGTGACGATCCATGGCCACGGTCTGATTGCATAGTGAGCGACCTGGAAGAACAGAGTCGCCAGAACGCCATCCTTTTCGGTTCGCGCTGAGAAGATTCGCTGCGCGATGTAGCCCCCGCCTCCGGGCTCCGCGCCGGGATACCAAGCCGCCCACCACTGCACCGATAGGAAAACGGTCAGCGCAAGAAGTGGCATCCACGCGTACGCGTGAATACCAGTGGGTGTCACCGATACCGGCATCACCGAGAGCGCGGCTGTCTCCGATCCGAAATGCGCGATCAGCTTGGTGCGCATCACCTGGATTCCGCCAACCGCGTTCACTGCGTATACCGCCAGGATTATCACCGCGCTCATCTTGATGATGAACTGGATCAGGTCGGTCCAGAGAACCGCCCACAACCCTGCGGCGACTGAGTAAACAACGGTGATGACGAAACAGATTCCCACCGCGAGGACCGGCGAGACACCTAATGAAATCGTGAGGATCTTGATCATCGCCCTCGTCACCCAGCCGAGGATGATGAGGTTGATCGGAATGGCGAGGTAGAGGGCGCGGAATCCTCTCAGGAAGCGCGCAGGCTTTCCACTGTAACGAATCTCGGCGAATTCAACGTCGGTCATTACGTTCGCTCTTCGCCAGAGGCGCGCGAAGAAGAACACAGTGAGCATTCCGCTCATCACCAGGTTCCACCAGAGCCAGTTACCGGCGACACCGTGTGCTACGACCAATCCGGTGACGACGAGTGGAGTGTCGGCGGCGAACGTTGTCGCGACCATGGATGCGCCGGCGAGCCACCAGCTTACGCTTCGTCCCGAAAGGAAATACTCGTCGAGACTCTCGCCGCCCCGCTTGGTGAACATCAGCCCGATCACCGTCGAAAGCAGGAAATACGAGGCGACTATTGCCCAGTCGATTGCAGTAAGATTCATCGCAAGCGGAGAGAAATGTGAGTAATGATGAGGGTAGATCGAACCATCGGGTGTTACTCCCTGCAGGACATGTGCAAGCAG
Source organism: Gemmatimonadaceae bacterium (assembly GCA_041499635.1). Lineage (GTDB taxonomy): Bacteria > Gemmatimonadota > Gemmatimonadetes > Gemmatimonadales > Gemmatimonadaceae > UBA4720. The sequence goes on from JBGQKT010000100.1 coordinate 4,037, forward strand.
GAAGGAACGTTGATTCGTATCATTAGGTAACAGTCTCTACTTCAGGTAACAGTCTCTACTTCGCACAACTTACGAGAATCCCCGGAATGGCGCGACACCATCGCATTGCCTTTGTAATAATCCTTACAGCGAGCGTGGGCTGCACGGTCACCAGCGGCCGACTGGACCCGACGGACGAGCTCGCTGAGGCCACTGTAAAACCGGGCATCACGGTGCTCGTTCGCGACAGTATCGCTCTGATACGCGGAAAGAAAATCGGATTGCTCACGAACCAAACTGGAATCAACGAGCACGGTGAGCCCGACAAAGACGTGCTGCGCGAGCCAAAGGTTCGAAAGGAGAACGTGACGCTCACGATGTTGTTCTCGCCCGAGCACGGCATCAGTGGCACCGAGGACAGACAGAACATCGGCAACGACGTCGATCGCGGCACCGGGCTGCCGATCTATTCATTGTATACGTCGCAGACAGTAGGGCCGCCCGACAGTCTCATGAGGCAGCTCGACGCATTCGTCGTCGACCTTCAGGACATCGGCACAAGAACGTGGACGTACGTCGGCGCGATGGTGTACTCGATGCGCGCGGCTCGGCGCGCGGGAAAAATGATCATCGTGCTCGACAGGCCGAATCCGATCACGGGGTTTTTCGTCGAAGGCCCAATGCTCGACAGTGCGCAGGCGAACCCGAATGATCCCGCTCCGGACAAACCCGGACTCGCGTACGCGCTGTACCCGATGCCGCTCCGTCACGGAATGACGATTGGAGAGCTTGCACTGTTCTTCAACGATGAACTTGGAATTCACGCCAATCTGCACGTTGTTCCGATGCAGGGATGGAGGCGTGAGCTCTGGTTCGATCGCACGGGTCTCCGGTGGGTCAAGCCGTCGCCGAACATGCCGTCATTGCAAAGCGCGATGCTTTATCCGGGACTCGTTGCCTTCGAGGGAACGAACATCTCGGTCGGCCGCGGAACGCCGACTGCATTTCAACTCGTGGGAGCTCCATGGCTCAACGCAAAGGCGACGGTGTCGCTGCTGAAGGACCGCGACATCCCCGGCGTTCGCTTCAGGGAGGAATCTTTCATGCCGGTCTCGCCCACTGACGGCAAGTACAACGGTCAGACGATTCCTGGAATACGGATCCTCGTAACGAATCGCAATTCGCTTCAGTCGGCGCGAGTTGGCGCAACTCTTCTCTGGGCAATCGCGAAAACATCAGGCAATGGACTTACCATCAACAATCGCTCGTTCGATTTGCGATTCGGATCAGTGCGGGTGCGCGAAGCGTTGCTGCGTGGCGACGATCCTGATGCGGTCATCGATCATGAGTATCGAGACGCATACAACTTCAGAGAAAGGACGCGGCGGTACTTATTGTACCTCTGATTCCTGATTGCGAACTTCGGAAAGGCAAAAGAAGAGATCTGAGATACCAAATCGAACAGAGACCGGATGCCGGACGACCGACTGGAGGACCTGTCGAAGTTTGATCTAAGCTGTGTCTCTCAAGCAGAGCTTAGAAGTGAAACGAAAGGTCCTCCGGCAGTATGTCCGGGATCTGGCCTCTCCCCGATTTGGTATCTCCGATCTCTTCTTTTGCTTTCCGTAGTTGTTGTTAAGCATGCCTCTTGCAAACCGGTGCGTTCATCTCGGAGGACAAATGCGTTTTCTTACACTGTCATTAGCGCTGGTGATGGCGAGTACTGCTTGCGCGGGTCGTAAGGTCGAAGTCAGAACCGGCCCAGCGCCGGCGGCGGACGTCTCGGTGAGATTCACCAACAATCTGAGCCAGGGCGTCAACGTTTATATCACGACGGGTGGAACTGACGTATTCCTGAAACAAGTCGCGGCGAATAGCACTGAAGTGCTGCCGGTGCAGGGAATTCCTGCGGGCACGACGGTGACTCTTAAAGCGCGAACCGTCGATGGAACGCGCACCTACACACGCGACAACGTCTATCTGGCGACGAATTACGAGTGGAGAGTACCCTGAACCAGAGAGAACAGCGCAGGGAAGGGTGAGACAATGAGAACGGCGGGGCACACAATTGCGTGCCCCGCCGTTCTCATTGCCTCACCGTCTCCCTGCGCGGTTTCAGATGTTCGCTGGAAATGACTCTCGTATCGGAATAGCTTTACGCGCCGCGCGCACTCCCGCCTCGCTGGTTTATCCCTCGTCCGTCTATCCGTCTCCCTATCCGAATGAGATCAATCTGGCAGTCGATCATGAACGGCTACCTTCGGGTCATCGAGCCCGTGGCGTCGCTCCTCGTTCGATTGCACGTTAGTCCAAATGCCCTTACCACCCTCGGCACCTTTTGCTCCATCGCCGGCGGAATTGCGTTCGCGTTTGGCCGAATTCACCTCGGCGGATGGATCATCGGATTGTGCGCGATCTTCGACGTCCTCGACGGGGTGGTCGCCCGGCGCACGGGCCAGTCGACTGTATTCGGCGCGTTCTATGACTCCACTCTCGATCGTGTCGCCGACGGCGCAGTGCTCGGTGGAATTCTCTATTTCTTCGCGACCGATCCCGCACACAAGAACGCAGCATTCGTCGCTCTCGCTCTCATCGGGATCATCGGGACGTTCCTCACGTCGTACACACGCGCACGCGCCGAGGGATTGGGAATCGACGCCAAGGTCGGTGTGATGCAGCGGCCCGAGCGAGTCGTGTTGATATCTGTCCCACAAGCTTTCTTTGGCTTGGCGCTCAATGGCTTCGTGCTCATGGCTGTAGTTTGCATTCTTACCGTCACGGCGTGGGTCACTGCGGTTCAACGCATTCTTTTCGTTCGCCGCGCGACGGGCGAGCCGGTTCAAGCGAAAATTCGCGTGATCGGCGCTCGCAAAAAACTTTCAGCGCGCCTCGCTTCGCGACGCGCCCAATCATAGATGGAGACAAACGAATTGCCGGATAATCGTACTTCCCCTGTTGCACCCGCCACTGGAAAACTCGGAATCCTCACTCCCGGCCTTGGCGCCGTCGCGACGACATTCATCGCGGGCGTCGAAAGCGTCCGTCGAGGATTATCGAAGCCGATTGGATCCCTCACACAGATGGCGACCATTCGACTTGGAAAGCGAACTGAGAATCGCTCTCCCTTAATCAAGGAGTTCGTTCCACTCGCCGACTTGAACGACATCGTCTACGGCGCCTGGGATCCGATTCCTGACGATGCATACACGGCCGCGAAAAAAGCCGGAGTGCTCGAGGATCGCGACGTCGAGCCGGTTGCGGATTTTCTGAAATCCATCAAGCCGATGCCTGCCGTGTTCGACAACTCGTACGTCACGCGCATTCACGGCGAGAACGTCAAGAAGGGAAAAACGAAGCGCGATCTCGCTGAGCAGCTGCGTCAGGACATCAGGGATTTCAAGTCGAAGAACAAGCTCGACCGACTTGTGATCGTATGGTGCGCGTCCACGGAAATATTCATTCGCCCCGGACCACAGCACGCGACCCTCGAGCAGTTCGAGAAAGCGATGGATCGCAATGACGATGCAATCGCGCCCTCGATGCTTTACGCGTATGCGGCGCTCATGGAAGGAGTGCCGTTCGCAAACGGGGCCCCGAATCTTTGCGTCGATACGCTCGCGATGCAGCAGCTCGCGAATGAGAGAGGGCTCCCGATCTCAGGGAAAGATTTCAAGACCGGACAAACGTGGCTCAAGACTGTCATCGCCCCAGCGCTCAAAGCGCGCATGCTCGGACTCGCGGGCTGGTACAGCACGAACATTCTCGGCAATCGCGATGGGGAGGTGCTCGACGATCCCGCTTCGTTCAAAACCAAGGAAGAGTCTAAGCTCAGCGTCCTTCATACGATTCTTCAGCCAGAAGTCTACCCCGACCTTTACAAGGACTTCACGCATGTTGTCCGGATCAATTATTACCCGCCGCGCGGAGACAACAAGGAGGGTTGGGACAACATCGACATCGTCGGGTGGATGAATTATCCCATGCAGATCAAGATCAATTTCCTCTGCCGCGACTCGATTCTTGCAGCACCGATTGTTCTGGATCTGGCTCTGTTCTCAGACTTCGCGCACCGCGCGGGGATGAAGGGAATTCAGGAATGGCTTTCTTTCTACTACAAGAGTCCGATGGCGGCACCGGGACTTCAGCCCGAGCACGATCTGTTCATTCAGCAGACGAAGCTCAAGAATACTTTGCGGCACTTGATGGGCGAGGATCAGATCACGCATCTGGGATTGGAGTACTACGCGTGAGAATTCTGCGCGCGACGATCAGAGCGGTTGGAGCGCTCGCACTTCTGGCAGCGTGTTCCGGACCTCGTCCTCTGGAAACACGACTGTGGTCGGATAGTTATGCGATACGCGTTAGCACCGATCCCGTTCCTCCGAGAGCGATCGAAGACGTGACGTACAAGATCGTCGTGCAGGACAAGAAGACGGGTGAGCCGATTCAAAACGGCGAAGGGCAGGTTTACGGAACGAGCGTGGACAAGGCGAACGTCAACGACGGTCTCGCTAAGGGAAAGGAAGTCGGTACTTACTACGCGCACATTCTTTTCCCAACGACTGGAGATTGGGCGATGGGACTTCGATTCCGGCGCGACCCGGCGTCGAAGCTGGAGACGGTGAACTGGATTCAGACGGTCAATAATCCGACCGGACCGGGATCGTAACGCGTGCGACATTTTTTCAGAACGCAGCTGATGCCTTCAGACGTGCTCGACGTCGCTGATGAATTTTTTCCAACGCTTCCTCTCGACCGAACAGCGCATACAGCCAGATCGCGCACTTACTCGGGACTACTCGGCACTCTTCATCTCACGGTGAAGAAAGAGGGCGGCCACTACACCTTCGTCCAGATTCAGACAGACCAGATTGGCGAGAGCCGACTCGACCGGAATGCGAAGCGCTATTTCGTGAAGCTGCATCGCGTCGCCGATCCATCGCACAAGCTCGAGGCCGCCTACTAACGTTCCGGTCGCCGATACCCGCTGGCCGATAACCGGTAACCGTTGACCGAAACGTCTCCGACTAAGGAATCGAACGCCGTTCGTTACGGCTGCGTTGGGTGTCTCTCCCTCGTGGGCGGAACGTTCAGCGGCGGAATGATCGGGGTGCTCGTGGCCAAGATTGTCGGCAGCGTGCGCGGGTGCGAGCCACCTACGGGAACCCCGGCATGCGATTGGCACGTGTATGCCGCCGTCGGTATGTTGATTGGAGCGATAAGCCTGCCCGTGCTGACGCTGCTGCGTTTGAGAAGGGCCGAAGCGGCAGGCGGTAATTCCAAGTGAGGGGATCGCGGTGGCACTTGTAGACATCATCATGCCTCAGATGGGCGAGTCGATCGCCGAAGGCACGTTGTCGAAATGGCTGAAGAAAGTCGGGGATGAGGTCAAGCGTGACGAGCCGATTTTCGAGATATCGACTGACAAGGTCGACGCGGAAATTCCTGCGCCGAGCGCGGGAGTAATTGCCGAAATTCTGGTCAAAGAAGGCGAGACGGTGGAGGTGCAAACCGTCGTTGCGCGGATGGAGACAGAGAAGGGCGCGTTCACCGGAGCTCCTGTGACTGCCCCAGAGCCCGCAGCGAGTGTCGCTGCATCTGCGAGTGGGGGGCCCCCCCCGAAAAAAGAATCTACCTCTGCACCCGCCGGTCCCCCACACCAATCCGCCCCAGCTGCAAGCGTTAGCCCGCCGTCGCAAAACGGATCCTCCTTCGAAGAGCGCATTCGCACCAAGTCGTCGCCGCTCGTTCGAAAGATGGCCGCCGAGCATGGACTCGATTTGAAGGGGTTGCAGGGAAGTGGAATCGCGGGACGCGTTACGAAAAAAGATCTGATGGGCTTCATCAACGGCGGCATTCCCGATTCGGCGCGCGTCTCGATGCACGCGCCTACGGGCGCCGGCGGAGAGCATTATCCGCTGCCCGAGCCCTGGCCCGGCGACCGTGTCGAGGCGATGTCCAAAATGCGGGCGCTCATCAGCGATCACATGATCGCATCGCGACGCACTTCGGCGCACGTCACGTCGTTCATGGAGGTCGACCTCACGCGCATCGTTCGCATTCGAGCGAGAAAACGCGCTGAGTTCGAGGCTGCGACCGGTGAGAAGCTCACCTACATGCCTTTCATCATCGCGAGCGTGGTGCAGGGACTGAAGGCGTTTCCGATTCTGAATTCGTCGGTCGCTGGAAAAAATATCATATACCGACGCCCGCTCAACATCGGTGTCGCGGTAGCTCTCGAGTGGGGATTGATTGTCCCTGTCATCAAGAACTCTGAAAATCTTTCTCTCGCCGGAATCACGCGAGCGCTCAACGATCTCGCGTCGCGCGCACGCGTCAAGAAACTTTCGCCCGAGGAAGTCCAGGACGCGACCTTCACAATCACGAATCACGGCGTGTTCGGTTCACTGATCGCGACGCCGATCATCAGCCAGCCACAGGTCGCAATCCTGGGTGTCGGCGCAATCGAGAAACGCCCGAAGGTTCTGCCCGGCCAGGATGGCGAGGATACGATCGCAATTCGAACGTGCGCGTATTTCTCGCTATCGTTCGATCATCGCGTCATCGACGGCGCGATCGCCGACCAATTCCTCGCCTACGTCAGGAAGACCCTCGAGGAATACCCGGAAACTGGAGTCTAGCTTTGCCTCGGCAACTGATATTCCAGCGCACGACAGTCCCCAGTGTCGAGCGCGAGAAATACTTCGAGCGACTGCGAGCGAGCAAGGCGCACTACACTCAGGCAAATTGTCGTTTCTGGGCATTCGAGGAGTCGGCGCTTCCGGGAGCATTCGTGGAATTCATGGAAGCAGACGACGAAACATCTCTCATCAATGCGCACGCATCGGCGCCGCAACGGGTTCTCGATCCATCGCGCATCTACCATGAAGTGGAGATTGATTGAATGCCTGCCCGCAAGATCGACATTGACGGATCGACCTGGAGCGTGATGCCATCGGGCTACATCACATCGTACGATCAGGATGAATTCGGCTTGATCTTTACGCGAAACGTGAACGGAAAAAAAGAGACACGCGTAACACGCTATTCGCCGCAGGGCTCACGATCGCGAGAGCAATCGTTTCGCGAGCTCACTGAAGACCAGCTCCTCGCGTTCTTCCAGCAGTCGCAACCAAGCTTTACTTCGCCCGAGACCGGCTACGCGCGGTGACTGAGGGCGGCGACGCCGCGGGATCGTCTTCGTTCGTCGATCTTCATTCCCACTCGACGGCATCCGATGGTAC
>JBGQKT010000101.1:0-11242 GCA_041499635.1 Gemmatimonadaceae bacterium
ACGTTGTAGCGGACGCCGACAACGGCGTTGATGTTGGACACGTCCGATGCGAAGTCGCGGTTGAAGTCACGCACGAACGTAAGGCCAGTCGTTACGTCGACGCCGCCAATCAGTCGCGTTACCTCCAGACCAACAGAGTGACTCACGTCCATCGTGCGTGGCTCACGCGCACCGTAGACTGGGAACGACCCATTTTCCTGATTGAGATCACGCTGCCAGCTGAGAGTCCATCGACCCGTTGGCGTGTAGTGATCGATGGCCAGCGTCGAGCCCGCGGCCGCACCCACACCGACGTTTGCGCCAAGCAGCTGGCCGCGATTTGTGTGGCCCTGCCGAATTACGCCGTGAATGTATATCTCTCCCTCGCCACGAGGCGCGCGTATCAGCTGAGGAACCTGAAAGTTTATCAGCTCGAATCGCGCGGCCGTCATTGATTGCGAGCTGAGCGAAAACACTTTTCGGAAGCCGACGTTGTAGAAGCGAGAGTGGTCGGGCTCCTGTTCCAGATCGCGGATGTCCTGGTTGTGGTCGTCGCGTCCGTACTCTGCAGCCACCTCGAATCCGCTGTGTGGTGCGACCCACCGCGCAAAAACTTCCGCGAGCTGATTGTCCCCGAGGCTCGGTCCACCGAAAAACTCGGGAAATCTGGGGTCGTCGGGACGGTTCGAATTCAGATGTGTCTTCAGGAATGCTTCGAACACTTTCGTGAAGTAGCTACGCGGAATTCCTGAGCGTGGCCAAGTCGAATGAAAGAAGCGCGCGCCGCCAATCTCGAGTCCGGTGATTCCGCGCGCTTGTCCAACAATCGTGAATCCGGTCGCGAACCGTTTTGTGCCCGGCTCCGCTTTACTGACATACTCGCTTGGTCCCGTCACGTTTGAATAAGCCGACTGCTCCAGCTCGCCCCACATGAAGTTCGCGTGGATTTTTCCGATGAGGATGTTGAGCGGCTCACTCGATCCAAGGAAAATGTGCGGGAAGCCGGGCGCGTTGTTGCCGAGCAGGAGCGGATATTCTGTGCCCGGTCCCCATCCCATGTTCGCTGTGGAGACGCCGACGGCGATAATTGGGAGATCGATGCGAAACGTGCTCTGCCCGGGATCGAATCGTTGGTACGCGCCAGCGCCGAACCGCTGCGGAAGATCGACGCCTCCCCAAGTCGCGTTCGCAAATGCGCCTGCGCCCGTGCGTCCCGTCGGCATGATAAAGAACGCGCGATTCTCCGCGCGAAACGCCATTGGCGCAATCGTCAGCGATGCCGGTCCCCAGCGCGCACTGAGTCCCGCCTGAATCGCCGACGTTAGTCCACGACCCGCCCAGATCGGCCCATCGTTCGAGCCGTACGCGAAGCCTGTGTTGTATCTGAAGCTCGTGTTCGGCCGAATGAAATCGTAGCGAATGCCGTGAAAGTTTCTCGCGCTCGAGACGAGTCGCTCGCGCCATGGATGAGCAGTGTCAGTTGGAATCAGATGGTCAATCTCGCGCGGAGAAAACGGTCGCGAGGACCAGGGATAGAGCGGCACCAATCCCATCGTCTGCAGGTAACGCAGGTAATTCTCGGGGATGCTACCGACGAAGATCTCCGACCGAAACGAGTCGCCGCCGAGCGGCTGGGTTTGTGCCACGAGCGGCGCGGCAGAAAAAAATGAGTACATCGCGATCGCAACCGCGCATGCGCGCGATCCGATCATGCTGTTCCTGCTCTTGTACCGATTGTAAGTTTCCCGCGCATTCAAACCGATTTCCAGCTCCTTCCAACATTGTTTTTTTCAGGCGCAAAATCTAAGTCATGGTTCGAGAAGCCGCTGCTTGCGACCGTGATCGCAATCGTCGCAGGTGCCGCTCTCGCGAGCAGCGTCGCTGCGCAGCAGCCGCGCGATTCTCTCCTCGATTATGTACAGCCGCTCATCCTGGTGACCGGGACTCCGGCTGATCAGCTCAGACTGGACCAGCTCCGGGGAAAAGCGAATCTCGACGGTTATCTGATTCGATCGCCATCGTCGATGAATGACAAGCTACCCGGAAAGAGCTGGTTCCGATTCGCGGTGATCGCTCCCGAGTACTACGCAGTCAATAATTCGGACATTCCATTTTCTGCGAACGATGGAGCGGTGTGGGGCGGTCGCGGAAAAAGCACGCGCATCCTGACCGGATTTCGTCTCGAAGCCGGACCTCTTTCGATTATCGCGGCTCCGGAATTTCTCGATTTCCAAAACAAGTATTGGCTGCTTCGGGACACAGTCAAATTCTACGCGCCGCCAATTATTCCCGAGCGACAGGGTGGGGGATTCGTTTCTCCTTATTACATCGCACCGTACTCGATCGACCTTCCACTGCGAATGGGGCCAAAGCGGCTCAATCGTAACGATGCGGGGCAATCGACTGCGATGCTAACGTTGCGCGGCACTTCCTTCGGAATCTCGAATGAGAATCAGTGGTGGGGGCCTGGAATCAAGAACGCGATCGTGCTCAGCAACAACGCGGCGGGTTTTCCCCACCTCTTCATCCGAACTTCGCGGCCGTGGCGCAACCGCGTCGGCTCACTCGAAGCACGACTACTTGTCGGCGGACTCACGGAATCGAAATGGTTTGACACCACGCAAGCGAATAATCTGCGATCGATCAGCTCGTTTGCATTTACATTCCGCCCGGCGGCCCAAAAAAACCTCGTTGTCGGTGGCGCTCGCTCAGTCTACGCGACTAACAAAGGCGGATGGAATCGAATTCCGGGACGATTGTTCGATGCATTCGCGGCGACGGGCCGGCCCAACAATCGTCCGCTTGGCGACTCGTCACTTACGCCAGGCGGACGCGATCAGCTCTTTTCTTTTTTTGGACGCTACGTTTTTCCCGACGATGGGCTCGAGACTTACGTCGAATGGGCGCGGTACGAGTGGCCGATCTCGCTGCGTGATTTGTTTGTGGCGCCAAACCACACGCAAGCCTACACGCTTGGCATTCAGTGGACCCGTCCGACTCCCTATCGCCAGGGAAGCGTCAGGATTCAGGGCGAGGTCACGACTCTCGAGCAAAGCGCGACGTTCCGCGATCGTCCACTGGGATCGTGGTACACCAGCCGCCGCGTGATTCAAGGCTACACTCAGCGCGGCGAATCACTCGGTGCATTCATCGGTCCGGGCGCCTCCAGTCAGTGGCTTGCGGCGGATTATATGGAACCTCATTGGTCGTTCGGCGTGTTCGGCGAACGGATCCGCTGGAACGAGGACATTCACGATACCCGTGGCTTTCCTTACTATCAGGGTTATTGTGTGCATGACATAAGTCTCCTTCCGGGCGCCAGGGCGACCGCAGGGGGCAGGTTCGGCTATATTTCGGCCGACGTTACGTATGGGAACCGACTGAACGCCTACTTCCAGGAGCAGTCGGGCTGTATCGTCCAAAACGGAAGACATGACATCAGGAATCGCACAATCTCTCTCACGATCGGAAGCTTCACGCCTGGAAGGAAGCGCTGAGACCCGACTTTGCAGCGGCGTTGGCAGATTATTTGCCAATAGCCGACGAGAGGCGTCCCGCGATCGCTGGGTGCGCATTCAAAGAGAGATACATCATTACTAACCGCTGATGGCAAAACGCACGGCGCTGGCAAAGCAGCATCACCTGCGCCTTACTTCTTCGCCTGGTCCGTCACCCGCATCGACGCGGGCCGGCTCACCACTTCACGTCCGCACTCGCTTGCGCGAGCGGCGACCGGTGTCGGTCAGGCGTCACACGGCCCGCATTGCGACTCGGCTAGGCGTATTGCTCGCTGCGGACATCACTGCAGCATTTATATGTGGCTTGCTCGTCGACGTTGCCGCGAGCAGCGGTGGATGGATCGCCGAACAATCTGCGCGTGCCGCGGGCGCAGGTTACGGTGGTCCAATATTCGGCGTCGCGTTGTTCCTCAGCCTCGTCGCAACGGGCAGCTATAGCCGCCATCGCAGCCTGAATGCGAAGGCGAGGCTTCTTGCCGGGTCTTCGCTCGCTTGCGGATTGATTCTTTGGAGCCTCGTCGGTGGAAATCTTGTAGTTGCAGCGGCCGTCTATGGGCTCACCAGTATCGTGACGTGGATCGTCGTGCTAGGCGTCCGGACGGCAGCAGAAACGTTTCTCAGTACGGTATGGCCGGGCACTCGCGGCGCTGCGCCTGCTTTGCTGATTACCGACCGCCGAGAGTCAAGTTTGCAGCTCGAGCGCGCAGTGCTCGCAGCGGGCGGGGACTATTCTCTGGCGGGTTACGTGTCAATCGGTCGTCGCCAATTCGACGGCTCCGTAGGCTATCTCGGCGACCTTTCTGATATCATCGACTCGCACGGGGCGGAGACGGTAGTTGTGTGTGAGCACCTCAATGACCAGCAGATCACGAGCGTTCGTGATGCTAGCCTTGCCGCCGGTTGTCAGCTACTCTATCCGGCGCGCGCAGTGAAGATTGCCGGCGTCCGTCCCGCTCTCGTGTGGCATCAGGACCAACCCTTCTTCGAGCTCGGGGCACCCGTGCTCAAGGCGTCCGCAGTTATCTGGAAGCGTATCGTCGACGTGGTGGGCGCGGTCCTGGGAATGATCCTTCTCGCCCCGGTTTTCCTCCTCATTGCGTTTGCGGTCCGATTCGATTCACCGGGCCCGATCTTCTTCAGTCAGGATCGCGCAGGACTTGGCGGACGGCGTTTCCGAATGCTCAAGTTCCGGACTATGCGCGTCGGCGCGGATGCGGAGAAGCACAAGCTCTCGCATCTCAATCACAGTGGCGACTCGCGCCTCTTCAAGATTCCGGAAGATCCACGCGTGACGCGATTAGGCGCGCTGCTTCGTCGATGGAGTCTCGATGAGCTACCGCAGCTCTGGAATGTTCTCTGGGGCGATATGTCGCTCGTCGGTCCTCGTCCGTTCTTCGAGGCGGACTTCGCGACGTATCAGGATCACCACTTCCGACGGTTGGATGCAAAGCCGGGAATCACCGGGTTGTGGCAGGTCAGCGGCAGGAGCTCGGTCGTCGACTTCGAGGACGTTGTCTATCTCGATCGGCAATACATCGAGCAGTGGTCATTCTGGCTCGATGTGAGCATCATGTTCCGCACGCTGCCGGCAGTTGTCAGACGAACCGGCGCATACTGATCGGTTAGTTGATTAGGGGGGCCTTCCAGCGCAAATTTGTATCTACGCTCGCGCCTTTTGCGCGAGCTTTGTTTAGCTAGCCTACTGGAGCTTGGATTGAAAGTTTTTGTAACTGGTGCCGCCGGTTTTCTTGGCAGTCATCTGGCGGATTCCTTCATTGCCCGAAACGACCAGGTTGCCGGATGCGACAACATGATCGGCGGAGATCTGCAGAACCTCCCCGAGGGCATCGAATTCGAGATGGCGGACTGCAACGATCTGGCTGCCATGAAGCGCCTGACGAAAGGCGTCGACGTGATTTTCCACGCCGCCGCAATAGCAACCGAGGGATTGAGTGTTTTCTCCCCCGCGCTGATCGCAACCCATGTATACCTGAATACCGCGACAGTGCTCGCAGCGGCCGCGAGCAACAACGTCACGAGATTCGTTCACTGTTCGAGCATGGCGCGTTACGGGAATGGCCCAGTACCGTACGTCGAGGATCAGCCACTCGAGCCGGCCGATCCTTACGGCATCGCGAAGTATGCAAGTGAGCTGCTCGTCCGTAATCTCTGCGAGACCCACGGAATCGAATACACGATTGCCGTTCCACACAACATCATCGGACCAAAGCAGAAGTACGACGATCCGTATCGCAACGTCGCGAGCATCATGATCAACCGGATGCTGCAGGGCAAGCAGCCGGTGATTTACGGCGACGGCGGGCAAAAGCGCTGCTTCTCGTTCATTCAGGATTGCGTGAATCCGTTGATAAAAATGGGCACTCTGCCCCAAGCTGTTGGCGAGGTGATCAACATCGGCCCAGACGAGGAATACGTCACGATACTCGAGCTGGCTCAGATCATCGCCGACCTGCTGAACTTCAAGCTCGAGCCGATCATGGTCGACGAGCGTCCGCGCGAAGTTCGCTACGCAACCTGCTCCGCCGACAAAGCCCGCCGACTTCTCGGCTATCAAACAACGGTGAGTTTGCGCGACGGATTGCAAAGCATCGTCGACTGGATCACCGCCCACGGTACGAAACCGTTCGATTATCACCTTCCGATCGAGATCGACTCGCCGCTAGTCCCCGCGACGTGGACGTCGCGCCTGTTATAGCCGAGCCGAAACTTCGCATTGGCATGCTCGGGCTTTACGGCATGCCGATGACGAACCTCCATTTCACGGGATTCGAAACCGGGTTCGGCGAAATAGCGCCGCGACTCGTTGACGCGGGTCACGAAGTCACGATTTACTGTCGCCGCGGATCGTATCCCGAGGCGATGCGCGTCCCCGAATATCGCGGCGTCCGACTCATATATGTCCCATCGCCCGGCGGAAAGAATTTCTCGGGACTGCTCGCCACTCTGTTTGCCGCCGTTCACGCTCTCGCTGCCGGTCACTACGACATTTTCTTTTTCGTCAACGTCGGCATGGGACATCACGCCGCTCTTTGTCGCGCGTTCGGAAACAAAGTCGTCATGAACGTCGACGGGCTCGATTGGACGCGAGCGAAGTGGGGACCTGTTGCTAAATGGTATTTCTACTCGGCGGCGCGATCTGCTGTTCGCTTTTGCACTGAGCTCGTGACTGACGCCGAAGCGATGAGAGTTTTTTATCTCGAGCGCTTCAAGAAAGAAACGACGATGATTGCCTACGGGGCGTACATCGAGAGCTCACGGAATCCGGAGCTGATCTCGCGGTTCGGCGTCGCGCCTGACGATTACTATCTCATTGCCAGCAGGCTCATCCCGGAGAACCACGCGGACTTGATTGCGCGAGCGTTTCTAAAATCCGGATCGAAGCGAAAGCTCATAATCGCGGGCGGAGCGAACTACGACAGTCCGTTCCATCGCGAGCTTCGCGCGCTCGCCGGCGATAAGATCATTCTGACGGGCCACATCGACGATCAAGAAGTTATTCGCGAGCTGCATTGCAACTGCTTCGCTTACGTCCACGGTCACTCTGTCGGCGGCACTAACCCGTCACTTCTCAAGGCAATGGGCTACGGGAATTGCATCCTCGCGCTCGACAATGTATTCAATCGAGAGGTGTTGGCCGACGGCGCGGTTTTCTTTCCACGTGATGAAGACGTGCTGGCCAACGAGATGCGATTATTGGAATCAACCCCGACGCGCGTGGTTGAGCTGCGCAAAATGGGGCCGGAACGAATTCGGAAGAATTATACTTGGGAAAAAATCGCAGGTCAGTACGATACGATGTTCAAAGAAATCTCGGCACGATAAACACCGTGGTTGACTGTCGTGGCTGAGACCTGGCGAATAACGCGTGGAAAGCGCGCGATGCTCGCGGCAGCTGACCTCATTGCTCGGCCTTTCGCGCGCCTGCTCATTCCGCCGTCCAAAGGTCTCGAAGAAGGCATCTGGAAGATTCTCGTCGTCGAGATGTGGAATATCGGTGACGTCGTGATTGCGACGACGGCTCTCCAGGCTCTTCGAGCTCGGTATCCAGACGCGTGGATCGCGTTCCTCGGAAAACCGCATGCGGAGGAAATTCTTCGCGGAACCGGACTCGTCGACGAGATAATCACTTTCGATTTTCCGTGGACATCGGAAACCGACAAATACAAGAGATCGCGCTACGACAGACGCGCAATGAAATCGTTGTTTCGCCGACTGCGTGAAGAGCGATTCGATCTGACGGTCGATTGTCGAATGGATTTTCGAAGCAACTGGGTGACTTTCGCGACGCGCGCGAAGCGACGAGTTGGCTACGCGTTTGGCGGTGGAACGTTTTTACTCACCGATGCAATTCCGGCTACGCCCCGCGCGCATCACAAGGTCCGCGACTGGCTCAAGCTGATGGAAGCGGTTGGCTCACAGCGTGGTACCAAAGTGATCACGGGCATCGATGCCGGCGAGCCGTTCAGGCCGACGCTTACGCTTCTACCCGAGGAGCGGCAAGCGGCGGCGGGTAACCTCGAGGAATGCGGAATTGCACCGCGTGATCTCATCGTCGCGATACATGTTGGCGCAAGCAATCCCGACAAGCGCTGGCCCGCCGATCGCTTCGCCGAAGTCGCGGACTCACTCGCGGATAGTTATGGCGCGCGAATTGTTGTATTGGTCGACCCGGAAGGTTACGGGTCCAGGCTGCCGCTCAGAAATCCCGCGTGTTATGTGAAGCCAACACTTCGCGAGCTGATGGGTTTCATCGGAAGCTGTGATCTGTTGATCTGCAACGACAGTGCGCCGATGCACATTGCAGATGCGCTTGGAGTTCCAGTCGTTGCAGTCTTCACGACAGGAAACCCAAAATGGTATGGACCGTCTGGAAAAAATCAGAAAGTCGTCGGGAAGGGTGCGCCGCGTGGACAAATGCAGGACGTCGACACAGCTGAAGTTTTGACTGCGGCCGAGGAGCAGATCGAGCGCGCGATGGCGGCTCGCGCGAGAGCGTACAGTTTGGCTCAGCGAGACTCACAGTGATTCATCTCTTGCGGTCGAAGACCGCCAGAAACAGCTATCTGAACCTTGCCGGCCTTGCGGTGCCGCTCATCATCGGTATCGCACTCGTGCCAATCACGATGCGCGGACTTGGCATTCCGCGATACGGACTGTTGAGTCTCGCGCTGACGGTCCTCGAGTATTCGGCGCTCTTTGCGCTCGGGCTCGGACCCGCGACGACCCGGTATGTCGCGCAGGCAATCGCGCGCAACGATGAGAACAAATCGGATCTGATCGCGCTCTCGATGCTTGGTCACACGATGCTCGGCGCCGTCGGAGGACTCATCATAATTGCGCTGGCGCCGCTGTTGGCCAACCACGTGTTCTCGATTCCCGTCGAGCTTCGCGCGGAAGCCGTGACGGTGTTCAGGCTGATCGGAGTGATGGTACCTGCGACGCTTCTGCTTCTCAGTTTGTTCGGCGCTCTCGAGGGCGCGAGCCTTTTTGGACTCGTCAATCTTTTGCGCATTCCAATCAGTGCGCTGTCGTTCATCATACCAGCCGTCGGAGTCACGCACGGCGTAAGCCTGCCGATGATCCTCCTCGAGCTCGTGGTGCTCAGGTTTATCATCTGCGGCGTTCTTGCGGCCGTCGTCACGATTTCCATACCAGGTCATCATTGGCGCTGGCCGCGAGATTGGAATGGATTCCGTCCCCTCGTTTCATTCGGCGCATGGCTTTCGGTGTCGAATCTCGTGAGCCCCACGCTGATTTACGCCGACAGATTCATTCTGAGCGCGCTCCGCGGAATTTCGGCGGTCGGACTCTACTCCGCGCCGTTCGATGCGGTGATGAGATTGCTCATGGTTCCCGGCAGCCTCGCGCGCGCGATGTTTCCAACTATCAGCGCGCTTCACGGTACGTCGCAGAACGATAGACTCCGTCCACTGTTCCGCAGGGCCGTCGCGATGACGGTCCTTCTGTTAATCGGTCCTATCGCAATTCTGGTTTTTTTTGCGCCGCAACTTTTGAATTTGTGGCTCGGGCCTCAGGTCGCTGCGGCTGCGGGAACAGCGACTCGCGTTTTAGCGCTCGGCCTTTTGTTCAACGCCGCGGCGTACGTGCCCTCTACTTTTCTCTCGGCGTTCGGACGCCCCGACGTCAACGCGAAATTCCATTTGCTCGAGCTCGCGATTCATTTGCCGCTCGCATGGTGGCTCGTATCGAGCTATGGGATTCTCGGGGCGGCGGTTGCATGGAGTGCTCGCGTCGCCTTTGATTGTCTGCTTCTGTTCTGGGCGGCTCACCGAATTCTGAGATCATCAACCGCACAGCAAGTCGGCGAGCCAGGCGTCGTCGCCGCGTTCTCAGGCTAGTTCTTTGTAAACCGCCGCAGTTTCCGCGGCGCAGCGCTCCCAGGTGAATTCCTTC
Source organism: Gemmatimonadaceae bacterium (assembly GCA_041499635.1). Lineage (GTDB taxonomy): Bacteria > Gemmatimonadota > Gemmatimonadetes > Gemmatimonadales > Gemmatimonadaceae > UBA4720. Next base: position 9,933 of record JBGQKT010000101.1, read on the forward strand.
GCGCGAACAACTCCTGCCGCCGAAAGCTGTGCGCGCTCGTCGACGCAACGAATGATGCCGTCAGCAATCGCAGCCGGGCGTAGAGGGTCGACGAGTACCGCCGCGCCTCGGGTGATTTCTGGAAGGGCACCGCTGTGGGCCGCAACAACTGGTGTACCTGATGCCATCGCCTCGAGCGCAGTGAGACCGAACCCCTCGTGCAGCGATGGCACCGCAACGCAGGACGCTCCTCGATAGAGCTTCCGCAAATCAGAATCTGAAACTCGACCGAGTTGTTTCACTTCGACTCCGTCGATCGTGTTGTGGCCCCAACCACCGCCGCCAACGATGACCAGCTCCTCCGGCAATCCTTTGCGTCGCGTGATTCGGATCGCCTCCAACAAACGCTCGAGATTCTTGCGCGGCTCGGGCGTGCCGACGAACAGAACGTAAGGCGTCTTGGAATCGACGCTCTCGGAGCTCGCTTGAAAAAAGGATTCATCGACGCCGTTATAAACAACGCGTATCCGTTCGGCGGGAATCCCCAATAGTGATTCGACATCGTCTGCAGTGTTCTTCGACACCGCGATGATCTTGTCTGCCGCGTGGAGCACTCGACGCAACGTGGCTTTCGCGTAGAGGCGACTCCACGGCGTAATCGTTTCAGGGAAGAGCAGGGGAACGAGGTCGTGGACCGTGATGACAACCGGCGGCTTGCCCTTGGTCAACGGCCCGCGAGGCAGCGGTATGTGATATACGTTCGCGCCCTCCTTCGCCGCGCGCCGGCGTCCGAACCAGGGATACCAGAGAAAATCCTGTTGCAGCGTGAGTGCGCGTTTACGAGCAGTGCCGCGGGGAACGACGTCACCAATGCCGAGCTCGATCACCTCCAGGTCGCCACGCGCACGCAGTGCGCTCGCAAGACTGCGCCCATAACGAGCAATCCCGGCGCTGGACTGACGCATGTGCGACGCATCGAGAGCGACGCGCAGTTTCTCCGTCATTCGCTCGCGAGCGCGCGCATCGCGGGAAACGCGGCAACGAGGCCGAGCATCACCGCGCGCGAAACTGTTCGCTGGGGACGCGCGTGTGATTCGCGATATGCTCTTAGCCTCTGCGCAACGCCGCGCGATTCAAATGCACTGCAATATCTCTCGACGCGTTGCAAGCGGGATCCATCGGCTCCACGCAATTGCATTCGCGCACGCAATTCAGTCGCGTGTCTGAGTCCATCGTTGAATGCGCGAAGTGATTCGCGTGTGAAAGCAACTGGACGCGTCGCGAGCGATCGTAGAAAATTGCGACGCGGTGGTACTGCGCTTCCGACGACA
>JBGQKT010000102.1:0-11157 GCA_041499635.1 Gemmatimonadaceae bacterium
CGAGGGGATCTTCATCGTAAGCTTTCACCATCGCTGGATCGCGAGACAGTCGCGTTCCGTCGACGCCGAGCGAAACCGAAAAACGCGGCCAGATACGCGAGAGAGTTCGCGCAAGCAATACGAGTGGCTTCTTCGCAACTCCTGTTGGACGCAGAGGAATTCCGCTGACGATCATTCCTTCGAGACCAGTTGGATGCCATAACACATACTCGGTTACGATGAGTGCGCCGAGGCTGTGGCCGTAGATGAAAACGGGAAGTCCGGGATAGCGAGTTTTTACTTGCTCGAGGTACGCCATGACGTCGTCGCGGTACTGCGACCATCTGTCGATGTGTCCTCGCTGCCCTTCTGATCTGCCGTGTCCTCTGAGATCGAAGGCGCAGACGGCAAAACCGGCCGCCGTGAGACTATCGACAACCGCGGAGTATCTCCCGGAGTGCTCGCTGATCCCATGCACGAGCGCAACAACAGCTCGCGGTTTTTGTGAGGGAGTCCAGCACTTACCGAGAAGGGAAATTCCTTCTGCGCCGTTGAAATTGAATTCAGTCAGAGGCTGAGAGCTCATGAGTTAGTGAATGATCGAGAACACAACGACGGAAAAGCAACAGAAGAGATCTGAGATACCAAATCGGACAGAGACCAGATAGCCAGTCGACGACCGCTGGGACCGTGCGAGTTGCATCCAACCTACAATTGTTCGCTTAGTGGCGATCGAAAGGTCTTGCGGTTGTTAGACTGGTGATCCGGTCTCTGTCCGATTTGCTATCTCAGATCTCTTCTGTTGCTTGTCCGAACTTTCTCGCGACGACGCATACGTGCCGCGAACCTCGCTGACCAAATACACTGCCAATGTTCGAGAGCACCCTCGCAACATGTGTGCTTCGCTTCAGAGCTTTTGCAACCCCCAGTGCTCGCACTCCCTTCAACCATGACTCGAACTGATACGCCAGACGATCATACAAATACGAAACTGATTCGACATGAAGCGGACTATTCTCGATTTCACTCACGAACTCGGCAAATCGGCGTCGCCGCATATGGTCAGCGAAGATTGCACTTCCCCCAAGCGACATCACACGGTGAATCTCCGTGAGCGCCGCTGCACGCTCATCTCTCTCGATATCCCAGCTGTAAAGTCCGTCCGAAGCAATTACCAGATCGAACGATCCATTCTCGAACGGAAGCGACCCTGACCGCGCCGCAACAAACTCGACGACATTCCCTCGCGCAGCCCGAATATTTTCCCTCGCGCGAACAACAGCCGTCGGCGAAAGATCCGCGGCAAACAGCTGCCCCGGTAATTCTGCCAGCCTACCAGTCAGCTGGCCAAGACTGCATCCCAGATCGAGCGTTCGCTTCGCGTGAAACGATCGCGCAAGCTCGGCGATTCGCGCATGTCGCAGCCGCTCGACACCACGCTCACTGTACTCCCACGGCTCACGTTCTCTATAGCGCGACTCGGCGTAATCGAGCCGGTTCCACTCGCTCAGCTTGCGCTGCCCGGCAAATGTCGCTTCACCAGCTCGGCATAAGAGTCTTCCATCGCCGAGAGCGGAAACATCTTTGCTCTTTCTCGCGCTCGCGCACCGGTTGCCATGGCCTGCTCCGGTTCGCTGAAAAGGCAGCGAATTGCGCTCGCGGTCTCGTGAATCGAATCGACATCGACGAGAGTCCCTGCCCCGCCGTCAGTTCCGACAACTTCAGGAAGAGCGCCACCCGCACTCACAACAACGGGTCGCCCGCACGCCATCGCCTCGAGGACACTCAGTCCGAATGTCTCTACCGCGCCAGTGTGAACGAGACCGAGACTCGCGTTGTACGCACCGATAAGCTGATCATGCGGAAGCCGTCCCACGAACCGCACGTCCACTCGGCGCACCATTGCGCGTACGCTCAGTCTCTCTTCTTCCTCTCCTTCTCCGCAGACGATAAGCTGAGGCGCCTCGTCTCCGAGTTGAGCGAGGGACTCGAACATGAAGTCGTAGCGTTTCTCTGCTGTGAGAGCACCCACAGCGAGGAGGAATCCAGTCGCGATGCGGAAAGTCTTCCGAAATTTCTCCGCCGCCGCCGGATCAGGTCGAAACTCTTCGAGATCGACTCCCTCGTAAATCGTCGTTGAAGGTGTGGTCCGCATGAATGGAGCGCGATCGAGCACGCGCGTTCTCGCCGCGTTCGAAAGAAATACGACCTCCTTCACAATGTCCCGATAGGCGACCCGCATAAGGAGATCGTCGGGAATTCCGCTGCGAAAGAGATTGTAGCGATTGATCACGCCAATGCGCTTTCCAATCACAGCGCGCGTCGCGACCCGCAGATCATGCGCTCGATCGACGATCACGAGTGCCGCGTCGATCTCGGTCAACTGCCTGCGCAGGCGAAGCGCCTGCATACGACGCTCAGAAGGCAGCCGACTCACCTGGATTCCTTGTCGCGACAGCTCATCTGCAACCTCAGCGGAAGTTGCAATGACGTGGGTAGTGAAACCGTGTCTCGCGAGACCCTTCGCAATGTGAACGAAGCTGATCGAAGCTCCACGCCAGCTCTCTGCAGTCGTGTAAAGAGCCACGACATTTCCGGACGGCAACACCTTACTCACCGCGCCACCTGAGCCGGAAAAGATCCCATGCGAAGCGCGGAAGCGACGTCGCGTGATTCACGCCGATTCTCCGCAAAGCATACATCGGCGTATCGTCGTAATTCACTCGGCGCCTCACTGCGAATCCGCCTTCGTATCCCGTTTCTTCAGCGAGTCGCTCGATGTTCTTATCGTGACGTCCCCACGGATACGCGATCGCATTGACCGGAGTGCCCAGCGTTTGTTCGAGCTCCGCGCGCGACTGGGCGAGCTCGTTGCGCGCGTCAGGCGAAGGAATTTCCGTCAGACGCTGATGAGTTCGCGTGTGCGATTGAAACTCGAAGCCCTGCGACTGAAGCTCTCGAATGTGATTGACTGAGAGCAGCGGCTCCTGGATGTCGTCGTCCCAGACGTTCGTGCGACCAAGCATTCCCGACACGATGAAAACAGTCGCGGAATATCCAAGCTCTCTCGCAATCGGAAGGGCGACATCGTAGTTGCTCAAGTATCCGTCGTCGAACGTCAGCATCACGGGACGCGGTGGCATCACGTACGACCCGCGCCGATACGCGAGATACTGTGAGACGGTCACGGAGTTGTAGCCGGCAGCGCGCAACCATTTTAGCTGCGCCCGAAACTGATCAGGACGCACGTAGTTCTCTGGGTGGCGCGTCCCCGAAGGGATCTCGCCAACCTTATGGTAGTTGAGGGCTGGGACGTGAAAAGACAAAGGGGCGGTGGAGCCTCCTTTAAGTGGAGGGCCGACTACTTCTTCGGCTGGGCCAACAGATTACATCAATGTCGGCTCTTTTGAAATGTGCGATTTGGACCCTTGACAAATCGGTGTTACTGTTGAAAATTCAGCACAGTTGATTTTTCAGCACTCGATACTCAGATTCATTCCCGGCAGCACAATTACCCGGTCACCCCGATGCCCGCGACACCTATGAAAACCAAGACAGCGGCAACGCCCGATCTCTCCCGACGCGAGAGACAGGTAATGGACATTCTTCATCGCAGAAATGGCGCGACCGTCGCCGACATCATGGGAGATCTTCCCGATCCGCCGACTTACTCCGCCGTCCGATCGGTTCTCCGCATACTCGGTGAAAAGAATCTGATTCGCCACAAGGAGGACGGCCCGCGCTACGTCTACTATCCGGCCGAATCAACCGAGCGCGCCCGCGATGATGTGCTCGCACACGTCGTGCGGACTTATTTCGGTGATTCACCGGAGCAGGCGGTGACTGCGCTTCTGAGATTGTCAGACGTCGACATCGACGACGCCGAGATTGCTCGTCTTCGCAATACAATTCGTCGCGCTCGTCAGAGCGGGAGATAGGTCCGATGATGCCGAACCTCCTTTCGAGTGTCTTCGCGCTTCCGACGTCGAACCTCTCGATGCTGATGACGCTCGCGAAAGCGACAATCATTCTGGTAGCAGCGATCGTGATTACGGTGACGATGCGACGCGCTTCGGCAGGCGCGCGACATCTCGTGTGGCTCGTCACTCTCGGAACATTACTTCTCGTTCCCGCGCTGACTGCATGGGGACCGCTGCGACTCGCGATTCTCCCGCCGACGCATGTGGCCACTCCGAGAATTCATACAAATGCCACGAGGCCTTCGACAGGAGCGCCTTCGGCATCGGCCATTAATGCTCGCGTAAATGCCGCGGTTGATCACACCGTTTCATCGAGGCCGATCACAGCAATCGTCCCGAATCGCGGACTTCTCGCTCAGCTCAAGGGACTGAAAGGATTCTCGGCGGTAATCGCAATATGGGCAGCGATCGTCGTGCTTATCGCTGGATGGCTCATCTACGGTGCGCTCGTGGTTCGCGGAATTGTGCGGCGCGCGCGTCCTCTCGATACGCAGGATTGGCTCGTTCCTCTATATGAAGTCTCCGATCGGCTCGAGCTCGATGAAGCACCGCGACTTCTGCGAAGTGAAGACGCGAAGATGCCGTTTGCTTGCGGCGTTCTTCACCCGACAATCGTGCTGCCGGCGGAATGCGACAACTGGACGGCAGATCGTCGTCTCGCCGTTCTGTTGCACGAGCTCGCGCACGTCCGACGTCACGATCTCGCGGGCCACACACTCGGGCGACTCGCTTGCGCGATTTACTGGTTCCATCCGCTCGTATGGACAGCAGCGAAGCAGCTTCGCTCCGAGAGTGAGCGCGCGTGTGACGATCTTGCGCTCGCATGCGGCGCGCGGGCAAGCGATTACGCCGAGCATCTTCTCGACATCGTGACGTCGGTTCGACACGATCGAACTCCAGGTGTGGCAATCGCGATGGCGCGTCGCAAGGATTTCGAGGGAAGAATGCTCGCGATTCTCGATCCCGAGCTTCGACACTCGAGTCCAAGCAGGTGGCAATCGGCCGCACTCATTGCGTCGCTCGCAGCTGTCGCCGTTGTCGTGGGCGCCGCCGCCCCTGCACCGCGTGCTGAAGTTCTCGCAACCATTGGGTCAGTCGCGCCTGGGAAGGACAAGGCGCATGCAGCGATCGACAAGAGCGCAGCACCGACGTGGCAAAAGAACGAGGACGTCGCAGTACCAAAGGAAAAGCCCGCCCCTGCCTATCCCAATTCCGGAGTGCGCGGCGTTGGGTCAATGGCTCAGCAGATGATCGAGAAGTTCTCGCAGAACACACAGATCCAAACAAACACGCAAAGTCAGACGCAGACACATACCGAAATGCAGGGGCCTGTTCCAAACGAGAAAGCCATAGACAAACAGGTCGACAAGGCGGTGGAATCAGCACTGCGAAGACAAGAGCGATCGAAAGACCAAGGCACGGGTCGCGCTGATGATCGTCCGCAACTTCTCGCCAATGTTCTCAAGACAGATACGAGCGCGTCGCTTCGCCGGATCGCAGCGTGGGGTCTTTCAGAATACGCCGAGACTCCGGTTGCCACTGAAGCTCTCGCCACAGCGTTACGTAAAGATCCAAACTCGAGCGTGCGAGAGATGGCGGCGTGGGCGCTGAGTCAGGCGGACAATGGAAGTCCGAGGGCGATCGACGCGCTCATCGCAGCTCTTCGCGGCGACTCGGAGCCAAAAGTTCGGGCGACAGCGTTGTGGGCGCTCGGAGAAATTGGCGACGAGCGCGCGACCGACGCGGTGATGACTTCACTTTCAGATCCGAGTGCAGCAATCCGAACGCGCGCTGTGTGGGCGCTTGGTCAGATGTCACCACGTCAGGCACCTCCCGCTCTCATCGCTCTGCTTCGCGATTCCGATCCTCGAGTTCGCGAGATCACCGCGTGGGCTCTCTATGAGATCGAAGATCCAGCAGCGGTTCCTGCGCTGAATGCCGCACTCCGCGCGGAGACCGACAAGAATCTTCAGCTCGCGTACATTCGCGCGCTTGCCGCTACGGGAGAAAAATCGGTCGATGCAATTCGAGGATTGCTCGACTCGAAGGACCCTGCGATTCGATCGATTGCCGTGCGCGCGCTGGCGGGAGGAAAAGGAACTGGTCCATGGCCGTGGCCGTGGCCGGAACCGCGACCGTACCCGTAAGCGCCTGACAAAAGGCGCGTCGAACAATTGGCGCGCCTTTCTTTTGAGATGAAGTGCTGATTTTTCAACCTACGATTACTACCATGGCCATGCGCCAGCTGAAAGGAGTCACGATGCACACAATCGCCGGAGTCATAGTCGCAGCGGTTTTGCTTTCCACCGAGGGTGGAACGAATGCGCCTGGAGCGGATGCGTATTTCGCGAGCGCTTCATCCGGTGATTATCAGTCGAGCTTCGATCAAGCTCCACCGATCGACATAACCGCGCTTCTAACTCAAGCGCGCGGCGCCCCGCATCTCGTTTGCTCGCTCGCATCGCACGCGATAGCGGGCTATGGATGGGGGAACTGGTCTCGTGGGCCGATGACTCCGCTCGACGATGCAGCAGACGATTACGATTTTGATTTCGAGCGCGGATCACTTCCTGCCGCCGACGTGAATCGCCTGCTCGAGGCGCTCTCCACCGATGACGCATGCGTTCGCGAGATCTCTGTCCAAATACTCGGCAGACAGCGCGGCGACCTCGTCGTCAACGGATTTCTTACGCGACTCACTGCGTCCGATCCAGCCTTGAGAGAAGTCGCCGCGCTCGGACTCGGATTAGTTCCTTCCCCGAAGTCCGTTGATCCCCTGATTCGCGCGCTTCGCGACGCATCTCCCGGCGTACGTGCGAATTCCGCGTGGGCTCTCGGAAGATCGGAAAACGGAAAGGCGCTATCGTCGATTCAAAATCTTTTCCGCGATGACGCGGATAAAGTGCGCGAAGCCGCAGTGATCGCAGCCGGCAAAATGGATTCGACGAGCTCGGTTGCTGCACTCATTCGTGTTGTGCGCCAGGACAACTCTGCATCTGTTCGCCGCGCAGCTGCCTGGGCGCTCGGTCAGCTAGAGTCTCGCGAGTCGATCGATGCACTCACCGGCGCACTCACGCAGGACAGTGATGCGCGAGTTCGCGAAATGGCCGCGTGGGCACTCGGTCAGCTCGAAGGACGCAGTGCATCTGCGGCTCTTGCAAACGCTGCGCGTCGCGACGCCGACGACAAGGTTCGCGAGACTGCAGTGTGGGCACTCGCTCAACTTGAAGATCGCTCATCGGTCGATGCGCTCAGCAACATTGCGGCAACAGACAAGAGCTCGCGCGTTCGTGGAACCGCAGCGTGGGCGATCGGCCAGCTTCGCGGCGACGGCAAAGCTCCCGTGGGACTCATACAAGTTTTGAATGACGAGAGCGAAGATGCTCGACTCAAAGCTGCGTGGGCTCTCGGACAAATCGGCGATTCGACAGCGATTCCCGCGATTCGCGATGCACTTAAACGCGATCAGGGAACGGAAGTGCGGCGCGCGCTAATTCGTGCGCTGATGCGATCGGGTGAAAGATCGGAGGCTGCTTTGACCCAGCTGTTGGAGTCAGGCGATCCGCAAATTAGAGAAGCGGCAGTGCGCGGGCTCGCAGGAAGAAGTTCTTTCAATCCATGGCCGTGGCCGTGGCCCAGGCCGCGTCCTATCCCGTAGTAGAGCCGCCCGCTTCGCGAGGTTGGCGGGTGGGGGATGTTTTTCAGGATCTCCTTGCCAGTTTTGGCGTACTTCGATGGCCTTCGATCAACTGTGGCCCTCTTGCCAAAACTGGCAAGAGGATCTTGAAAAACATCCCCCACCCGCCAACCTCGCGAAGCACCAGCTACCGGTTGTCGGCCGTGGTTTCCTGAATTCGAGAAATGAGCGCTTCTTGCGCTCCTGTGCTATCGCCGGAGCGCTGAACGTATTCGCCGCTGGCGTTGAGCTCCCAGCCAGTCGGATCATTCAAATACAATTCTAGAATCTCATCAAGTTGCTTGTGGTGCCGAGGATCGACGACAGGGACGAGCAATTCAACTCGGTGTCGCAAGTTTCTCGGGCGAAGATCTGCCGAGCCGATGTAGTAGATGGGATTGCCGGCGTTTTCAAAACGGTAGATACGCGAATGCTCGAGTAATCGTCCGACCACCGAGACGACTCGAATCTTTTCCGACTTCCCGGGAATTCCGGGACGAAGGGTGCAGATTCCCCGCACGATAAGATCGATTGTCACGCCATCGTTTGCAGCACTCAATAGAGCGCGAACAACGTCGGCGTCGGATAGTCCATTTATCTTCGCCGTAATTTTCGCCGGTTTCCCCGCGCGCGCGTTGGCCGCTTCGCGGTCAATCATTGCGAGAATCGCATCCACCATTTGAACCGGCGCGGCGAGCGCACCTCTCGACAATCCCGACGGCGGCAGCGACTCACCAGTCAATGCGTTGAACAAGTCGACGACATCGGCAGCGAGATCCTCGCGCATCGAGAACAGGCTCAGGTCCGTGTACTCACGTCCCGACTTCGTATTGTAGTTGCCGGTTCCGACATGGACGTAGCTCCGAAGCTTTCCGTCTTCCTTGCGAATTATCAGTGTGACCTTCGCGTGATTCTTGAATCCGACAAGACCAGATATGACGTGGCCTCCTGCGCGCTCGAGTCGCCGAGCCCACGTGACGTTGTGCACCTCGTCGAAGCGTGCCTTCAGCTCGACGAACGCGACGACACGCTTTCCATTTCGCGCCGCAGCGAGCAGTGCCTCAACAACCTCGGATGGATCCCCGACTCTGTACAACGTGATCTTGATCGTCGTCACGTCTGGGTCAGTCGAAGCATCGCGCACGAGCTTCACCACCGTTGACTCGAACGAATCGAAAGGATGATGGCAGAAAATGTCTCCGTTCTTCATCGCGTTGAGCACCGACTCGTCTTCCGCAAACGGCTCGGCAGCCTCGAACGGCTCGTATTGAAGGGCCGGCGAATCAGGCAGCTCGATCTTCGAGAGACAGCGAAGGTCGAGCAGACCATCGACTTCATCTATGTCCGCTGGACCAAGCCCCGCTTCCTTCGCTGCGGCTTCGCGACCGAGACTCTCGAGCACGAGATTGCGCACGAATCCCGGCATGCCGCGCTCGACCTCGACGCGCACCGCGGGATTTGTCATTCTGCGCCCTGCAGCATCCGCCACAGCATCGATCAGGTCGTCAGCGCTCTCTTCGTCGAGATCGAGATCGCCACCGCGCGTCACTCGAAACACGTGCGCGTCCGCGACACGTTCCGGCGGAAACACCATGTCGATGTTCGAGCGAACCACTTCCTCGATCGTGATGAGCGTTCCAGTTGTATCCGGAACCTTCAGCAGGCGCGGAGCGTCGGACGGAATCTCGATTTCCGCGAGATGTAGTCGGCCATCGTCTGAATCTCGAAGCACTACTGCCAGTGCTAGCGTGAGATGCGGCAGGTGCGGAATCGGGTGACCAGGGCTCAACGTCATCGCCATCGGCGTCAACGAGGGACGTATCTGCTCCTTGCATTCCTGCCGAAGCGCAGCCTTCTGCGACTCGTTGAGGTCTCTCCACCTCGTCAGACGAATTCCAAGCTTTTCCAATTCCTCGAAACAGTCACGCGCGCATTGCGCCTGGCGATCCATGATGTCGGCGACACTTTCGCCAATCAGCTCGACCTGCTCGCCACGAGTCAGACCATCGTCACATTGTTCTTCTCGCTCCTCCCTCGCTTTCTCCCGAAGTCCCGCCATGCGAACCATGAAGAACTCATCGAGGTTCGAGCTCACTATCGAGATGAATCGCAGACGGTCGCCAAGTGGCGTGCGTGGATCTTCGGCCAGCGCGAGCACGCGACTTTGAAACGCAAGTAGACTGAGCTCGGGATTTAGAAATTCCGCAATGGTTGCGGTGTCTGATTTCGCACCCGGTGTTCGAGGAACCGAGCGAGGCGATGTCGGCCCTTCCTTCTCGTCTTCGGTTCCCTTCCATCTGAGGAGCAGCTCGGCGCGATCGCGCAGTCCGACGGGAACGCGACGCAAGTGATGCTCCGACTCCAAAGCACGCGCGAGTCGCTCGACTGAGTCGGTCTGCTTTCCCTTTCCGTGAATGCAAAGCTGATGAAAGGTTCTGGCCTTCTTGCCGTGACGCGCGGTAATGCTGTCGTAATGAAGCTCGAGTCGCGGCTGTCTCAGCCAATTGAAATCGGCGTTGCGCGTGAGACGCTCGACTTCGAGATCGAGCTTTGGAACCAGCGCCTCGGGATTTACGAGTGCGCGAAGTCTTCGGCCCGCTTCCGTGTTTTCTGCTGCGGCCGCAGTCGCATCCGCCGCCTTCACGGGCGAATCGACTCTCACTTCCGATCCGTTATCTCCTCCCCCGATACGCAGCGAGAGAGTTCTGCTGTCGTCGGCGTCGATTCGAAAACGGCAAACGATGTCGCGGCGTCGCAGTGTGTCGTCGGATGTGTCGAGAAATATGTCGCGGTGCTGCGAAGGCTTTGCGTCGGTCGATGCGATCCCGTCAGGCAGTCGCGCCGAAGCCAGCTCCTCGAGGTGCCCCGAGGAGCGTAGCTCGTACCTGAATGATTTCATCGGCTGCGTGAAGAGTCTTTGATTCGATTCAGCGTCCGCTCACGCATTGCTTGACGATCTCGCGGTTGGCCTCGCGAGGATCGTTGATTGTCTTGTAGAAGTCGTCGTAGTACTTGAGCGTCTGATCGACCACATCCTTTTTCATCATCTTCCCGATATCGTCCTGATACAGCGCGTAAATCGCGTCTTTCTTTTCGCGGAATAGACCGAACACCTTCGAGTACTCTTCCGTCGGCCCGCAATAACCGCGGAACAATCTGTCGCGTACCCTGTTGATATTGAGTTTCGGGTCGACGGTGGCATAGCGAGCGTTCACCGCGCCGGAAAAGTCAAAGTCGTATGGAACCGGTATGACGTTCCCATCGGGCTGCGCCAGAAGCACGATGTTGTGTAACGCGAATATCGACCAATCGGTGTTCCCGATGAAATACTCGAAGATTCCGACGAGGGCGCCGTGATGCGGCTCCATGAAATCGGGACCCGCGCCTTTCTCCTTCATGAAGCTCGTTCCCATCCGCTCGGCAAGAACGTCCGGCTCTTCGAGAATAATCGCGGCGCGCTTCGTATCCACCTTTCCACCATTCTCGTCCGCATACGTCATTTGAATGAGCCGAGCGTTGTAG
>JBGQKT010000103.1:0-11057 GCA_041499635.1 Gemmatimonadaceae bacterium
CAATGTCCCACGGCTGCTCGTGACCGACGCGATTGATCGCGCCGACGAAATACGCATTCGCAACCGCGTGTGCAGGTTGCTCGAGCTTCCATAGATACTCTGACAATCCTGCGACTGTCGCCGAAGGATTGAATACGATCTCGGCGCCATTCAGCCCGAGCTCGCGCGCGCCCTCGGGGAAGTGGCGATCGTAGCAGATGTAGACTCCCACATCCGCGTACTGCGTGTTGAACACAGGGTAGCCGAGGTTGCCGGGTTTGAAGTAGAACTTCTCCCAGAATCCGGGCGCGCAGTGGGGAATGTGATTCTTCCGATACTTTCCGAGATACGTGCCGTCTGCGTCGATTACGGCGGCAGTGTTGTAATAGACACCGGGCGAATCTTCCTCGTAGATCGGCACGATAATCACCATGTTGTGCCGCCGCGCGAGCTCCTGCATCAGCTTGGTCGTCGGCCCATCAGGAATTTTCTCAGTCGACTCATACCATCGGGTCGTCTGCTCGGCGCAAAAGTAAGGACCGGTGAAAACTTCCTGCATGCAGATGATCTGCACGCCTTCGCTCGCTGCTTTTTCGATCAGCGGAACGTGCTTCGCCACGTTCGCTTCGCGAATCGTGTCGAGCGCCTCGTCTGTTTTGCATGCATGCGTCGCCTGAATCAGGCCGCATTTAACGACTCGGGGCATACTGCTCAGCTCTCTGTGATTGGTTGACCGAACGACGGCGCTCTGTCTGCAGCTTCGACAGAACGCGTTCGCATCAGAACAAGATAAGCCGTGAAACTAAGGATGAACGTGACGAACCACGCGTAGGTGTAAAGTTTGTCGAGGATCGTGGGATTCGGTACTTGTCCACCCGGTGTCGTTGCGGCGTGGATGAATCCGGGTACCACCGGAAGCACAGCAATCAACAAGGCGGCGATCGCGCGCCAGTTCACTCCGTTCACGTACGCGTATCTGCCATTGAGAAGGAACAGGTCGCGCACTGCGAGCTGCTGTCGGCGAAGGATCCAGTAATCGGCGATCAGAATTCCACCGAGTGCTCCCATGAGACTCGAGTAGCCGATGAGCCAGGTGAAGATGTATGCCGCAGCGTCGGAATACAGTCGCCATGGCATCATCAGAATTCCGATCACCGCGGTGATCAATCCACCGGTGACGTAGCTGATTCGCTTCGGGCTCAAGTTGGAAAAATCATTCGCCGGCGAAACCACATTCGCGGCCATGTTCGTCGTAAGCTGCGCAGCGAGCACGATCAGCGCGCCGAAGATTATCACGGCAGGCGATCCGATTCGAGTGATCAACTCGACCGGATCCCAGATTGCCTTTCCGAAAATGACGATAGTCGCACTTGTGACTGCGACGCCGATAAATGCGAAAAGAACCATCGTTCCGGGAAGACCGAGTATCTGGCCAAGTGCCTGTGATCTCTGGCTCTTCGCGTACCGGGTGAAATCGGGGATGTTGAGGGAGAGTGTCGCCCAGTATCCGACGTTTGCGGTGAGCGCAGCAGGGAAGAGAACCCAGAAGGGAGTTGATCCTTGCTGCAATCGCACCGATCCCGCCAGAATCGCGCTGAGTCCACCGCCGTTTCGTATTGCCCAGACAAGAAGAGCGATGCCGCCGGCGAGAAGCAGCGGCGCCGACCAGCTCTCGAGAACTTTGATCCCCTCGGTTCCCTTGAGGATGATGAAGACTTGAATGACCCAGAAGATTGCGAACGCGATCGCAGTGTGCGTTCCGATCTGCGCCCAACCATGCCATGCCGCGGTTAGAAGAGCATCGAGAGCGAGTCCGCCGATCCAGGTTTGAATTCCGAACCAGCCACAGGCGACGATCGCACGCAACATCGCTGCGACGTTTGCGCCGCGAACACCGAAGCTCGCCCGGCAAAGAACCGGAAATGAGATTCCATACTTCGTTCCGGCGTGGGCGTTGAGAATCATCGGAATGAGCACGATGACGTTGCCGAGTAGAATCGTGAACAGCGCTTGATACCACGTCATGCCCTGCTGCATCAGACCGGATGCGAGCGTGTACGTCGTGATCACGACAGCCATTCCGATCCAGAGCGCCGCAATGTTGTAAGTCGACCACGTGCGGCGCGCCGGGTCAGTCGGCGCTAAATCAGGATTCCATAATGGACTTTCCGAAAGCTCCTTATCGTCCATCACAACCTCTGGTTGAAGCCGAACTCAATACAACCCGAGAGGCTCCCGTGTCAAGAAATCGTTGTTACTGCCAGCGGAACACTTTTGCCGAGAGTGCCGTGCAGATAACGAAGACGAGTGCGAGTGCAGCGATATCGGTAATGTGCGCCGACCACGGTTCGCCCTTCCAGATTCCGCCAAGTAGCTGCACGGCGTAGGTCAGGGGCAGCGCGTGCGCGATGTTGCGAACTGTGGGCGAGAAAGTCGTGAGCGGTACAAACAATCCTGACAACGCGATCATCGGGTACAGCAGCACACTGCTGATCGGCTGCGCGAAGCGGGCGGTCGGAACGATGCTGGCGATAACGAATCCGATCGACAGGATGCTCCACGTAGAGATCAACACCGCTATTGTGAATTTGAAGAGCGGGATATGTGAGTCCGTGAGAAGCGATTTCCGCCCGAGGAAAAGAGTCAATAGCAGCGTTATCGCCGTGAGAATGAGCTTCACAAGCACGTGCGCGGTGAGAATTGTTTGCGAATGCAGCGGAGTCGAGCTCAGTCGTTTGAGGATTCCGCTCTCACGGTAAATCGCCATTATCGCGACGAGCGAAACGACTGCGTTGATCGCGATGAGAATCGAAACGAAAACCGGAACGTCGATCTTGAAGAAGCTGCTTGCAGCCGCCTGACTGCGCGGAATGACGTACGTGCCGATTCTACCGAAAAGGATGAGCACGAGAACCGGAGCGACCACAGTTCCGAATGCGCCCATCGGCTCGCGGAAGAATATTTTCAGCTCGAGCCACACGAGTCTCCAGAGTCCGCGCATCATTTATCTAATCCCGAATTGAGTGGCCGGTCACCTTGATGAACACATCCTCGAGGTTCGGCAAAATTGTGCGGAATTCGCTGACACGAAGTCGATTCTCTGAAAGACACCAGATGACGCTGGTGATGAGATCCTCACCGTTTCCCTTGATCGTGAGCCTGTTGCCGCTCGAGGTGACATCCATCACCTGCGGCATCGCACGAAAAAGGTTCTCAGCGGCGACGTCGTCAGTCACGAGGACCACACTCCTCTCCGGACAGTACTTGTTGATCAGTTTCTCCGGAGTGTCGACATCGATGATGCGCCCATGCTCGATAATCGCAACGCGGTCGCACAAACGCTCGGCCTCTTCCATCAGGTGCGTGGTCATGAAAACCGTCTTCCCGCGATCTCGAATGCCGCGCACCAATTCCCAGATTGCCCGTCGCGACTGAGGATCCAGTCCAGTCGTCAGCTCGTCGAGGAAGACAACTTCGGGATCGCTTATCAGCGCGAGCGCAACGAACAGGCGCTGCTTCTGTCCGCCCGAGAGAGACATGAACCAGGAGCCGCGTTTGTCAGCGAGTCCGAGCTGCTCGAGCAAACGCTCGCCATCGGAGATTTTGGTTCGATAAAGAGATGCCCAATAGTGTACCGCTTCCCAAACCTTGATTCGTTTTTGCAGCTGCGCTTCCTGCAGCTGCACGCCGATTCGATCCTGCAGCTTGTTCATGTCGCGCACGGGATCGAGACCGAGAACGGAGATGGTGCCTCGATCGGGCTTGCGCAGTCCTTCAACGCACTCCATGCACGTCGTTTTTCCTGCGCCGTTGGGTCCAATCAGACCAAAGATCTCTCCGTCGGTTACGTCGAACGAAACGTCATCGACGGCGACCGTCGAGCCATAGGTCTTGCGAAGTCCTGCAACCTGAACGACGGATCGTGCGGAAGTCAGCGGCCGCCTCCGCCGCCACCACCACCGCCTCCGCCAGACGAGCCACCGCCGCCGCCACCAGAGCTGCTTCCAGGCGGGCTCGATGCGGACGAGATCTGTGAGCTCAAGCTCGATCCGATCGAGTGCGTGAAATCACCCAGGTTGGTGATTGGGCCGCCACCGTACCAGGTCATTCGCGATGCAGCTTCGGCGGCGGCAGCTGCGCCGACTGCAGCGGTGAACTTGCTCGTCCATGCGTCCTCTATCTCGAGGGCCACGGCATAGGGTAGCAATGCTTCGTACCGTTCTGCATTCAGAACCGGTGGCTCATTCGGACCGCGCATCTGAGCGAGCTCCTGTCGCTCGGCAACGCTGAGATAAAGCTTGAGTCCCTCGATTTCGTCCAGCAGCTCGCGTCCCTCGACAGTTGGCGCGCGCACGAGACGGAAGAAGACGGCGATGACAACTAACATCAACACTGCGACGACCGCGATCGCAGGAATGCCAAAGCCCCCCGAGGCAATCGCCGCAATGACGATTGCGATTATCGCTATCAACACCGCGATGGCGACGCTTTTTCCGTTTCGATGGAAATAGCGCGGTTGATATTCACGATCCAACGCCTTGCTGTGCGCGTTCCGCGCGGCAGATACAATCGCCGCATTCGTATTCTTCAGCTCGAGACTGTCCTCGCCAAATGCGAACAGGCCTCGGATCAACACGCTTTCTGAAGTCGGCGTCGTCAACGGAATATCACCGTTGCGATCGAGCGTCCAGGTGTCTTTGAAAAAATGCTTTTCGCGATTGATTTGCAGCTGGCCCGCCACCGCGAGTGCAAGGACATCGGCAGAGAAACAACGAATGTCGTATCCCATGCGCTTCAAGTAGCGCAGTCCCGCCGGAGTTTTGTCAGCCGGCGGCTCGTAACGCGCGATTATTGCGCGACCCTTTGGATCGCGTCCGACGCGGTTCCACTCTCTAACGCAATACACTAACAGCGCAATCAAACCGAGCAGCGCGATCAACACCCCGCGATTATCACTGAGAAGCCATTTCGCGCGATCAGCGGTCGTCGGCGCTGGAATCAATCCTTTTGGAAAGGTCAGCACGATCGTGAAGCCTTCGTACTGTCCGAGTGGCTGCGTGAGTTTGTAGATGGCGACACCAGGTTCTGGCAGCTCCGCCGTGTAATTGCTCCCCTTTGCGCCCTGAGGTCCGGTATACGCCTCCGCATGCATTTGATTGACCGGCACAGGCGACGGAAGCCGCACTCGAACTCGTGCTTCTTCTATCGGGAATATCCAACCGGTGCCGATCGCATTCCAATAGAGCTCGTCGTGATCCTTGAAGAAGCCGAGCTGTCGCGTTGTGTGGTAACGCAGTGCGTATGTGTAATCCGCCGGAACCGGGAGAAAGTTGTCGTTGCCTGTATTGATGCGGATTCCGTTAAGCTGGTGCTCGGTGAACCAAGGCTCGGTTGCGTCATCCCGCTCAACACCCACCATTTCGAAACCAGCTGTGACGCGATTACCATAGCGGTCCTGATAGCGCGTCGGAAAATCGCGGTAAATCCCTCGACGAATGTTTTGTCCTTCAGCGTGAACGGTAATTCGCTCGACTACGTCGAGGCTCGCGTCCTGGCGGACATCGACTTCGACATTATACGATCGAATGCGCTCCTGCGCGTGTAGCGCACCCGCGAAGAGCATCGCCGCAAGGCCGAGAGCGATTCGCTTCACGTTGTGAGGTCCACATTCACCGGTGGCCGATCCTGCTCGTCCGCCTGGAAGAATTCCTCCGCATTGAAGCCGAAGCCGCGCGCAATTATCATGTCCGGCAGCCGCTGAACGTCGGTGTTATAGTCGCGCACCGCGCCATTGTAGAAACGTCGCGCGTATTGCAGCTGATCTTCAACTTGTACGAGATCGCGCTGGAGCTGCAGGAAGTTCTGATTCGCCTTGAGATCGGGATAAGCTTCCTTAAGCGCAAAAACGCCGGCGATTGCCCGCGACAAATCAGACTCCACGTTTCCCAGTTTCGCCGGGCTCTCGAGCGACACCGCTTGTGATCGCAGCTCGGTTACCGACTGTAACACACCTCGCTCGTGGCCCATATAGCCTTTGACCGAGGCGACAAGCTCGGGGATGAGATCATGTCGGCGCTTGAGCTGAACGTCGATGTCCGACCATGCGTTGCGAACCTGATTGCGAAGGTGGACGAGACGGTTGTACGCAACAATGACCCACACGAGGGCCGCGACAAGTACGACTATTGGGATCGCGGCCAAATCAGGCTACCGCTTGCGGAGCAGCACGCCGGCGCCAATTACCACTAAACCAAGTACGGTTGATACAATCGCGGTCTCCATCCGGCCATGTAGTCCCTGACTCGGATCGACTCGACTTACTGCGAACGTAAGGATGAAAACGACCACGCCGAAGGCGAGGGAAACGCCTCCAAGGCCGACGAAGGTCGCTGCGAACAATGAGCGCATCTATTTCCTCTGAGTGTTTGGCTGAACTTCGCTTGAATATGGAGTAAGTGGCGACCGTTCGCACTTCACTTGCGGTATACTGGCGCCATGAGCGACCCTCCGGCTGCGACTGCCCAGGTCATTTCACCCGGACACCTCTGGCCTCGCTGGATTTTTCTGCGTGCGCTCGGCCTCATCTTTTTTTCCGCGTTTTATTCCCTCGCGTTTCAGATTTACGGACTCGTCGGCGCGAGAGGCATTCTGCCTGCTCGAGATTACCTGCAACAGGTCGCGAACGCGCTCGGTCCGCTCGGGCGATTCTGGTATGCGCCGACAGCTCTCTGGCTAGGCTCAGGCGACGGTGCACTGAGAGCAGTCGTCGCAGCGGGCCTCGTCGCTTCGGTGCTACTCACGCTCAACGTTCGACCGCGGCTCATGGTCGGCCTCTGCACGATTCTTTTTCTATCGTGCATCGCGGTGCTGCAGGATTTCTCTTCGTATCAGTCCGATGGAATGCTGCTCGAAGCCGGATTCGTCTCCGTGTTCTTTGCTCCTCGAGGAACGTTTCCAGGGCTGGGCGCGATCGATCCTCCATCGCGCTTCAGCCGATTCATGCTCGAGTGGGAATGGTTTCGCATCTACTTCGAGTCGGGGGTCGTCAAGCTCGCGAGCGGTGATCCGCATTGGAGAAATCTCACCGCAATGGACGAGTACTATCAGAACGGTCCGCTACCGTCGTGGATCGGATGGTACGTGCAGCACTTGCCGCACGGGTTTCACGCAAGCGTCGTCGTGTTCACGCTGCTCGTGGAGCTCGTGCTCGTCTGGTTCGTCTTTGGCAATCGGCGAAAGCGGCTGATCTGCTTCTTTATCGTTACTGCATTGCAGAGCAGCATCATCCTGACGGCGAACTATGCATTTCTGAATTACCTCGTTCTCTGTCTTGGATTCTTGTTAGTGGACGACGGCTATCTCTCGCGCGTGGGTCTGCATTCGGTCCGGTCAGTTGAACGCGAGAGATCGGTTCGGACGTTGGTTCGAAAGCGAATCGAAGTTGGCGTTTTGAGTTTTACTCTTTACGCGACTGTCCTCGCGTTTTTCTCCGCTGGACTACCGTCGATTCTCACTTTGCCCTCGCGCGCTCTCGAGCCGTTTCGATTTGCAAACTCGTACGGCCTCTTCGCCATGATGACTGAGAATCGTTACGAAATCGAATTTCAGGGGAGCAACGACGGACGCACCTGGATTGCATATCCGTTTCGCTACAAGCCGCAGAATGTCCGCGAGCGCCCCGGATTCTTTGCTCCGTATCAGCCGAGGTTCGATTGGAATCTCTGGTTCGCGTCTCTGGGGCCGTGGTCTCAGTCGCCATGGGTGGTTCTCGCGGAGCGACGCCTTGTTCAGGGAAGCAAGAGCGTCATCACGTTATTCAAAGGGGATCCTTTCAACGGAAAACCACCGAAAATGGTGCGCACTGTTTTATGGCAGTACTGGTTCACCGACATGCAGACCATGGAGCGAACCGGCAAATGGTGGAAGCGCGAGTTGATTGGCCCGTTCGCGCCACCAGTGATGCGCGGAATCGACGGGCAAATCGTAATCGGCAACGTCCCGTAGCATCGGCTTGGTAGCTACATAGCGGCCGGTCATCTCGTTATGATTCGGCCACATGAAAACGTTTAATCTGGCCACCCTTTGTTGCGCACTCCTGTTTGTATCGAGAGATGTTGCGGCGCAAGCGCCCTCGACGCGCGTTTTGGTCGTCGTTGCGCACCCCGACGACGACACCGATTTCGTCGGCGCAGTTTATAAGCTCACGCATGTACTCGGCGGAAAAGCCGATCTCTGCATCGTCACGAACGGCGAAGGCGGTTATCGCTACGCGACGCTCGCCGAGCCGATTTATGGATTGAAGCTCACCCAGGAATCAGTCGGGCGGAAAGCGCTTCCCGCAATTCGGAAGAAGGAAGCAAGAGCCGGAGGAGCGATCACCGGGTACAGCAATCTTTTCTTTCTCGATCAGTTCGACAAAGCGTACACGATGAATGTGCATGACGTTCTCCAGAACCAATGGGACACGGCGTTTGTCAGGCGACGGCTTACACAGATTCTGAATGATGGGCATTATGATTTCGTATTCGTCACTGAGCCGACGATGACAACGCATGGCGCGCATCAGGCCGCTGCGTTGATGACGATCGCTGCCGTCGCCGCAATGCCTCCTGCGCGACGGCCAGTGATTCTCGCGACCAATACCTACAAGAAAGGCACTCCGCCCCCGGTGTACACGGGACGCGACGATTTTCCGTTCGCACACGGGCGAGCAATCGATCCACCGTTCGAGTTCGATCTATCGCAACCGTTCGGCTTCAATGATCAGCTCGACTATCGAATCGTCGCGAACTGGGTGATTGCCGAGCATAAATCGCAGGGCATCATGCAGAAGTACATGAACTCGTTCGATACTGAGCGGTTCTTTCTCTTTGCGATCGACGATGATCGCGGAGTTCAGCGCACGAAGGCTTTATTTGCGCGGTTGGGAGACCGTTCGCTCAAACCCTGATCAGCTCTTCGGCCGCTTCGGCGGTCTAGGTGGCGAGTACGCGCTGAAATGCATCGTATGGTGGATCGTGTCCGTTCCCATCCCCATGATTTCATCAAGAGGCGCCGGTTCGGTCTCGCCAAGCTTTCGGACGTCGATGCTTATTGTGCCGTCGTCCCTCACCGGCTTGTAGATATTCACGAACCGATGGCCGAAAACAATCTCCGCCGGCTTGTACGACGTTCGCGCATGGACCTGCTGCGAGAAGGTCTCATCGATTCCGGAAACCATCACAAGGAATTCCGCGTCGCGCTCGGCCAGCTCCTCTTCCGTCATTCCAAACATCGGACTCGATTCATCGATCGGATGAACGATCGTCCAGCTCAAGGGAAAGAATACAACCCTCGTTCGCTCCAGATCGAGCTGATCGTACTGCCGCGAATCTCCCTTGATTCTGCTGAACAAGACCTTCGCCTCGAGCTCGAGGAGTTGATTGGCACGGACGTTAGTGAGGCGAAACATGAAGCCGGTCTTGCCTCGATAAGGACCAACGATGGCGCGGCTGCTGAACGCCAGTGAGGCCGTTGGACGCGAAAAGCGCGCGAACAATATTCCCGTTCCCAGGGCAAGACCGAGAAGACCCGTTAGAGACTCACCTGTAACCAGGAGATTCGGAAGAACACCGACCGGATAGATGTTGCCGTAGCCGATCGTGCCGATAGTGTCGACGCTGAGGAAAAATGCGCGACCGAAAGTGCCGCCGAAGATGTCGGGCGCTTGTCCTCCTATCGCACTGGGTCCGCACGCAAGATAAGCGAACGCGAAGATGACATTGGTAGCTACATATCCTGAAATGACGACGCCAAAGAAACGCCGCCACGACATTGTGAGCAGCAGGTGATACGGATGCAGCGCCGCGAAGATCGACATTCCCTCGCGCCGCGGATTGAACGTTCCATCTCGATTGAGCAGCCGCTTTTCGTTGGCTCGTCCAACGACGCTTCCGAATCCGAGATCGGTGAATGCTTGCGACGGTTGTGCCAACGGCTCAGTCACATTGCAACCCTGGTTCTGCGGTTGACGATGAATCTACAGCGAGGCTTAGAACCCGGCGGCTGGAATAACGACATCCAACGATTGCTGACGCTCTCGCCGAGCTGCTCTCACAAGATTGAACGCGGTGTACAGAACAACAAACACAACCAGATATCGAACGGCGGTGAGGGGAAGGGACTTCACGATGAACGCTGCGATGAGAACGGCGGGAATTCCGCCAATCAATAACCCGACCGACACCCGCGGATCAAAGCACGCAGCTCGAATGAACCGCTCGCTTGCAACGGGCATGAGAAAGGCGCAGGAGCCCATCATGATGGGAAACGCAGCTGTCGGCGTGAGACCAAGGAGGCTGACAAGGATCATGCAAGGCGCATAAAGTCCGATGCCTAGAGGCATCAGTGCGCCGAGTATGAAGTTCCCTGCGACGCCGACGATCAATCGTGTGCCCGTGAGCCCCAGCGCAGAGCCCCCGCCGGGCACGAGTCCGAGAAGACTCATCGACATGATTGTCGCTGCGCCAAAAAGCGCGAGTCCCATTCCGAGCTGCACACGACGACGCGTCCAGCCAGCGACCACTCCCGCGCCGAGCCATGCGCCCATTATCGCGGCAGTGATCATAAAAGCGAGAGTGCGTGCGTTTACCGGAACGATGCGGATGAAAATGAACGCCTGCACGATACTCGGCACTGTGTGACCGACGTTGAGCGTACCGGGAATGAGCTCATCACGAACCAGTCGCCACTGACGGAAAATGCTCGTCGTCGTTGCGAAAGAGCCGATGCCGAGCGTGTCGAAGAAATTGGTGACGAAGCCTGTCACCGTGCCTGCTCTGGTCGGCGTGATCACATCGGTGGATGCACTTGCGCGACGAGCTTTGATCAACGCGCGCCCGAAGATCACCGCGTAAATGACGGCGACGACGCCGAGAGCGAAGAGCAGCGCTGTGGTGAGCGTCATCGTATTGGAGATTTGGCGTTACGCATCTGCACAAGAAAATATGCAGCGGCGATCCACAGAATTCCTACGGTGAGCCAGCCGACGGGAGAAGACATCAACGAAAACGGATTTGTCGCACCCGGAGACGCAGATG
>JBGQKT010000104.1:0-10881 GCA_041499635.1 Gemmatimonadaceae bacterium
CTCAAACCAGCAGTGCGCGGAAAGAAAAATCCGGGCACCGCAGTATCGCGCGGTGTCCGGACTTTAATGGTTCGGCTACTTGGTGGAGAAAAGCGGCACTATGAGGCGAGATCGGGAACATTCAAACCGTAGACCGCTGAACTAATGCGCGGCCTTGTGATGCTCCACGATCAGTCGCCCACTCGATGGATGTCGATGTTCCAGATCCTCGAGATGGTGCAGAGTCTCTTCGCCGTAGAACAGCCTGATGTATCTCGCCTGCGTCGGCGTCAATCGTCGCACCGCCCAGCTCAAGTGAACGAAGTGCGGCTCGACCGGCGCGTTGATCGGATGCATTCCGATTTCACTCGGAAGGCTGTTCGCTTTGCGCGTATTGCACGGGCTGCACGCCGTCACAACGTTCGTCCACTCGTTCGTTCCGCCGCGCGACAGCGGCACGAGATGATCCCGCGTCAGTGATTCCCGCGGCTTGAGCTCGAGCTGCATCCGGCCGCAGTACTGACAGCGGTAGCGGTCGCGCGCAAAAAGAAACGTGTTCGTCACCTGACGGCGGAATCGCCGAGGTACGTGAATGAAACGCGTGAGGCGGATGACGGCGGGGCGCGGGAGTGTAAGCCGCTCGGAGCGTACTACACGCTCAGCGTCGGCCTCGATTATCTCGGCCTTTCCGTCGATCACCAACCTGAGAGCGCGCCTCATTGGCACCATCGTCAGGGGCTCGAACGATGCGTTTAGTGCCAGACAACCTACGATCAAGCACTCCTCCAGTTCACCTTGCTAACGAAGGCTGAATATACAACGGGTACGCCTTAAATACCCGCAACAACCTCGCTTGGTACATGGGTCAGCCACCCATGCCGGTCCGGAATCGTCCCTTTCGCGACTCCCATGTACTCCTTTTGAATCGCCAGCGAGATGGGTCCGGGCTTGCCTGTTCCAATGGGAATCCGATCAACCGAGCGGACCGGCGTGATCTCTACGGCAGTTCCCGTAAAGAAAACCTCGTCGGCGATGTACAGCATTTCGCGCGGAATAGCCTGCTCGACAACCTGGATTCCCATGTCGCGCGCGAGCGTCAGCACTGAGTCACGCGTGATTCCGCTAAGAATTGCCGATGCGATCGTAGACGTGAATATCTTGCCATCGCGGACAACAAAAACATTCTCGCCGCTTCCCTCGGAAACGAAGCCGAACGAGTCCAGCATTATCCCTTCGGAATAATTGTTGATCCGCGCCTCCATCAGCGACAGCTGCGAGTTGAGATAATTCCCGCCTGCTTTCGCGAGCGAAGGGAATGTGTCCGGCGCGGCACGCCGCCAGCTCGATACGCACACATCGACACCATCACTGAGACCCGCCTGACCGAGATATGCGCCCCACTGCCAGGGTATGATGAAAACCTCGAGCGGAGCGTTCGCAGGAAAAACACCCATGTGCTGGCCCGTGCGAACAGCAACAGGTCGCAGATAGCAATGCGGCAATCCATTCTCTGAAACCGTATCGATGCACGCCTGCGCCAGTGTTTCCTGAGAGTGCTCGAGGGGCATTCGATATATGCGACAGGAATCCGCGAACCGCCGCATGTGTTCTGGTAGCCGGAAGATCGCCGGACCCGATGGGGTCTCGTAACAACGGATTCCTTCGAAAACGCTCGAGCCGTAATGGACGACGTGACTCATGACGTGAATCGTGGCGTCATCCCACTCTACGAAATTTCCGTCGCGCCAGATACGATTTGTGTTCGAAGCCATCTGCGATCGCCTCGCGGTTGAGCGATGAAGTTATGGGATAAACACTATTTGACGCTACCCACAGTGGCTGGAATCCAGGTTGCCGCCCGGTCCCATGCGGCGAGCGACTCACCGGCCGCCGCGACTCGCCGACGCAGCTCGGGATCAACCGACAGCGGCTCTCGGTCGGCAAGAAGAGGCCGGCCTTTTACGGCGACGAAATGCGCTGGAGTACCCGCGACCGCAAACAGAATCGCGGCAATCACGTCTCCCACCGGAGTCACACGCGCCGACGCCAGCGAAAACGCGGCGAGATCCGCCTCCTTCCCCACTTCCAGCGAGCCGACACGATCGTCGATTCCGAGAGCGCGCGCTCCACTTATGGTCGCGAGCTCGAGTGCCTGCTGGGCTGAAAAAGCGCGCTCGGTTTTCTTGATTGCGCGCTGGAAAAGAATCGCGAGTCGCGCTTCCTCCAGAATGTCCATCCGGTTGTTGCTCGCTACTGAATCCGATCCGAGTCCAACAGTCACACCGGCTTGGAGAAGATCGGCGATCGGTGAAATACCGTGACCGAACTTCGCATTCGACGCCGGACAATGCGCCACGGAGCAATGGTGTCGTGCAATTGCGACGATGTCTTCAGCATCCAGATTCACGCAATGAATGAGAAGCGGCGACGTCGCGAGACATCCAGTCTTCTCGAGTAACGCGACAGGCGAGCGAGCACGAGGCGAAATCGGCAATCCGCGAACGTTCCACTCGATAGCAAAAGGACCAGTCGCCGCACACACAATTTCTGTTTCCGACGCACTCTCGGCGATATGAAGCGCCATTCGTAAGCCAGATTCGCGAGCGAATTGCGCCGTCGCAGCATAGAGATCATCGCTGATCGTATACGGCGCGTGCGGCGAGATACCAATGCGAACGAGATCGGTTTCCTTCTTTTGCAGCTCCGCAACTCGCTCCTTCAGAACTGCCATCGCGCTCTCGCATTGCTCCGGTGCCGAGCCGAACGTTTCCTGGAACATGATTCCGCGTACGCCCATCTCGAGCATTGCGTCCATCACGAGTCCGGCAGCGCACGTGTCGGCGTAAGTCGTAATACCGGCGTGCAGACCTTCGACGATGCCATATCGCGCCGAATCGAGAAGCATCTCTTCAGTGAGAGCTTCCTTGCGACTCTGTCTCAGCTTGTCGATCCAATCGTTGAAGCAAAGATCCTCGAGAAATCCACGCATCGCGGTTAGCTCGAGGTGAGTGTGCGTGTTGATTATCCCAGGCAGAAGAACGCTTTCGCCAAGGTCGTGATCTTCGCCGGCCGGAGCACCAGCGAGTGGACCGACGTATTCGATGATGCCGTCGCGCTCGACGACGACACCATTTTCGATCGGGGCACTCGTGACAGGCACAACCCAGTGTGCGTGATATCTCTTCATCGCACTCGAGGGTTGCGCGAACTTTCTACGCGACCACTATCCGAATTTGGCGGCGATGGAGGTGGCGGAGGCGGCAACGGACGAACCGGCCGCGCGCGCGATCGCTGAGTCGTGTCGAACACAGTTGGCGAATGCGTAGTGTCTCCGCGCGGCGCCGGTCGAGGCACGGGCGACGCACCTTGATTGACGCGCATGTCGGTCGGCGGTGGCGGCAACGGAGGCGGAACCCGCGAGAAAGTATCGGGCGCCGGCGCGCGTCCCAACGTGTCGAGATAAGATTGATATCCGCCGGCGACATGCTTCTGACATTCGATCGTCGGCTCGGTTCCGGGAACATAGAACTCAGTGCGAATCAAATCGCGCGGACAGTACGGCGTCTGCAGCTGCCCCGTGCTCAGGTCGATGTCACGTGTGATGATATCGATGGGTCGCGGCCAATCAGGTGGCGCAGGTTTTCTTCGATACACCTCGGACATGAACTGCGTCCACGCGGGTGCAGCGAGTCGGCCGCCTTGTGCATCGTACATGATTTTTTCAGGACGATCGAATCCCATCCACACACCGGCGACGAGATCGGCGGTGTACCCGATGAACCAGACGTTGGTGCCGTCGTTGGTCGTTCCCGTTTTTCCGCCAGCAGGCAAATGAAATCCTGCACCCCAAACGCTGCCGGCCGCAGTTCCACGACGAATCACGTCCTTCATCATGTCCACCATCATCCACGATTCTTCCTGCGAGAGCACCTGAGTTCGTGTCGGAGTCTGCTGCCACAACACTTCCTGTCTCGCGTTCTCGACGCGCAGAATCGCGTTTGGCGCGGGGCGGATTCCTTGATTCGCGAACGTTGAATACGCTGAGATGAGCTCGATCGGATAGACGTCTGCCGCGCCGATGTGAATCGACGGAAGCGGTGGAATCGGAGTAGTGAGGCCGAAGTTTCGCGCCTCGTTGATCACCGTTTGCTCGCCGAGCTCCATTCCAACGCGGATCGCAACGATGTTGCGCGATTCGTACAATCCGCGACGCATTGCCATCGGTCCGAGAAATTTTCCGTCGAAATTCTTGGGCGTCCAGTCTTTGCCGCCACCGCCGCCAAGTGGAACGACAAGCGGCGAATCGTTCACGATGTACGAGGCGGGACGTCCATTCTGCACTGCCGCAGAATACACAATCGGCTTGAACGCCGAGCCCGGCTGACGAAGAGCCTGAGTTACCCGATTGAACTTCGAATCGTAAAAATCGCGTCCGCCGACCATTGCGCGTATCGCACCGTTGCGCGGATCGAGGGCGAGGAACGCGCCCTGGATGTACGGTGAGTTATCCGGCGTTTCCGAGCCGGCGAGGCTTCGTGCTTCGTAGTGCTCGTAGCTCTCGTGCGGAAACGTTCCATATTTGCCCGCTTCCATCAGGCGCAGCTGCCGCTCGAGCGCTCGCTCGGCAGCCGATTGCATGTCGAGGTCGAGAGTCGTGTAGACCTTGAGCCCCTGCTCGTAGAGTTGTTTTCCGAATTGTTCATCGAGCTGCTGGCGGATCCATTCCACGAAGTAGGGCGCGATGTCTCCCGACTCGGCTTTGCTTGCGAGCTGAAGGGGAAACGCGCGGGCAGTACTGGCATCTGCATCGCTGATTGCACCGTTGTCGCGCATCAGCTCGATCACGGTATTGCGTCGCTGAATCGCGCGATCGGGGTGTCTGCGCGGATTGTATCGCTCGGGTGCTTTCGGAAGAGCAGCGAGCGTAGCGGCCTCAGCGATGTTGAGATCGCGAACAGATTTTCCGAAGTATCGCTGCGAGGCGACCTCGACACCGAACGCGCCGTTGCCGAGTGGAATCTGATTGAGGTACAGCTCGAGGATCTTTTTCTTGTCGTACTTTGCTTCGATCGCGCGAGCGACTTTGGCTTCGCGAATTTTACGGACCAGAGTTTTTTCTCGCGAAAGTCGCTCGGGGAAAACGTTTCGCGCGAGCTGCATGGTGATCGTCGAGAATCCCTGTTCCCATCCGCGCGCAATTACATCGCGCGCGAGTGCGCCGAAAACTCGACTCCAGTCTACCCCGGCGTGTGAGTAAAAGCGTTTGTCCTCAGTGATGACGAACGCCTGCTGGACGTGCTGGGGAATCTCATCCAGCTTGACGAGAGTGCGGCGCTCGTTGCCCAGCTCGGCGATGAAGCGCCCGTCGACGGCGTAGAGCTTCGACGTCTGGCGGGGCGTGTAGTCGTTGAGCGCTTCGACCGAAGGACAACGCGATCCCCGGCAGATGAGCACCCACGTTCCATACGCCAGTCCAAACAGAGAGGCGATGACGAACGTGAGAAGAAGGAGCAAGCCGCGAACGACCAGCGGGTGGCGGCGGCGGAACGAATCGTTTCCTTTGGCCATCGGCGATGAAAGCTAATCCCGATACCGTGACACCGCCTTCGGTGTTCCCTATCTTGCGGCATGACCGGAGAAACGACGGTGCTCGACGAGCTCGGATGGCGCGGGCTGATACATCAATACACAGAAGAACTGCCTGCGGCGCTGGCGAAGGGATCTGTCTCCGCGTATTGCGGTTTCGATCCGACGGCGTCGAGCATGCACGTGGGCAATCTCATTCCGGTAATGGGGCTGATGCATCTCCAGCGGGGCGGACATAAGCCGTTTGTCGTCGTCGGTGGTGGCACTGGCCTCATCGGCGATCCGAGCGGCAAAACCGCCGAGCGCCAGCTCAATTCGCTCGAGATAGTCGACGCAAATGCGAAGGCATTGCGAAAACAGCTCGAGCATTTTCTCGATTTCTCGGGCCCGCAGGCTGCGCAAATGCGGAACAATGCGGATTGGCTGGTTCCGGTGCGCGCCGTGGATTTCATGCGCGACGTCGGCAAGCACTTCACCGTGAACTACATGCTCGCGAAGGAATCGGTGCAGGCACGAATCGAATCCGGAATTTCCTACACTGAATTTTCGTACATGCTGCTTCAGGCGTACGACTATCGAGAGCTTTTTCTTCGCGACGGCGTGACGCTTCAAGTCGGCGGCAGCGATCAGTGGGGAAATATCACGGCTGGGATGGAGCTGATTCGTCGAACGGTACCGAACGGCGAAGCGCATGCGTTGACGTTTCCGCTCGTCACGACCGCAAGCGGTACGAAATTCGGTAAAACAGAATCCGGAAATGTGTGGCTCGATCCGGAGCGCACTTCGCCGTATCAGTTTTACCAGTTCTGGATCAATGTCGATGACCGCGACGTCGGGCGATATCTTCGCTATTTCACTTTGCTTTCACGCGAAGAGATCGAGTCGCTCGAGAAAGAAGTGGACGAACATCCGGAAACCCGTCACGCGCAGCAGGCGCTTGCGAAGGAAGTTACGACTCGCGTGCACGGCGCTGACGCCGCCCAAATAGCTGAGGATGTGTCGCGTCTGCTTTTTCAAAAAGGGGATCCACGCTCGCTCTCAGTGGATGCACTCGCTGCATTGAGTCGCGAGGTTCCGTTCGCCGAGCTACCGGCCGGCGCGACGGTAGTCGATGCGCTTATCGCGCTCGACTTCGCGACATCAAAGAGTGCTGGTCGTCGACTGATCGATCAGGGCGGCGTGTCGGTGAATGCCGAGCGCGTCGCGAGCGCAACGGATCCGATGGCTGTGCCGCTGGCGGATCAGTGTTATCTGATCAAGAAAGGCGCGCGAGACTACGGATTGATTAGGGTCGCGCGATGATTTGGTGAGGGCTGGGAAGTTTTTCAGGATCTCCTTGCCAGTTTTGGCAAGTACAGGCTCGATGGCTTAAAAAGCATTGATGCAGGCTTGCCAAAACTGGCAAGGAGATCCTGAAAAACTTCCCAGCCCCTCACCAAATCATCAACTGACAACTGTCAAACGGTTTCCGTTGGCGCCTTACGATGCTGTTTCGGATCGAGCGCATCCCGCAGCGCATCGCCGAGCAAATTGAAACCGAGCACCGCCATTCCGATCGCGAGTCCCGGAAAAACCGAAGTCCACGGCGCGCGTCGCAGCTGATCGAGATCGCGACCATCAGCGATCATCGAACCCCAGCTCGGTGACGGTGGAGGAACTCCCAATCCAAGGAATGAAAGCGCCGCTTCGGCCATGATCGCGCCGGCTACCCCAAGCGTTGCCGCAATGACAACGGGGGCGATGACATTGGGCAACACGTGCTGGAGCATGATGCGCCAATCGCGGGCGCCGAGCGCGCGAATCGCCTGGATGTACTCGAGTTGACGCACAACGAGAACCTGTCCTCTCACCAATCGCGCAATTCCCGCCCAGCCAACAACACCAATCGTCACGAACACCACTCCCATCGACGGCTGAAACGCAGCGACCATCGCGATGAGAAGTAGTAGTGTAGGAAATGCGAGTGTCACATCCGCGAGTCGCATGACAATTTCTTCGACCCAGCCGCCGTAATATCCTGCCAGTAATCCGAGCGTCACGCCAAGTAAAAGTGCGATGCCCTGCGAAACGATTCCGACAGTGAGCGACACGCGCGATCCGTAAACAAGTCGCGACCAGATGTCACGTCCCTGTACATCGGTGCCGAGCCAATGCGCAAGTGATGGACGTTGCAATAAATGCGAGAGATCGATGTGGAGCGGATCCTGTCGCGCGACGAGTGGAGCGGCGATCGCGGCGACTGTCATGATCACGACAACCGCAATGCCGAAGCGCGCGCGGTTGTCGTTGAGAAGACGTCGGCGTTGCGCTTTATCCAGCATTCAAACGTCGATGGTGGGATCGCGCAGCTCGGGCGGCGTGTCTTCCGGCTGTCGCCGCCAGCGCCGGTGCTGCCAGAAATACTGTTCCGGAACTTTTCTTACCCATTTTTCGAGAAGCTCCGTGAAGCGAATGACGATTGCATCTACGTCTTTCTCCCGATCGCCAGTGAGCGCCACTTCGACCGGCTCGATGATCACGCGATATTTTCCGTTCGGCAGCCGTATTCCGTCGACAAAGAATACGGGAGCATTGAATCGCAAAGCGAATACCGCCGCGCCGCGTGGCGTCTTTGCTGGCCTGCCGAGGAATGTTACGTACGTCGAGGCAAGCCCCTTCACGCCTTGATCCGAGAGAAAGCCGACGGCTCGGCCCGCCCTCAGCGCTCGCGGTGTTCGCTTGACCGCCTCCGAATCGTGCATCACGATCATCCCGAGAGATGTACGGATCTCGTTTAAGTAGTCTCCGAATAATGGATTGCCCATTCCTCGCGCAATCACCTCGAAAGGAATTCCACGCGCAGCGATGTATCCACCTAGCAGCTCCCAGTTTCCGTGATGGCCGGCCACGAAAATCATTCCCTTCCCTTCGGATTGCGCGCGCTCAACGTGCTCCCATCCGTCGACTTGTTCGACCAATTTCAGAATCGCGCGGTCGCCCTGGCGCGGTAGGAGCGCGGTTTCGATTGCAGTGCGTCCAAGATGCTCGAATGACGCACGCGCGATACGCTGAATTTCCTCACGCGATTTTTCCGGAAACGCGCCCGCGATTTGTTTTTCGACTACGTCCTTCCTGATGCCA
Source organism: Gemmatimonadaceae bacterium (assembly GCA_041499635.1). Taxonomy (GTDB): domain Bacteria; phylum Gemmatimonadota; class Gemmatimonadetes; order Gemmatimonadales; family Gemmatimonadaceae; genus UBA4720. The sequence continues at coordinate 8,686 of JBGQKT010000104.1, forward strand.
AGCGGCTTGTATCCTGCCGCCCCGAGTCGCGCGCCAATCCGACACGCGGTTTCCCAGCTCAGTAAACCGAGTCCGTTGAGCAATCCACGCATCGAATAGAATTCGATGCGCTGTGATAGCGTCGGCTTCATCGATTGCCTTCCCGCGGTCCGGCGACTGCGTAAGCGAATTCGCGCGTGTCGCGTGCCACACGATCCCAGTTGTAATGCGTCTCCACGGCAAGTCGCGCTGCTCGGCCCATCGCTTTGCGGCGCTCATCATCGCTGAGCAACGCGGCGATCGCTGTTTTTATTGCTGGAGTATCAGTCGGAGGAACGACAAATCCTGTTTCGCCATCGCGAACTGCAGAGCGTACACCGCCTGAGTCGCCAGCAATCGCGGGTACGCCAGACGCGGCTGCCTCGAGAAACGAAATTCCAAACCCTTCGACGTTTATTTCACGATCGATTCGCGAGAGTCCTACATAGAGGGTCGACGTCGCGTATGCTTCGGGAAGCTGATCGTCGCTGAGCAGTCCAGCGAAAATCACGCGATCGGCAACACCTAGCTCGCGGGCGAGATTGCGTAAATGCATCTCGTAATGTCCTTCACCAATCATCACGTATCGCAGATCGGGAAACTCGTCACGCAATGCCGCGAGAGCGCGAATTGTCGAGTCCTGACCTTTGTGCGGAACGAGTCGCGCGACCGTGACAAGAATCTGCGCGTCGCCGAGTCCCCACTGCGCGCGCAATGATCCTGTGTCGCGTGCGGGATGGAATTTCACGGGATCCGTGCCGAGATCGAATGCTCCAACGAGAGGCGGCGAATTGATACCGACGATCTCCATAACTTCACCGGCGAGCGCGGCAACCCACTTGGAAGTGGCGACGATACCCGCTGCGCTTCCCAGCATTCGCCGAGCTCCGACGCGTTTCACGCCGTGCTCGCTTTTCATTTTTTCGCGCAGCAAGTCACCGCCGTTCACGTACATCAAGTAAGGTAGTCCAAAGCGAAAGTGCGGCCACGACACTGCATAGCCGACGGGGCGGATGTTCCCGCAATGAATGACGTCGATTCGACCGCTGCAGTGTTGTCCGAGCCAGCGTCCCCATTTCAACTGGTTTCCAAACCGGTTCGCTTCGTCGAACGAGAACGACTGGCGGAAGATTGGATAGTTCTCACCCTTGTCGAATGCGCCGCCGTCACTCGCTGAGACTGTCGAGACTTCCATACGCGTGTTCGCGCCGTCGCCGAACCGACGACAGAGCTCCGCATAGCGGCGCGACATTCCGCCGCCAACCGGCGGATAATCCTGCGTGACGAAGATGTGATTCAAGGCTTGTCGAGCGGGTTCACCCACTCGCGACCTTCGAGAAGAAATGAAACGCGTTGATCGTAGGTGTGATTCGCGCGAACGAATTTCTCTCCGCGCGAACGGATTGCCTGTCGCTCTGGCTCGTTGTCGAGATAATTGAGCGACCGTTTTACGCACGAGTCGAGATCATCGTACCAGGCGCAGTGAACTCCGTCCTGGAGCATCGCGGCCATGCCGGTAGAGTATTCTCCCAGGTAGAATCCGCCGGCGAGAATGACCATCCATGTCCTGTCGGATGTGTAGTTCGTTCCGCCAGCGGCGCGCGCGGGATTGATGCCGAGCACGATCTTGCTGCTCGAGCAGACCGCCGCGAATTCCGATCCTTCAACGGGCCTGCCGCGCCAGTCGAGCTGCCCGCGCCACGGTTCCCATCCTTGTCCCCAGACGGTCACGTTGAGATGTTGCGCGAGTGATACGAGAAATTCGGCGCGCTTCTCGTCGTATCCGGTTCCGATGAATGTTACATCAGCGCGGTATTTCTCATCTTCGGCGACGGGATAGATGCCTGCGTCGCCTGCTGCCGGAAGAAACTTTGCGCGAAGCCCGTTCGCTTTCCATTCGGCGTCGAAGCCGGTCACGAAAAAAGTTTGTGCGAGTTTTCCTATGCTCGCGATGTGTGCGATGTCAGGTCGGTCGAGGTCGGCGTACCATTGTGGGTCGTGGTACCACATCGCATTTGGTAGATCGCAAATGATCTCGGACACCGTTTCCGGCTCGAGCGCCAAACATTTCGAAAGAAAAACAAAATCGGGTCGAAAATTCTTTGCGTTGCGTCGTGCCCATCGCTGAGTGAGTGAGTTTCCGATAAGTCGTTTCACTCGTCGGTCGTCGATCAGCAG
>JBGQKT010000105.1:0-10734 GCA_041499635.1 Gemmatimonadaceae bacterium
AGCGCTGCGCGCCGAGCCCGGATACGTGGTCGTCGACGCGTCGCGCGGATGGCGTCAATGGAACATTTCGGGATTGAAAGATCCGTCGGCAAGAGAGCCGAGCGCAGTGATTGCGAGCGCGGGATTGATTCCTCCGACTCTGTCCGGCCGATGGCAGCAATACCTGTCCCTCGATCCGCCGATTGTGGCGGCGCGCGCAAAACAATGGTCGGGGCTCGATTCATTGCGACGATCGATTGAAGGCGACCGAATTCTTTTTGCGCCGGGCTCGGCGGAAGTTTCTGACGCGGCTGAGGCTCGGCTGCGAGAAGTCGCGGCGCTTATCGATCAGCTCGATCGGGGAGTTGCTCAGCTGGGCGGGGCAATCCGTGTTCAACTAATCGGGCGGACGGATCCGAGCGGCGCCGATGAAACAAATCAGACACTGGCGCGGAGACGAGTCGATCGCGTAGGCAGCATCCTGTCGGCTTCCGGCGTGCCCGCATCTCGTCTGTTGCTCGACGCCGTCGCGACGGCCAAGCCTCTTGCCTTTCCCGATGCGGAGGAGCGCGCGAGAATCAATCGTAGCGTCTCTTTCAATGTTTCGGTGTCGGCGACACCTTTGCCGCCCGGGGGAGACCGATGATCCAGAAAAAGATCTGCATGGTTGGCGTCCACGCGACGGGAAAGACATCTCTCGTGCAACGCTTCGTCTATTCGATTTTTTCCGACCGATACCTCAGCACGGTCGGAGTGAAGATCGATCGCAAGGAAATTCTAGTCGGAGATCAGAACATAACGTTGATGCTTTGGGATCTTGAAGGTCGCGACGGTACAAACGACGTGAACGCGAGTTATGTCCGTGGGGCTCATGGTGTCATCTACGTCGTTGACGGAACGCGCCGCGATACTCTCGACGGCATGTACGACATTTACGCGACGGTCAAAGGCGCTCTCGGCGAAATTCCTTCCGTGGTTGCCGTGAACAAGACCGATTTGGTGAACGAGTGGCAGTTGAAGTCCTCCGATGAAAAGGCTGTGAGTGAACGAGCATTGCACACGATTCGCACGAGCGCGAAGACCGGAGAAGGCGTCGAAGAGACCTTTCGGTGGGTCGCTGATGCGACACTCAAGAAAGCGGGAGCCTGAGCGATGCCGATTGCGATCAAGAGCTTTGGCCTGACGGATAAGGGAAAGGTGAGGGAAACGAATCAGGACAATTTTCTGATCGTTGACATCAGGAAGTCCGTACTCATTCGCCACTCCAGTCTGCCGTACGCAAAACTGTCAAACAGCTTTGGAACCACAGACGCGCATCTCTACGTCATCGCCGACGGAGTTGGCGGCGGGCCGCGGGGCGACAAAGCGAGCGAGGCGACTGTTTCGGCGCTGCTTGCGTACGTCTCTGAAACCGTCGACTGCTTCAACGCTGACGACTCCTCGACGGAGCAGACGCTTTTCGATCGACTCGAGCAGACGGTGCGAACGGTTCATGAGGAGCTCCGCGCTGAGCATCCGAACACTGCACAGGGACCGGCGACGACTCTGACGATGGCCCTTCTCATCTGGCCACGCGCGTACCTCATTCATGTTGGGGACAGTCGTGCGTACGTTCGGCGCGGGGGCCGGTTGCAGCAGCTCACTCGCGACCAGACTGTAGGTGAAGACATGATTGCCGCCGGCGTCTGGACCGAAGAGCAGGCCGCTCGCTCGGGACCTGGAGCTCTTCTGACGAGCGCGATAGGCGGACCGCAGCTCGCGCCGTCGGTTGGTTTGATAGATCTCGAGGCGGGTGACAGCATCATGCTGTGCACCGACGGTCTGACGAAGCACGTGAGCGTGGAGAGAATTGCAAAGCTCATGGAGCAGGCGACAGACGTCGAAGGAGTTAGCCGGCGCCTCATCGATGAGGCGCTCGCCGGTGGTGGAACCGACAACGTGTCCGTAATCGTGGTAACTGCCATACAATAGTCTTCTTCGAAGTCTTCGAGGTCTTCGAGGTCTTCGCGGTCGCTTCCTCTAAGGGGCGCGACTAATTTCCGGTCATGACCGACGTCGTCGCTCTCGCTGCCGAATTGCTCGCTGTTCCCTCGCAGACTCAGAACGAGGGAGCGGCCGTGGATTTCGTCTCGCGCTGGCTAGTCGCGCGCGGATGGAACGTCACGATTCAGGAAGTTTCTCCGGGGCGAGGGAATGTGTGGGCCTCCCGAAAGGGCGGCGGCGTGACGTTCTCGACTCATCTCGACACGGTGCCTCCTTATGTCCCGCCGCGCCTCGAGGGTCAGAGGCTTTATGGACGCGGCTCATGCGACGCGAAAGGAATCGCGGCTGCAATGCTCGCAGCCGCAGATCGTCTCGCTAAATCGGGCGAGAAGCGAATCGATCTTCTTTTCCTCGTTGGTGAGGAAGGCGGCTCGGATGGTGCGCGCGCCGCGAACAATCTTCCGACGAAGAGCAAATTTCTCATCAATGGTGAGCCGACCGAGAGCAAGCTCGTCAGCGGAGCCAAGGGATCGCTTCGCGTGATTGTCCGCACAAAAGGAAAAGAGGCGCACTCCGCTTATCCGCATCTCGGACAATCGGCGATCGAGCCGCTCATGGCGCTTCTTCCCACACTTCGTGATTTGCCGTGGCCATCCGATCCAATGCTCGGTGAGACGACAGTCAACATCGGGGTGATTCGTGGGGGAACAGAGGCCAACATCGTACCCGCACACGCCGAGGCGGAGATGATGGTCCGGCTTGTCGGTGACGTTGCGCCGATCAAATCGATGATCCGAAAATGGGCGAAGGGAAAAGCGGAGATCGAATTCGGCTCGTACATCCCGTCGCAACATTTTCACACCGTCGAAGGATTCGAGACGGCGCCGGTCGCGTACACATCCGACATTCCGCTCCTCACGAAATGGGGAACCCCGCTGATGTTCGGCCCCGGATCGATTCACGTCGCGCATACTCCTGAAGAGTTCATCGATGTCGATGAGCTGCGGGCGAGCGTCGACACTTACGAGAAACTCGCTCGCACCTTACTCGCCTCATGACTACCTCGCGCGTTGGACCAAAGCGAAAAGTCGCCGTTCTCGGAGCAACGGGAGCGGTTGGCCAGACATTTATTCGGCTGCTCGCGGATCATCCGTGGTTCGAGCTGACTGAGGTCGCGGCTTCGGAGAGAAGCGCGGGCAAGCGTTATCGCGATGCGACTCGATGGATTGAAGGCGAAATGCCCGCGAGTGTGGCTGATCTCGTGATCAAGAATTCGCGCGCGTCGGAGATCAGCGCGCAGATCGTTTTCTCCGCGCTGGATTCAAACGTTGCAGGAGATATCGAAGAAGAGTTCGCGAGGGCGGGCAAACTTGTGCTCAGCAACGCGAGAAATCACAGAATGGAGCTCGATGTGCCGCTGGTGATTCCCGAAGTGAATGGTGATCACCTCGCGTTGATCGATACCCAACGCGCTCATCGCGGATGGAGTGGCGCAATCGTCACGAATGCAAATTGCGCCGCAACAGTCGCAGCAGTCGCGCTTGCCCCGCTTCACCAGAAGTTCGGTCTTGAAAAACTCTTTCTCACGACGATGCAAGCGGTATCAGGCGCCGGCTATCCAGGCGTTGCATCACTCGATATCCTCGGAAACGTCATTCCGTACATCGCCGACGAGGAACCAAAGCTCGAGCGCGAGATGCTCAAGCTGCTCGGTCGCCTCGAGGAGGGCGCTGTCGTCAACGGATCATTCGCAGTAAGCGCGCAGACCAATCGCGTTGCAGTCGAACACGGTCACACGGTTTGCATCAGCGCGTCATTTCACGATCACCCGAATCCTGAGCAGGCTCTCAGCGCACTGCGCGCCTGGAAGGGAATTGAATCCACTCATGGTCTGCCGAGCAGACCCGCACAACCTCTTGTCGTTACTGACAACCCCGATCGACCGCAGCCGCGCCGCGATGTCGATGCGGGAAAGGGCATGACGGTGACTGTCGGACGCGTTCGTGAGGATACGATTCTCGATTTGCGAATGGTCGCGCTCGGTCACAACACGATTCGCGGAGCAGCCGGCGGATCAGTGCTGAATGCCGAGCTGCTCGCTGTGTCCGGCCGGCTGCCCGAAGAGTGATCGTCGTCAAATTCGGCGGCACCTCCGTGGGCGACGCGGAGGCCATCACGCGCGCCGCGTCGATTGTCGAAGGCCGTCTCGACAGACAGCCGGTCGTAGTTGTGTCCGCACTCGGCGGTGCAACGAACGCACTGCTCGCCGTCGGAGAGCAAGCCGCGAAGGGCCATCTCATCGGTGCGCTTCGCGGAGTCGAAACACTTCGGGATCGTCACCTCAATGAATGCGAAAAGCTTCTCGGCTCGACGCCGGTGGCGGCGGACGTGTCGAGTGACTTGAGCGCTTTTTTCGACGAGCTCGCTTCGTTGGCTGAAGCACTGTCGATACTTGGACACGTGACACCTCGCTCCCTCGATGCGATTGCTGCGTTTGGCGAGCAGGCGTCATCAAGATTGGTGACAGCGTTCTTTCAGCAGTGCGGAATTGGAGCTGAGCTCATCGACGCGCGCGACGTGATGATCACCGACTCGCAATTCATGCAGGCGGAGCCGCAAACACATGAGATCGCCGAGCGCTCACGAGATGTGCTTCTGCCGTTGCTGCGTGAGGGAAAGGTTCCGGTACTCGGCGGATTCATCGGCGCGAATCGTGAGGGTATCACCACGACGCTTGGCCGCGGAGGATCCGACTACAGCGCGTCACTAATTGGGGCGGCGCTTCATGCCGATGCGATCGAGATCTGGACTGACGTCGACGGAATGTTGACCGCGGATCCTCGCCTGGTGGAAGGCGCGTTGTTGATCGAGGAGATCAGATTCGACGAAGCGTCGGAGCTCGCGTCGTTCGGCGCAAAGGTGTTGCATCCGAATACCATTGCTCCCGCGGTGAGACTCGGGATTCCCGTTTTCGTCTACAACTCTCGTCGGCCTGAGGGAAAGGGAACGCGCATCACGTTCGACGCTCCGCACCGTCCAGTGAGCGCAATCGCGGGAAAGAACGACGTCGTACTGATCAGGGTCACCGCACCGCGTATGTTGTTCGCGCATGGATTTCTCAGAAGAGTTTTCGAAATCTTCGAACGACATCAAACTTCGGTTGACGTCGTCGCGACATCCGAAGTTTCCGTTTCGGTGACTATCGACGATCCATCGAGACTCGACGCGCTGCTCGTCGACCTCCGCTCGCTTGGCGATCTCTCAATCGAGAGGAATCGCGGAATCATTGCGATTGTCGGCGCCGGCATTTGCGACGCGGGAGGCGCAATGGGCAGAGCACTCATTGCGCTCGGCGATACGAAAGTGCACATGATGTCATTGAGCGCTACCGGTATCAATCTGACTGTGATTGTCGACGGTGATGAAGTGAACGCAGCGATCGAGCGGTTGCATCGCGAATTTTTCGGGAGCAACGAACAGTGAGCAAGAACGAGCCTCAGATTGCGATCATCGGCGATGGAAAAATGGGTCGCACCATCGGGCAGATGGTGCAGGAGCGTGGATGGACGGTTTGCGCGATGCTCGACTCCTCGCACAACCGCAATGGAAAAGGCATAACCAGGCGAGCGCTCGGCGACCCGGATGTTGCAATTGAATTCACGAAACCCGAGGCCGCTGTCGACAATATCGTCGCGTGCATCGAAAGCGGAATTTCGGTTGTCGTCGGAACTACCGGTTGGTACGAGTCACTGCCGATGATCACCGACGAGGCAAAGCGCGCGGACATCGGACTTCTCTGGGCGCCGAATTTCGCGGTTGGGGTCAATCTTTTCGTAGAGCTGACTCGACGAGCAGGAGAGCTCATGGGGCTCGCTCCCGAATTCGCCGGCGTTCTCGTGGAAACGCATCACTCTGCAAAGAAGGACGCTCCCTCGGGCACTGCGCTCGCGATTGTGAATGCAATGGAGAAGGGGCTCGGAAAAAGAGTTTCTGTTACGAGTGTACGCACTGGCTCAGTGCCAGGCACTCACGAAGTGATATTCGACAGCACCTACGAGCAGATGACGCTGCGACACGAGGCGCGCGACCGTCGAGTGTTCGCCGATGGCGCGTTACGTGCGGCTCAATGGTTAATCGGGAAGAAGGGAGTGTTCACGATGCGTGACGTTCTGGGGTTCACGAATATTCGCGCTTCGGGAGAAAGTGAAGAACAGGAGGAAAACGTTGCCGAAGGGTGATGGCGCTCCGGATTCGCGGAGCTCACTGACCGGTTGCGGCACCGCGCTCGTCACGCCGTTCACGGACAGCGGCGCACTCGACGAGCCCGCGCTTCGCGAATTTGTCGACTGGCAGATCGAGCAAGGAGTGCATTTCCTCGTGCCATGCGGCTCTACCGGGGAGGCGGCGACGATGACGCTTGATGAGCATCGACGCGTTGTCGCTATCACTATCGAGCAAGCGAATGGCCGCCTCCCGATCGTAGCTGGTGCGGCGTCGAACGACACGCAGAAGGCGATCGCGCTCTCGAAAGAGATGGAGACTATAGGAGCGACGCATCTCTTGCACACGTCGCCGTGGTACAACAAACCGCCGCAGCGCGGGATCCTCGCGCACTATCGCGCGATTGCCGACGCGGTGAGTCTCCCGATCGTGATCTACAACGTGCCGGGCAGAACCGGCAGCAACGTTGAAGCAGCGACAACTCTCGAGCTCGCGGACGATGAAAGATTCGTCGCGGTGAAAGAAGCGTCCGGCAATATCGCGCAGATCAACGAGATCATAAGAAACTGTCCGCCACGATTCAGTGTGTTGTCGGGCGACGATGCGCTCACAGTTCCGGTTATGGCTGAGGGTGGCGCTGGCGTCGTATCCGTCACGTCGAACGTTGCTCCGAAGCTGGTAGCTCAGCTCAATGAATGTCTCGCACTTGGTGATCTCGTCCAGGCGCGCAGCATCTCGCATCAGCTTGCTGGATGGACAAGTGCTGCATTTATCGAGTCGAATCCAATTCCATCGAAGGCAGCATTGGCCATGATGGGGAAGATGAAAAACGTGCTTCGACTTCCGCTTGTTCCTCTGGCCGACAAGCACAATGACCTCGTGAGGTCGAGCCTCGAGGCCCTCGGAGCGCTCACCGCAAAGTGACTTCTACTTCGCTCGAGGAGCGAATTGATCGAGCAGCGTCCGACCCGGCGTCCGAGCCCTCGCCGGACGCACGTCGCGCCGTCGACGAGCTTCTTGAATTATTGGAGCGCGGTGAAGTGCGCTCAGCTCGCCGCGATGCGAATGGAGAATGGAGCGCGGTCACGTGGGTGAAACGAGGAATTCTTCTCGGATTCAGAATTGGAGAGTTGGTCGACATGTCACCCATGCCGCTCCCCGATTCGCAGGAAGCTCGGTTGAGCTTCTTCGACAAAGATACATATCCGTTGCGAAATCTCTCGCTCGCCGACAACGTGCGCGTAGTACCCGGCGGTTCGTCGATTCGCCGCGGATCTTACGTTGCGCCTGGTGTGGTTTGCATGCCGCCGATGTACATCAATGTCGGCTCTTACATCGGAGCGGGCACAATGGTGGATTCGCACGCGCTCGTCGGATCGTGCGCACAGATTGGCGAACGCGTGCATCTCAGTGCAGCGGCACAGATCGGCGGTGTGCTCGAGCCGATCAATGCGGCACCGGTCGTGATCGAGGACGAAGTGATCGTCGGCGGAAACTGCGGAGTGTACGAAGGAACGGTCGTACGATCTCAAGCTGTTCTCGGGGCGGGCGTCGTACTTACGCGAGGAACGCCCGTGTACGATCTCGTGCGAGAAGAGATTTATCGCGGTAGCGCGGAGAAGCCGCTCGTGATTCCGAGTGGTGCGGTGGTTGTACCCGGAGCGCGACAAGTCGAAGGAGGCTGGGGAGGACGAAAACGTCTTTCGCTTCAGACTCCGGTGATTGTGAAATACCGCGATGAAAAAACCGATCACGCGACGGCCTTGGAGCGTTGGCTTCGATGAAAGCCCGCGGCACCGTGCGGGTGCCGGGCGATAAATCCATTTCACATCGCGCCCTCATCTGCGGTGCGCTCGGTAATGGTGAGTCGCGGATTCGCGGGATACTGCAGTCCGCCGACGTGGAGTCAACGGCGGGCGTGCTGCGATCGCTTGGCGCACAGATACCGCCGCTGACAAATGAGATCTCAATGGACGGAAATGGATTCGGCGGATTTCGTGAGTCGCGTCTCGCACTTCAGTGTGGAAACAGTGGAACGACCGCCCGTCTCATGGCAGGTGTCGCGGCGGCAAGTCCATTCACCTCGCGCCTTGAAGGCGACGCAAGCCTCAGCCGACGTCCGATGAAGCGCGTTGCGGAACCACTGACGGCGATGGGCGCGCGATTCGAGTTTGAGAGAGGCGACGGATTGCCCATGACAATTCATGGTGGCGATTTGTCCGGGATTGCATGGAACACACGCGCATCCAGCGCGCAGACGAAGAGCGCGATTTTGTTTGCCGGGCTCGTATCAGGCGTTGGTGTGACAGTGCGTGAGCTCCGGCGATCACGCGACCATACAGAACGGATGCTGATGTCACTCGGCGTTCCATTGACGGTGACCGACACGAGCGTGACGCTGACGCCGGTGTTGTTCCTCCAGCCGCTAGACGTCGACATTCCGTCTGACCCGTCTTCGGCCGCGTTTCCTGCGGCACTCGGCGCGCTTGCAGATCAAGGAGAGGTTCGCATTCCCGGAGTTTGCGTGAATCCGACTCGAATCGGTTTTCTCGATGTGCTATCGAGGATGGGAGCGTCGGTTCGTTATCTCGAGAAGCGAACGGTAGCTGGAGAGCCAACCGCAACGGTGGTGGTCTCGCCGAAGAAATTGACGGGCATTCGCGTCGGCGCGGATGAGGTGCCCGCTATGATCGACGAGCTTCCGCTGCTCGCGTGCGTCGCAGCCGCGGCCGGAGTGAGCCTCGACGTCTCGGGTGCGGAAGAGCTTCGGGTGAAGGAGAGTGATCGCATCTCAGTTGTCGTTTCGAATTTGCGAGCGATTGGTGCCGACGCCGAGGAGAAGCGTGACGGCTTTCGAATTTCCGCCGGAGGCCGACAAATATTTCGCGGGCGAGTTGTCACGCAGGGCGATCATCGAATCGCGATGGCCTTTGGTGTGTTAGGCTATCTCGATGGAAACGACATCGAGATCGACGATCGAGACTGTGTTGGGATTTCGTATCCCGATTTCTGGACTGATCTGGACTCACTCGTGACATGAATAAAGAAAGAGAAGCGATCGCGATCGATGGTCCAGCGGCGTCCGGAAAATCTTCGACGGCGAAAGCGGTCGCGCGCGAGCTCGGCTATCGACACGTTGACTCGGGTTCGTTGTATCGCGCGGCAACCGCGGCGCGACTCAGGCGCGATTCTGATGCAGCGTCATGGACGGAAGAATCCGTGCTTGATGCAGCGCGATCAGTGACGCTTTCGCCGGTGGAAAATGGCTTCGTCCCATTATTGAATGGACGACCCGCGGAAAATGAAATGCGTGGCGACGCGGTAACCAACCGAGTCTCGGTCGTTGCAAAGATGCCACGCGTTCGCGAGTGGGTTAACACGCAAGTGCGTAACGTCGGGCGCGATTACGACATTGTTGTTGACGGCCGCGACATGGGCACGGTCGTTTTTCCCGACGCGAAGCTCAAGATATTTCTCGTTGCCGAGCCACAGGAGCGCGCGTTTCGCCGCGTGCTCGAGCGCGCGGGCCGCGGGCCAACCGAACAAGAGCTATTCGATGAAACCGCGCGAATTTTGTTGCGCGACGAGATGGACGCCGCACAGAGTGTGAAAGCAACAGACGCTGTCGAGATCGACACAACGACGCTCACTCAGCCGGAACAAATTGCGCAGATTGTCAAGCTCGCCCGAAGGGGTTGACGAGTCCGAACGGGGGGACACCTTCGGGCTATTCGGAAATTGACGAATTACTTCAGTCGGCGACCGATCCTTTCACGGCCGATCCTTTCCGTTGACAGCGTAAGACTCAGCAACCATTCTACGGGTAGTGCGATTTGGGTCGCCACCTGTCCGCGGCAAGGGAGTTCTCTCCCACCCAACTTAGGTTCACAGTCATTTCGTTGAACCTTCTTCCGGCCTGTATTCAGCGGACTTCAGGCAGCTACGGGAGGAAGGTGTTATGCCCAGGCGACTCACGCCCCGGAGTACCCTCGACAACCTGAAGAAGGAAGCAAAGCGCTGGCTGAAGGCGATGCGCGCAAATGTTGATGACGCGCGTGCGCGTCTCCAGCGCGCACTTCCGAACGCACCATTGCTGCCAACGCTGCGCGACGTTCAGCACGCGCTCGCGATCGAGCACGGCTTTTCGGGTTGGAGCGAGCTGAAGAATCGGATCTTGAAACCAGCCCGCACAGAGAAATCGCGCGACGAAATTGTGAATTGGTTTTTCGAGAACGCGTGCCCCGATCATCACGTGCGTGGTCCATCGGCAAACACGATGGCGCTCCACACCGCGATGCGCATTCTCGAGCAACATCCCGAAATCGCAAATGACAGCATCTACTCCGCGGTTGTTTGCGGCAACGTGGATCTGGTCCGACGAGTCTTGGCGGAGCGTCCCAGTGCCGCGGTCGAGCGCAGCTCCGATACGCCAGCCGACCGCTCAGGCCCTGGCGGTGCCGGTGATTTGTTCAAGGACATCGGACCGAAAGGATGGGACCCGCTCCTGTATCTGTGCTTCACTCGCTTGCCTCTCGATGCAGCAAACGACAA
>JBGQKT010000106.1:0-10494 GCA_041499635.1 Gemmatimonadaceae bacterium
ATCCAGTACCAGCTCTCACTCGCATACGCGTTCAGTCACGACATCGACCATGCGCGTGCGTCTGCGATTCGTGCCGCGCAGCTGAATCCGAGCTACCCCGGCATCGCGCAATGGCTCGGCGCGCTTGGCTTACAGCCGTCACCGGGCGGCTGATAATAAGGAGCCAGGGCGTCGCAACCTTGACAAATAGTCGTTGCAACGACTATCGTTTCAAGGAGCAACCATGCCATCACATCTCGCAGCGGACATCAAGCAGAAGAAGCGATTCACCAGCCTCGAGCAGGAAGCGTTTCTATTGCTCAAGCGCACAACGAGTGAGCTCGCTGAGATCGGCGATCAGGTTCTGAAGGCGTCCGGGTTATCCGGCCCGCAATACAACGTCCTTCGAATCCTGAGGGGCGCCGGTGCGAAAGGACTAGCTTGCGGCGAAATCTCGGAGCGGCTCATAACACGCGATCCCGACATCACGCGGCTGCTCGACAGAATGCAGAAGCGCGGACTCGTATCGAGGCGGCGTGACGAGGCAGACCGACGGGTGATCACCGCGCGAATTACGAGTGCCGGCCTCGATTTACTTGCGCGGCTCGACGCGCCAGTGAATGCGACGCACCGCGAGCAGCTCGGTCATCTAACGAAGCAGCAGCTACGGACACTCATCGGGATTCTCGATGTGGTCCGGCAACGCAAACCCACAAAACCAATCAGCCGGAGAAAAACATGACCTCTCTCGATCACTCCTCCAGCGGCGGCCGCGGGTACGCTTATGGACTCCTCGTTTTACGAGTGGTAGCCGGCGTGATCTTCATCGCCCACGGCTACCTCAAAGCGTTCAAGATGGGCATCGGAGGAACCGTCGGCATGATGACACATCTCGGGATTCCTGCACCAAGTCTCGCGGCATGGTTCAGCATCCTGGCCGAGATGTTGGGCGGGACTGCGCTGATTCTTGGAGTGTTCACTCTTCCCTTCGGCATCGCGCTGACGATCGACATGCTCGGCGCAATCTGGTTCGCGAAACGCGGTGGCGGGTTATTCGCGCCAAAGGGGTTCGAGCTGGAGCTCCTTCTGCTCGCGTCTGCGCTTTGTGTTGCTCTAGCAGGGCCGGGACCAATCTCAATTCGAAACCTGTTCTTCAGGAAGACTGCGTAGTGTTCTGTTGCCACAGTTTTTTCGTAACATCTACGGCCATCGCCCCTTGACGTAGCTTCGAAATCCGGTAGCGTCCCGCGAATACACACACCGGGAGGAAGTAATGACACGCAGAAGATCGCTGAAGTCATCTGTCCGGGGCCTTTTCGCGGCCGCGTTTCTTTCAGGATCATCTGTCGTTTCCGGACAGGGTGTCACTACCGCCGCGCTCACTGGAAATGTCAGCGACACTGCCGGCGCTCCAATCAGCGCAGCAACCGTCATCGCTGTACACCTTCCGACCAACACGCAATACCGTGCTTCGGTCACGTCGAGCGGTCGCTACAATCTGCCCAACGTGAAAATTGGCGGACCTTACCGAGTCACAGCGACGTCCATCGGATACGAGCCGCGTTCCGAGTCGAATGTGTTTCTTTCTCTCGATCAGACATCTCGTGTCGATTTCCGTCTCGTGCGCAGAGCAGTTCAGCTTACCGGCGTTCAGGTCACCGCAGAGCGAGACGCCGTCATGAATTCCGGGCGCACCGGGGCAGCGATGAGCTTCGATTCGATCAAGGTCGCGCTGACGCCTTCCATCAAGCGAAGCACGCGCGATCTGACGCGACTCGACCCGAGAAGCGACGGCAACATGAGTTTCGGCGGGCGCAACTGGCTTTACAACAACATTTCAGTTGACGGCTCATACTTCAACAATCCATTCGGACTCGATGATCCTGCGCCGGGAGGACAGACCAACGCTGAGCCGATTCCTTATGACGCTGTAGCGCAGCTTCAACTTTCGATTGCGCCATTCGACGTGCGCGAAGGTGGATTCACCGGAGCGAACATCAACACCGTGACCAAGAGCGGCACGAACGAATTTCACGGATCGCTCTACTCCTTCGGGCGCAACAACGCTCTTCAGGGAAACACAGTGTCCGGCTCGAAGGTCGTCGCGAATCCGGACCTCACCTACAATCAGAGCGGCGCCTCTGTGAGCGGCGCGTTGATTAAAGACAAGCTCTTCTTCTACCTTAACGGAGAGATCGAGCGCACGAGTGAGCCCGGTTCCAATTTCGTCGCGAGCACAGGCGGTGCGACAGGACTCGGCGTATCGAGAGTTCAGGCATCGGTGATGGATGCGATCCGACAGCGCATGATCGACGGCTACGGTTACGACCCCGGCCCGTATCAGGGCTATTTCTTCCGCACCGACAACAACAAGGTGCTCGCTAAGCTCGATTGGAACATCAACGAGAGTCAGAATCTCTCGTTTCGCTTCAACTATCTCGATGCGAAGCGCGACCTCGGGCCACATCCGTTCGTGCTCAGTTTCAACAATACCGGGCGTGGACCAAACGAGAGCAGCCTTCCGTTCTACAAGTCAGGGTACGCAATCAACAACGGTCTCCAGTCGTACGCGCTCGAGCACAACAGCCGATGGAGCAACTTCGCAAATAGATTCTTCGCGAGCTACGACCACTTCAAAGATTTCCGTCAACCGTTCAGCGAAGACTTTCCGACGATCGAGATCGGCGAAGGTGGAGTCACGTACACGACAGTCGGACTCGAGCCATTCTCGAATCACAACATCCTCGATCAGGACGTGTGGCAGGTCACCAATAACCTCAGCATCTTCCGCGGAAAGCACGCGTTCACCGTCGGCGGAAACTTCGAGTCATTCGAATTTTTCAATTCGTTCAACATTTTCCGCGACGGTGTGTTCTTCCTGCCCGCGGAGTTCGTTCCGATCGGAAGCACGTACTCGTCTCTCGCAAACTTCTTCGCCGCAACGGCTCCAGGTCCGAACAAGAAGGATTTCAAGGGACTGGTCGGCGGCGGAGCGTTCAAGGGCGAGATCATTCACGTCGGACAAGTATCGTTGTACGCGCAGGATGAGCTGCTGGCGACCGATCGACTGAAGCTGACGTACGGCCTGCGCGTCGATTTTCCCGTGTACTTCACGAAGCCGGTGGACAATCCGTTCTCACGCGCGTTGAAGGCACTGGATGAAAATCGCTCGCCCGAGGTTGTCGATCAAAGCAAGCTGCCGGGAGCGACGCCACTTTTCTCGCCGCGCGTAGGATTTAACTGGAATGCGGTGGGCGACCGCCGAACTCAGGTGCGCGGAGGCACCGGCATTTTCACGGGCCGAGTTCCCTTCGTCTGGGTCGGAAATGTCATCTCCAACCCTGGTGCGAATCCGAATCTTGCTGCGCCGAACCCGCCAATTCCGACGCGCAAGGGATCCACGCTTCAACAATCGTTCGACGTGAACGCAATGGTACCCGACTTCAAGTGGCCGCAGGTATGGACAACAGATGTCGGCGTCGATCAACAATTACCGTGGAACATGCTCGGCACTTTCGAGGTGATCTACGGCAAGGACATCAAAGGCATCTTCATGCGCAACGCGGACCTGGTAAAACCGGTGCGCACTCTACCCGACGGTCGTCCGTACTACGGCGGATTTGGAAAGAGCGAGCTGAATCCGGATGGTGGTGCTGGCATCTACGTGATCGACAATACGAGCAAGGGATACTCGTTCAATATCTCAACGCAGCTGCGCAAGACATTCAGCCCAAACGCCGACGCATCACTCGGGTACAATTTCACGATCGCCAAGAGCCTTCTCAAATCTTCGGAGATCGCGAGTGTGCTCTGGCAGAACCAGCCGATTCAAGGCGATCCCAATAATCCCGAGCTGAGCTATTCCGAGTTCGGGCAGAGGCACCGCTTCGTTGGTTCGGCGAGTTACAGCAAGTCGTGGTCATCGAGCTTGCGAACTCAGGTTGGATTGTTCGGCGAGCTCGCTGAAGGAAATCGTTTTGCCGGCAACGGTGGGAATCGCTACTCGTTCATCTATTCGGGCGACGTGAACGGCGACGGACAGGCAGGCAACGATCTCATCTACATCCCGAAGGACCAAAGCGACATTTTGCTCGATCCATTGGGCAGCAGCTCCGCCGCAGATCAATGGACGCGATTGAACGCGTTCATCGAGCAGGATGATTATCTGAGATCACATCGCGGACAAATCGCCGAGAGGTTCGGCGCGCCCAATCCATGGTACAGTGACGTTGACGCGCGAATTCTTCAGGATTTCATGTTCATGCGCGGCACAACGAAGCACGGATTCCAGCTCAGCCTCGACGTTCTCAACGTCGGCAATTTGCTCCACTCGAGCTGGGGAGTTCGGAAGGTGGCGAGTGCTTCGGCGACGTCGCCGCTGTCGCTCGTGAGATTCGATGCATCGGGGCGTCCGGTTTTCAATTTCGTCGGACCATCACAGACCTTCGTAGATGACCCGGGTCTGTTGTCACGCTGGCGCGCGCAACTCGGGCTGCGGTACCTCCTCAACTAACGAAAACGGATTTTGCGGATTAGACCGGATTTAGAGACCGCTTCTAATCCGGTCTAGTTCGCGGAGCGTCGTGATGCAGCAGTCGTCGAATCCAGTGCGGTGGGCGATCGTGCCATAACCGATACGCTGCCCACGAGACGAAAGCTGCCTCGAAGAGAAGAGCTATGAGGAGTAACAAAATCGGGAACAAGAGCGCGAGAAGCGGAATAATGAATGCGCCGCTCATATGACACCTCCGCGAGAGAACGCGGGCGGTCGACCCGTTCCGACCGTCAGATTAACGCTGCTCGGGTGTATCGCGAGTAGGTATCAGGAAACCCCTCAGGGTTTGTAGGCTATTCCCCGATCAGCAGCCAAGCGCGATCTGGATATCGCTCACTTTCGCCAGGAGCGTTGCAGTGTCAGTGCTCCCGATTTTGTTCGGTCCGTGATCGAGCTCTTTGGCGAAATGATCTAGCTCGTTGCATGCACGAGAGATCTTCCCCTTGTCGAGCGCCTTGAGTGCATTGTCCAGGATGTCATTTAGACTTTGCTCAGCTCCCTTCTTGACGTCGAGATCAGAGAGTATTGCGCGCAGCGACTCGACCATCTGCGCGCCAGATACGAACGAAAACGTTGCCGCGGTCCCGGCGACGAAATTCACATGGCCGACCACTGTCGATCCGCATGGACTGGATGTCGGAATGGGAGGATCATCGATGCACGTCGTGCCAGAGTAGCCGGCCCCGCCGGGTACATCGTTGCTGGTATAGCTGTAGGTGATGGTGGTTACAGGGTCAGCTGTCGGATTGAACGGATCCGCGGGGATGAGTCTGGTAACCAGAGCGAAACAGGAGCTACGACTGACGACAGCTGGGTTCGTTCCAGCAACCGAGCTTCCAAGCGAGGGACCCGTGATGTTGCTCACCGTAAACGTGTAGTTGCCGGCGGGGCTGTCGCCCGAAACACAAACAGTCGCTGCGGTGCCCTCGGTCCCGAAATCCAGGCGCACACCCGGAAGCGATGGGCCCGTCAATTGATGAGACTCGTTGGAGCAGGCACTAACCCCAGTCAACGCCAGAATCGTGATTGCGCGCCCCGCATGCAATTTCATTTTCAGCCCCCCCGGACTGGGAGTCGGCGGAGGGTGACTTCGCGTAGGGCGCGAGCAACCATCCGGCGTCTCGGCGACTACAGTAGTATCTCGGGGAGTTCGTGGCAACCTTGAATGAGCTGTTGAAATACGTCTACCTGAATCCCTCCATCAACTTCTGCAGCGCGTCATTCCCGGGACACAATTGCTCGTAAGGCACATCTACTAACGGCGTCTCGACCGTTCTCGCGACAGCGTGCATATCCTGCCCATCCTCGGCGATGAAGAGCAATCCCGTCGCAACTTCGCCGCGCTGCTGGCATGCGCGTATGTGCGCATACGCGGCTTCGCGATTCGTCGGATCGTAGCCTTCCGGCGTTTTTCTAAAACGAACGGTGCTTCCATCATGCATCGTCACGACGGACACTGCCTCGTCCGTCACGGGCGCGACAACCTCGCGGCGCAGCGGAACGAAATCGGCAGCGGAGATTTCCACTTCATGTTCGCGTGTGAACTTGTAGCTCTTCGTCGATCCTTCATGATCGTTGAATGTTACGCACGGTGAGATGATATCGACGAGCGCGAGACCGTTGTGCAGCAAACCCGCTTTGAGAATGGGAACGAGCTGCGCCTTATCGCCTGAAAAGCTTCGCGCGACGAATGTTGCACCTAAAGTGAGCGCCAGTAATACCGGATCTATCGGCGGCTGCAGATTCGCTTCGCCCTTCTTCGATGTCGAGCCGATATCGGCCGACGCGGAGAACTGGCCTTTGGTGAGTCCGTACACGCCGTTGTTGTCGATCACGTACAGCATGCGAACGTTGCGTCGAATCACGTGAGACAACTGGCCGAGCCCGATCGAAAGTGAATCGCCGTCGCCGGAAATTCCGATGTAATAGAGGTCGCGATTGGCTGCGTTCGCTCCCGAGGCGACGGAAGGCATTCGCCCGTGCACGCTGTTGAAGCCGTGAGATTGCTTCATGAAATACGCAGTGGTCTTCGATGAGCATCCGATGCCACTCATCTTCGCTGCACGATGTGGTGGAAGCGCGAGCTCCCAGCAAGTTTGCACAAGCGCTGCTGTCACCGAGTCATGTCCACAACCCGCGCACAGCGTCGACATCGCACCTTCGTAATCGCGCACCGTGAACCCGAGTGAGTTCTTGCGAAGCCCTGGATGGCGAACCGGCGGTTTGGTAATTGACGTCATGCGACCGCCTGCGCCACGTGATTGGAGACCGCGGTGACAACAACCTTTGCGGTGAGCGGCATACCGCCGTAATCGAGAACAGGAATCATCGCGTCGCGCGGCACGCCGGTCTCGATTGCGATCAGCGACCGAAGCTGCGCATCGCGATTTTGCTCGACAACAAACACAGGAGAATGTGAATCGATGAATTCCTTCACCGATTCGCTGAAGGGAAACGCCTTGATGCGCATGTAGTCGACTGAAAGACCCTGTTCGCGCAGGCGGTCGACGGCTTCGAGTACAGCCGCATTACAACCACCTACCGAGACGATTCCGACCTGTGCGTTTCGTTGCATGTTGAATTCCGGTGCCGGCACTGCGTCCGCGGCCCCGGCAAATTTCCGAGCGAGGCGATCGACCACTTCCTGATAAGCGTCGGACTCTTCAGTGTACGCGCCGTGCTTGTCGTGACCTGATCCTCGCACGAAGTACGCGCCGTTCGGGTGAACGCCGGGAAGTGTGCGCGCCGCGATTCCGTCGCCATCGACGTCGAGGTATCGCGAAAACTTCTTTACGTTTGCCAATTCATCAGCATTCAAGACCTTGCCACGATCGGGACGATAGCTGTCGTCCCACTCGAGTCGCTTGCACATCCAGTCATTCATTCCAATATCGAGATCGCTCGCGACGAACACCGGCGTTTGAAAACGTTCGGCGAGGTCGAACGCGGTCACGCTCAAATAAAAACACTCTTCAGGATTTGCAGGAAAGAGCACGATGTGTTTTGTGTCGCCGTGTGACGCGTACGCCAGTGAGATCAAATCGCCTTGTTGCGTGCGCGTCGGCATTCCCGTTGATGGTCCGGTGCGCTGAATGTCGTAGAAGACAGCAGGAATTTCCGTGTAGTACGCGAGGCCGATGAATTCCTGCATGAGGGAGATACCCGGGCCAGCTGTGTTGGTGAATGCGCGCGCACCCGCCCATCCCGCGCCGATAGCAATGCCCGCGGCGGACAACTCATCTTCCGCCTGGATGATGCAATAGCGCGCGAGGCCAGTCTCCGGATCTGTGCGAAACTTCTCGCAAAATCCTTTGAAAGCTTCCATCAGCGATGTCGACGGCGTGATTGGGTACCATGCACCGACTGTCGCACCGGCGTAAACAGCGCCGAGCCCTGCGGCAGTATTGCCATCGATGATGATCGAGTCTCCGGTCGCACTCATCTTCTCGAGATGAAACGGCAACGGACAGTCGTAGTTCCTCTTGGCGTAATCGTATCCGAGTCTGATCGCCGTGTTGTTCGCGTCGAGCAGTTTCTTTTTCTTCGAGAACTTCTCGATGATCATCTGGCTGACGACATCCATGTCGATCTCGAGCAGCGCGGCCAGCGCGCCCGCGTACATGATGTTGCGAAGCAGAGTTCGGTTGCGATCTCCCTGAAAATTCTCGACACAGATTTGTCCGAATGGAACTCCCAGAATCGTGATTCCATCACGAACGAGCTCCGGCTCGAGCGGCCACGAGGAGTCGTAAACGAGGTAGCCACCCGGTCGCACAGTTGCGACATCTTTCGCGTAGGTGCTTGGATTCAACGCGACGACGAGATCAACCTCCGACGGCCGCGCGGTGTACCCATCCTTACTCACACGAATCTCATAGAACGTCGGCAGTCCCTGAATGTTAGACGGGAAAATATTTTTCCCCGTTACCGGAATGCCCATGCGGAAAATCGCCTGCATGAGCAAACTGTTCGCGCTGGCCGATCCCGTGCCGTTCACGGTGGCCATCTTGAATGCGAAATCGTTGATACCGCTCATACGGCCACAGGGACGACGGTCCCGGAATCACTGAATGCGTACGGCAGAACGAGCGCGAACTTCGCCATGTCCCACGCAGCGGTGGGGCATCGCTCTGCGCAAAGCCCGCAGTGCAGGCAGATGTCTTCGTCCTTCACCATGATGCGTTTCGTTTGTGGCAATCCTTCGGATACATACAAATCCTGAGCGAGATTGTTCGCCGGCGCGGAAAGTCGCGTGCGCAATTCAGCTTCCGACTCAGCAGGCGGTGCAATCGTCAGGCAATTGACGGGACACACGTCGACGCATGCATCGCACTCGATACACAAT
This sequence comes from Gemmatimonadaceae bacterium, assembly GCA_041499635.1. Lineage (GTDB taxonomy): Bacteria > Gemmatimonadota > Gemmatimonadetes > Gemmatimonadales > Gemmatimonadaceae > UBA4720. The sequence continues at coordinate 8,880 of JBGQKT010000106.1, forward strand.
GATGCCGTAAAATGCGTTTCGATGTCGCAGTTGAGGCACCGCTCCACCTCAGTGGCTGTCTGCTCCGGCGTGAATCCGAGCTCGACCTCGACACTCAGCTTCGAGAATCGCTCGACGAGCTCCGCGTGATTCATGCTCGAGCGCGGCGACGGATTGAAATCGTTGCTGTACGCCCACGAATGCATTCCCATCTTTGTGCTCGCGAGATGCATTCCCTGAGGCGGGCGATCCGTCACGGATTCACCCTGACAATGCTGGTGAATTGAAATCGCGGCCTGATGTCCGTGCTCTACTGCCCAGATGATGTTTGCCGGGCCCCATGCGGAATCGCCGCCAAAGAATACGCCGGGGAGCGAGCTCTGCATCGTCACCTTGTCCACTGCTGGCATGTCCCACTTGTCGAAGTCGATACCGATGTCGCGTTCGACCCACGGGAACGCGTTGTCCTGACCGATTGCGAGAATCACTTCGTCGCATGGGAGAATGACGGTATCGATGACGCGGCTTGTTTGCTTCCCATTCGTCTCGCTCCACTCGAGACGCTCGAATTCCATTCCAACGAGTTTTCCGTTTTCGACAACGAACCGTTTTGGCGCGTGGTTCTCGATGATGTGGATGCCTTCTTCTTCTGCGTCCTCTAGCTCCCACGGCGATGCTTTGAAATAAGGTCGTGAGCGACGAGCGATGACTTTCGTGTCGGCGCCGCCGAGTCTCCGCGACGTGCGGCAACAATCCATCGCCGTATTGCCCACGCCGATGATCAGCACTTTCTCACCGATGCTGTCGATGTGGCCAAAGTGCACGGAGCCGAGCCACTCGATGCCGATGTGAATTTTTTCGCGCGCGCCGTCATCCCAGCGCCCCGCAATGTCTAGCTCTTTTCCTTTTGGCGCGCCGCTTCCGACGAAAATCGCGTGGTAACCCTCAGCGAGCAGCGATTTCATGCTCTCGACCGGCGTGTTGTAGCGCACCTCTGCACCCATGTCGATAATGCATTGCGTCTCTTCATTCAACACGCTCTCGGGCAATCGAAACGCCGGGATGTTGTAGCGCATCAATCCGCCGGCACTCGAGAGCCGTTCGTAGATCACTACTTCGTATCCGATCGGCAGAAGATCATTCGCAACCGTAAGCGATGCGGGACCGGCGCCGATCAGCGCCACGCGTTTGCCGTTTCGAATTTCCGGAGCTTTGGGCAAATACTCGGTAATGTCATCTCGCAAATCAGCAGCGACGCGCTTGAGACGACAGATAGCCACCGGCTTGCCATCGACGCGAACGCGACGACACGCAGGCTCGCACGGCCGATCGCACGTGCGTCCGAGAATCCCCGGGAAGACGTTCGACTCGCGATTGAGCAGGTACGACTCGGTGTAGCGTCCCTGAGCGATGAGCCGAAGATATTCCGGCACATTCGTGTGTGCAGGACACGCCCACTGGCAGTCGACAACCTTATGGTAGTTGCGCGGGTCGTTTGCGTTGGTGTATACGGCCATTCTAAAGTTGTTTACCTCATGGCTGGATCACACGTAATACACGCGCCCGGAGGGGCTCGAACCCCCAACCTTCTGATCCGAAGTCAGATGCTCTATCCAATTGAGCTACGGGCGCAGAC
>JBGQKT010000107.1:0-10480 GCA_041499635.1 Gemmatimonadaceae bacterium
CGACGAACATGCGCACGTCCAGGACGAGCGCGGCGGGATTCCCCAACCATTGCAGTACGAGCTGAATATCTGGCTCGCGTGCGGCATCACAACCATTCGCGAAGTGGGTGCCGACAACACGCAATCGATTATCGACCTTCGCGGACGAAGCGCGCGCGGAGAAATCCCAAGTCCGAGAATTTTCGTTTACGGGCGATATAGCAATCCACCAGTGCCCACCACGACTGAGGGAGCGAGACAACGAATTCGCGATCTGAAGAAAATGGGCGTCGACGGCATCAAAATACTCGGCATCGATCGCGATTTTATGGCGGCCGTCGAGGACGAATCACACAAGCTCGGCCTTCGCATCGCGCATCACGTTGGCGTCGAGGAGACAAACGCCTGGGATGATATCCACTTCGGCACGACGAGCATCGAGCATTGGTATGGAATTCCCGACGCGGCGATCAAGGATCGCGTCCAGAATCTTCCGCCGAGCTACAACTATCGAAACGAGGTGGATCGTTTTCGATGGGCGGGACACCTCTGGCGCGAAGCAGACTCGGCGAAGCTGATGCAGGTTCTCGATTCGATGATTGCTGCGCACGTCGCATGGGTTCCGACGCTCGACATCTACGAAGCGAGCAGAGATCTGCAGCGCGCGAGAACGCAGCCATGGTTTGCGGATTATCTGCATCCCACGCTCGAGCAATACTTCAAACCAGATCCGTCGAATCACGGATCTTATTTCATCGGTTGGACTTCGACAGACGAGACATTCTGGAAAGAGAATTACCGGATCTGGGAGAATGCGCTACGCGAATTCGAGCGACGCGGCGGGTTGATCGGCGCTGGTGACGACGCCGGCTTCATCTATCAGATGTACGGATTCGGATTGATACGCGAGCTCGAGCTCCATCAAGAGGCCGGGTTCAACACGATCAAGGTTATTCAGCACGTCACAGGCAACAACGCGAAAATACTCGGCGAAGAAACTCGGCTTGGCAGAGTGAAGGCTGGTTATCTCGCGGATCTGATTGTTGTGAACGGAAATCCGCTGGAGAATCTGAAGGTTTTGTATCCGACGGGCGTCGAAGAAATGCGCGATGGTAAGGCGGTGAAGACAGGTGGAGTCGAATGGACAATCAAGGATGGAATTCCGTACAACGGACCGAGGCTCCTCGCTGAAGTCAAAGAGATGGTCCGCCAAGCGAGGGCGTCGCAGGGGAGGTAAAGGCCGGTCGCCGGTGCCCGGCCAGCGGGGATCGGCGACCGCGTTTTGTTATTCTTATTGTCCGCTCGGGAACGTCTCCGGGACTTCGCCATCAATGACTGCGGGCATGTGCAGCGGATCGACCGGCTTTGTCTCCTCGATGTAGATGAACGCATCGTAGCGCTGAGGTAGAACCGTCGGAACGTAATTGCCCCAATGCTCGGTGCGGGGATCATACACGACGCCAATCGCGCGATTACTGCGCGGCTCTCTCAATCTCAGGGTCGCTTCGTCGTCCTCGTCGCGGAAAATGAACATCGAATCGCGGCCGACCGCCTGGTGCATCGCTGCTTCGTAACTCCCCGCTCGCGCCTCGGGTATTCGCATTCGCTCCATCGGTGCGCCCCACTCGCGAGCCGCAATCACTCCGCCTTTGTATGTGCCAAAGCCGATCAGCCAGACACCATCCTTTTCGTGAGCTTGTCGCGCGAGCTGACCGACGTTCACCATTCCCGCGCGTGCCATGTCGGTGAATCGCGCGTCGCCGACATGAGTATTGTGCTCCCACACAATCGCTTTCGCGTACGGTCCGTGATGCTGCATCAATCGATCGAGCGTTTCCATCATGTGATGGTCGCGAACATTCCATGACGTGGGTCCACCGCGAATCATTGTGCGATAGTAGAGCTCCGCATTCTTAGCGACGAGCGCGTTCTGTTCCGCGTTGAAATACGATTCCGGATCTTCCTTGTCCCTGTAGTCCTCGGCTTTCGATCGCAGCTCAACCAAGGCGGCGACAGCTTCTGCCTGACATGATGTCGGGACGAGTGCCGTCGCTCGCGCGTACTCCTGCGCGTCCTCGTTGTACGGCTCGAAGCACGAATACGCTCGGCGAGCGGAACTCACGGCATTCGGATCGACTTTCTCGAGATATTCGATGACAGCGTGCATCGATTCCCAGAGCGAGTACACATCGAGTCCATAGAATCCGACTTTTCTGTCGTCGAGAGATCGATCGTTGTGCGCGCGCATCCATCGAACGAGCTGAACGACCTCGCGATTCGCCCACATCCATGTTGGCCAGCGATCGAACGCATGGAGAACCTCTTCGGCGCTCTTGCCCTCGCGTCCTTTCACGTAGCGATTGACGCGATAGCAATCGGGCCAGTCGCCCTCGACTGCAACGAATGAGAAGTTCTTTTCTCTCACGAGCGCACGCGTGATCTCGGTGCGCCACGTGTAGAACTCGGACGTCCCGTGAGTTGCTTCGCCGAGCAAAACGTATTTTGCGTCGCCGATCGCCTCGATCAGCGGATCGATATGAGCAGGGCCATCCAGCGGGCGCGCGAGATCCTCCAGCTCCGCTACAACTGCATCATCTGAAGCATCTGCGGGTGCTCGACTGAATAGTGCGCACATGGGTTCACCGGTCTGGAATGCATTCATGTCCATGCAAAATTCGGGGCACGGTTACATGGAAGAGGCCGACTACTACGTAACCTTACGGATACGTAAACCCGTCCATGCGGACGATTCTTCGTGCGTCACCATTCTCCGGAGATCAAAATGACGGTCACGAACTCGGAAGCTGGGTTGTTGAATTTCTATAGAGCGTCGCAGCTGCACAGCGGGTTAATTCTCGGACAAATGGTCCGGCGCACCAACGACGCACGGCTCATCTTGACTCTCACCCGGCACAGCGCGGAAGAAGTGATGCATGCTCAATTGTGGACCGAGACGATAATCGCGATAGGAGGGAGACCGGCGTCAGTCCGTGATACGTATCAGACGCGCTACGCCGCAGCGGTTGGAGCGCCCTCGAGTGTACTGGAGGTACTCGCGCTGACGCAAATCTTCGAGCGACGGATTTTTGGGCAATTTTCTCTACATCTGCGACTTCCAGGAATTCATCCGGCGGTTGGCGCGACTCTTCGTCGGATGATCGAGAAAGAGCGCACACACCTGACGTGGGTGAAGGCTTGGCTCGACGAGCAGGCAAGGTTAAGCGCACAGCCGGTTCGCGGTGTCATCCGAAAGTATGCCGTCGCGGATCAGAGAATATACGACGCGCTATCGACCGAATACGGTCTCCGGTGGGCCGCTTGAGCGGGCGCTCAGTGCTGGACGAGCCACGCGAAGCGTCGTACACCTGGTTCAGGTATTGGGCAAACTGCGCCGGGACGCGATCGATCTGCACACGCGCTTTCACTGCAGCGATCGGACGAGGGCTCACGTGCTCGACCACCACTCGATAGTCTGTTCCCGTCAACTATACATCTCACGCGCCGTAGGTCGGTCTGCGATCCACCAGATCACGAGAGCGAAGAGAAAGTACGCGACGAGCGCCGTCGAAGCGGCCGCAGTTGGCGACGCTGGTGGTGGCCCAAAGAACACGGGATCCGCCCTCTTGGCGATGAAGCTTACGCCGTAATGACCGACGAACATTCTTCCCCCTGGACTATGGCGGCCGCCACACGCCCAGGAGGAAAATACCTGATGCCTAATGTTCGGACAGTATTTCCACGGCCTGCTTTCTCACTCTTGGATCTGCACTCGAGCGCGCGCGCTCTCTCACCGCGGGAATTCCCGCGTCGTGGTTCAGCTCTGAAAGAATCTCCAACGCATTCAATCTGATGCGCGCGCTTGGATCGTTGACGATAATCGATTTCAGGAATTCAACCGCAGCTTCAGCTGCGACGTTTTCTGTGTACGTCTCCATCGCCTGTCGCCTCAGCTCCTCGGGATCATTTCCGAGCGCGACCGCCCGAAGCGCAGCGAGCGCGGATTCGCTGTGAATACTGCCAAGCGCATCGATGGCTTTATTCTGAACATCGAAGCGCGGGTGTGTCTTTGCCACCGAAACCAGCGCGCGCACATCATCATCTGATTGCGCCGCTTCACCCAGCGCTTCAGTCGCCTTGATCTGGACGTATGGATCGGCGCTCCGCGTGACGAGATCGCGCAGAACCCCCCGTGCTCGATCATCACGCACGTCGCTGAGCGTTTCTACGGCTTTGAGCCTCACGGCTTCGTCTGGATCGCTCCGAATAATTTGCGCGAGTAAATCGAGTGAGCGATTCGCCGGTTGCGTATCGCCGAGCGCCTCGACCGCAACCCGTCTCGTATCGACGTCGGAAGCACGAAGCGCGATATCGGAAACTGCCGCAAAGCCTTCTTCATGCATGCTGCCGAGTGATTCGATGGCGTCTCTCCGCAACCTCGAATCGTTATTGGTGAGCGCGAAGTTCTTGAGAAATGCCACTACGCGCGCCTCATGCCGGCTACTCAGCTCCTCGATTGCAGCTCGTCGAAGATCGGACGGTTGGAGATTCGTGGCAAAGGCCATCAGCGTGTCACTCGCTGCGCTGATTCGCATCGATCCCAACGCTTCGACTGCTTCGCGTCTCACGCCGGTGTTGCTGTCGTTACGGGCAACTCGGGCGAGAGCTGCCATCGCGCGAGGGTCGGCGACCTCACTCAGTGCTTCCGCAGCTTCCCTGCGAATTCCTTCCGATTCACTGGACGACTCGAGCCACCCAATAAGGGGTGGCAATGTGGCGTTCGCATCCTGATGCGCGCCCACGGCAGACACGAGATCGCGTCTCGTCTCGAGCGATCGTGTGCTCGCGAAAAGTGCTCGGAGCTTCGCCACACTTTCGCGATCAGTCGCCGAATCAAGCCAGATTGCCGGCGCGCCGCCGAAATAAACGGGGAATCTGAAAGACCCGACGTGTACGCGAAGCGGTTGGTCACTGTTGCTTCTGTCGAATTGGAGGAAAATCGCAATCGACGATGGCGTGTGACTCCCCACGAGCGGAGCGAGGGCAGCACCCGTGAATATCAGGTTATCGGAGCTGCCGATACGCATATGACCGGAGAACGTGCTGTTACCTGAACGAACAGGGATTTCGCGGTCCGAGTAATACATGTTGACACCCGTCGCGTCGCCGGCGACGAGATATCCGATCCAGTACTTACTCGACTTGAGCGACCGCGCGTGCTGCTCCGCCCATTGCCATCGCTCGCCGAAGGATCCATTTCCGGAATAGATCAAAACCGTGTCCGGATTTGATCGCGTGGGATCAGGACTTCCTTTGTAGTATCGCGGAACGCTGTCGGCTCCCGGCGAGAGGAGTCCCATGACTTCGAGGCGCGAGACGATCGGGAGATTTGCGGCTTTTCCGATCGCCGGTCCCGTCGCGAAGAACGCGGCGAAGATGGTGATGACACCGGCGATCCATCTCGCCCCGAGCTCGACGTGCGCGGGTCCACCAGACATCAGGCGCATCGCCCGTCGAAAGAGTGTTCCTCCACCTGTCGCTGCAGCGGCGAACATGATTCCGCCGTCGCGAGATTCCTCGAGCGCGAGCAACGCGGCTGTGTACCCCTGACGATCTCCGCCGCAAATCGCGACCGCGATATCGTCGCAACAATTCTCTCTTTCTTCGCGGACGCGATCGGAGAGCCACCACGCTGCCGGATGAAAGAAGAGCAACGTCTCGATCACCGTTTGCAGCATGTTCGCGAGAAAATCATACCGGCGGATGTGCGCGAGCTCGTGAGCGAGAAGCATCTCGAGCTGGGACGCTGTGAGTCCCGAAACGAGACTCGCGGGAAGAACGACTACCGGCCGCAGCCATCCGATAACCACCGGCACCGTCACGTGCGTTCCTTCCAGCGCATGAATTGCGCGCGATATGCCGAGATCATTCGATATCCGCGCGAGCATGCGAAGCACCCGCTCTGATGCTGGTGTTCCATCACGAGCGATGCGACGTGTTCGTGTGACGCCTCCGATCATTCTTATGGAGAGCAACACGAGACCGATGGACCACGCTGCGACTATCCAGGGAAATGCCGGCTCGATGTTGCTGATTATCGATTGCGGCGCGATGGATACGATTCGATCTGAACGTCGTCCGGCATCGGTACGCGAAGCCGGATCGCTCGCCGGTGCGCTCACTGGAATTGCAGCTACCGAGGGAGATGGGGTGGATTCGGAAGAGAGTGATGCCTTTGGAACGCTGGTGACCGTCTGCATCCGGCTAGCTGTCAGCAGCGGAAGCGCGACCATCAGCACGAGACCAATCATGCCAAGCGTGTAGCGCAACGACGGACCGCGATGACGAGTCGCGGAAAAGACGAGGGCGAGGACGGCGGCGATTGCGCCACCCTCCCACAATGAGTGAATCAACGTCCAGCCGATGAGCTGCATCGTCATTTTTCCTCCGGCGTTTGCGCGTTCAACAACTCTCTGATTTTCCGGATGTCTTCGGGCGAGGCTCGCTTGGCGGAGAGCGCCTGCATCACGAGACTCGCGGCAGATCCTTCGAATACGCGATCGAGGAGATCGGAAACGACGCGACGCTTGACCGATTTCTCCGGCACGGCGGCCCGATACACATGCGACCTCTCCGATTCATCGCGGGTCACCAGCCCCTTCTCGGCCATGACCTGCAATGTTTTGAGAACCGTCGTGTATCCGATTTCGCGCTTGCGTTTGAGCACCGGATATATCTGGCGGACTGTCTGCGGTCCTTTGCGCCAGAGAACGTGCAGGATCTCGAGCTCGGAGTTGGAAGGGATCGGGTTGCCGCCGGCCATTCGATCTGTCTCCTGCCAAGAGTCTAAAGCGTAATATACGAGAGGTCTCGTACTTTGCAAGTACGATCCCGTTCGTAGGTACTGACACTCGGTTCCTAAAAAGGGTTCGAAGCGGACCTCCGTGATCGGTCATCGGCCCGCGGAGATCGGCGACCCGCTTCTTCTCCGTGGTCGCTTCCTTATGGTGTGTGCCCCTATTTTTGTCGCATGCTTTTCCTTGCGGCACTCGTTGCCCTCGCGGGCAATCCCGATTCGACGCTGATCAAGAGGCCTGAGTCGGTTCGCATCGCGATTCCAAAAGTCGCGCAACGCCCAGTCCTGGACGGAAAGCTCGATGATTCGACTTGGGCCCAGGCCGCGCAGCTCACCGACTTCGTCGAGTATGAGCCCAACGATCTCGTTCGCGGCAGAGAGAAGAGCATCGCCTATGTCGCGTACGATTCGCAGTACCTCTTCCTCGCCTTTCGCGCTTTCGAGTCTCAGCCCGGTCATGTGCGCGCGACCGTTTTTCCGCGCGAACGCGGCGGCGACTTCGACGATCGCGTGACTTTTCTCCTCGACACCTACCTCGACAAGCGACGCGCACTCGAGTTCAAATCGAATCCATACGGCATTCAAACCGACGGCATCAAAGTCGAAGGCCTCGACGGCGATCCATCCCCTGACTACGTGTGGTACTCTGCCGGTCGAGTCGACGACAAGGGCTGGACGGTCGAGATGATGATCCCCTGGGCGTCGCTCAGATTCCCGCACGAGGATCCGCTCTCGATCGGCTTCAACATCGTTCGCGTTTACGGACGCTCAGCTGCAAAGGATTCCTGGGTTGCCCGTCGCCATGGGAACCCGTGCGAGATTTGCCAGGAAGGTGTGCTCGTCGGCATTACCGGAATCGATGACCACAAGACCATCGACGTCCTCCCTTACGTCTCGGGGTCACAGCTCGGAACACGGCGATTCGCAACCGACTCCGCAATTTCCGGCGGACAATTCTTTTCGACTCGCCCACCACTTGGCTTCGACGGCGGGCGGCCCAAAGGCGCAGTCGGCGGTGACGTCAAATATGCGCTGACCTCATCGGCACTTCTGAACGCCACGCTCAATCCCGATTTCTCGCAGGTAGAGTCGGACGACGACCAGGTCCGCGTCAATCAACGATTCACGTTGTTTCAAACTGAACGACGGCCCTTCTTTCTCGAGAACCGCGACGTCTTCGAGATTCCTCGATCGCTCGACGAATCGCGAACCAACATCGGTGACCTGTTTTATTCGCGCGCCATCGTCGATCCCGCCGGGGGAGTTCGGCTTTCCGGCAAGCAGGGGAAACTCACCTTTGGCTCGCTCTACGCGCGCGACGATCAGCCTGGGTACTTCAGCTACTCGGGCTACGAGTCGAGCGGATACCGCCCGCTCGCAAACTCGACCGCTGACATAATCGTTGCGCGCGCACGAGCCGACGTTCTCGCCGACTCATATATCGGACTCACCGCACTCGGCCGCAGAATAGGTGACGCGAACAATGGCGTTGCAGCGCTCGATGTGAATTTGCGGCGAGGCGGCATCACCCTCAAAGCTGAAGGAGGGGGAAGCACCGATCGCGCACCGCTCGATCTCGCGACCTCATCGGTGCTCGATGGAAAGAAACGGAATGGAGTCTACTATCGCGGCTTGCTCGCGAGATCGGGAAAGAATCTTTCTGCTGTTCTGCTGGCGTCGGGCGCGGACTCTTCATTTCGCGATCAGCTCGGACGCTTTGCGCGCGTAGGAATCCAGCAGCTTGGCGGCCGCGTAACGGCGACGCAGTATCCGAGCACGAAAATCCTTCAGTGGCTCTCGCAGGGAATCAACGTCCAGACTGCAAGCGCATTCGGCGGAAAATTCCTCGACTACACGGTGACGACGCCATTCCAATTTCAGTTTCAGAAAGCGACGGCATTCACGATCACGCCATTGCGACAGCATCTCACACTGTTCAACAAGCGACTCTACATGACGGGGCTCGCGCTCGACGCGAACACGGCCGCATCGCAGGTCATTTCTGCCGCGGGAAACATCTACTTCGGCGATCGTGAGATTGTCGATCAATCACGCTCGCGAGTCGGCAAGGGATACAATGCAAGCGTTCAGCTGACGGTTCGGCCAGTACCGCAGGGAAGCATCGATGTGAAGGGGCAACGATCGTGGCACGCTGACAAATGGACGAGTCCCCTGGTGGATGATGCGCGGATTCTTCGTGTCAAAGCCTCCTATCAATTCAGCCGCCCGCTCGGCGTTCGATTGATCGAGCAATACTCGAATCAGTATGACACGCGAATCACGAATCCATTCTATCGTCGCGGAATTGTACACGCGCGAAGCGCGCTAGTGAGCTACGAGCTTGGTCCGTCTTCGTTTTTTTACGCGGGATACAACGAAGGAAGTCAGGACTTCAATGATCCGATCGTCGATGGAGGAGCAAATCTGCGAACGGACAATTTGGTTTTCATGAAGCTGTCGTACCTGATTCGCCTGTAGCGGTATTCTCGCTCAAAAACTGAACGACAGGTCCCTGGGACCTGTCGTTCAGTTTTAGGAATCTTCTTGAAGTACCCCGTTGGTTCTGACGAAATCCGCAAGCTCCCCGCGCGACGCGACTCCGACCTTCGCGAAAATATTCGAAAGGTGAGTGCTGACGGTTCGCGCCGAGATATCGAGCGCCGTCCCGATCTCCTTGTTCGATTTTCGCAACGCGACCATGCGCGCAATTTCGGTTTCGCGACCCGTGAGACCAGCGGCGCCCGACGCAACTGTACGCGCGGGCGGGCGCACTCCGAGTTTTCTGAGCTCCTCGCGGATCTTGGACAAGCTTCCGGCAGCTCCGAGATGAGCGAACGTGTCATGCGCTTTCTTGAGCTCTCTGATCGCGCCCTCGCGATCGCCGCTGTCTTTCAGCGTTACGCCGAGCGCTCGACGAATTCTCGCGACAGTGTCGGGATAGGGAATCGCTTCGAGTGAATCGATCGCCGACCGAAAGAGCTGCTGCGCGCGAGGGTAATCCTGATCTCTGAAAAACATGAGCAGGCCATCGCACGCGTCTGCGACCGCGAGTCCAACGCGATTATTGAGTCGCGTCGCATCCTTTCGCATTCGCTCGCAGTGTTTCGTTGCACGCTCGACATCCCGCAGCCATAACGCGGCTTCTCCCACCACTGGCAGCAGCCACTGCAGCGACCACGCGACATATCCTGAGCGGTCGGCGATTGTGAGTCCCGCTTCGCCAATTCGAATCGCTTCAGCATAATCGCCGGTCTCGAGATGATACGCAGCGAGCCCGATGTGAGCCGGAACTACAGTCGGCACATCAAAGTGATCGATGGCGCCCTTTCCCGCGCCCGATAATTCCCACGCGCGATCGAAATACGCTTTTGCGCGTACGAGATCGCCACGCCAGAGATAAATCAATCCGGTCCAGACAAGAAGCCGCGGCAGGAGCGTGCGCTGACCGAGCGCCTGGGCGATCGCGATGGTGCGCTCGCCGATCGCCACACCGGCGTCCCATTCTCCGACAGTCGAAGAATACTGAATCGAGATCTCCGCTGTCCAAAGCGGAAGCAGCGGCGACCTCAGCTGCTCCTCGAGTCGCTCACACTCGGCGAGATGCGTGGCGACTGCAGATGCATCACTCGTGAGGCCGGCGAGAAGTCC
>JBGQKT010000108.1:0-10390 GCA_041499635.1 Gemmatimonadaceae bacterium
ATCGGCGGCGCGAAGGATCAGCCCGGCGAGCTTTTGATTCAGCAGCGCGACGGAAAATTCGTCAGCAGCAATCGCGGAGTCTTCGAGCAGGACAAGGTTTCTGAAGACCTTGGCTCTGTTTTCTTCGATGCGAATGGAGACGGCCACCCGGATCTCTATGTCGTCAGTGGAGGAAATGATTTCTCGGATGTGGCACCAGCGCTTCAGGACCGGCTGTACCTGAACGACGGGCGAGGAAACTTCCGAAAGACGCAAGGCAGTTTGCCGTCGGAGACTTTCAGTGGTTCGCGTGTGGCAGCAGCGGACTTCGACGGCGATGGAGACATCGATCTCTTTGTTGGAGGACGCGTCGTTCCCGGACGCTACGGCATCGATCCGACGAGCATGCTGTTGAGGAACGACGGGAAGGGTCACTTCACTGACGTCACAGCGCAGGCGGCGCCCGGCCTCGCGCAGATTGGCATGGTGACGGATGCTGCGTGGATAGACGTCACAGGTGACGGAAAGCCTGACCTCGTCATTGTCGGCGACTGGATGCCGATTGTGATCTACAAGAACAAGGGTGGCGGCAAGCTCGAGCGGATGAATGTGCGCGGGCTCGAGAAGAGCAACGGTTGGTGGAATCGCATTGTGGCGGGCGATTTCAACGGCGACGGTCGCATGGATTTTGTCGTCGGCAATCTCGGGTTGAACACGCGGCTGCACGCAACCGAGAATGAACCTGTGACGATGTACGTCAAAGATTTCGACGGGAACGGCTTCTACGAGCAGATCGTTTCCTACTACAACAATGGACGCAGTTATCCTCTGCCGTTGCGCGATGAGCTCCTCGAGGCATTGCCCTCACTCAAAGAGCGATTTCCGGATTACAAGAGTTACGCGACGCAGGCCGTGACAGGCATTTTCTCCGCGAGAGAATTGTCCGATGCGGTGGTAAAGAACGCCTACACTTTCTCGACGTCATTAGCGCTGAACAACGGCGACGGCTCATTCAAGCTCGTTCCTTTACCGGCCGAAGCTCAGCGCGCTCCCGTAGAGGGAATTCTCGCCGCGGATTTCGATCACGATGGTAAGCTCGATCTGCTTCTCGCCGGAAACTTCGACGGGGTTCAGCCGGAGATCGGCAGAATGAGCGCGAGCTACGGACTGTTCTTACGGGGCGACGGGAAGGGAGGCTTCACGCCCGTTCCCACGACGAAGAGCGGATTCTTCGTACCGGGTCAGGCGCGTGACATTGAGCGCGTTCGGTCGAAGCAGGGTGATCTGTACGTCGTCACGCGCAATAACGACCGCGCTCTCGTGTTCAAGAGCTCAAGCGAGCGTCACTGAGGGCCGTGTTTCAGCTTGATGACGATCACTCCGTTTGCGCCGCGCACGCCGTACATCGTCGTAGAAGCCGCATCCTTGAGTACCTCGATCGATGAGATATCGAACGGGTTAATGCCTGTGAGACTGCCGCCTGGCCCTGCCTGGAATGGAGTGCCATCGACTATGAACAACGGGTCGGTGCTCGATGACAATGTTGAAGGACCGCGAATCTGGATCGCGATGCTTCCGTCCTGCCCTCGCGTAACGAGGATGCCGGGCACTTTCGACATCAAAACACTTTCGACGGATTGGCCGGGGCTGCGCTCGAGGTCTTCTGACGTTACGATTGACCTCCCGCTCGGGGCGGGGCCATTTTGGCTTCCGTTTGCGCCTCCACTCGCGCAGCTGGAAAAAAGTCCGATGAGCAGGCTGCACGGCAGCACGACACGCGTGATGGTTGATCGCATTTGAACCGCTCCTGACTTCAATCGGAGAGAGACGATGTATATGTCGACCCGTAATGGAAAACGCTACTACTCTCTCGCCCTGGACGGAAGAGCGATTCTAGCTGCTTTGTTTCTGGCGTTTGCTCCGGGTGGTCATTGCGTCTCGGCACAGGCTCAGAACCAACAGGGCGCGTACGTTTTTCTCGGCAATGCGAGCGGCTATGATCGCGTGCCAGGCGGAATCATGCTGCGCGCCGATCACGGAGCGGTGCTGATTGAGGCGATCGCTGGCGTTGGGATGCGCGTACGGGTTCGTTTCTCGGATGGCGCTCCTGCGTTTCCAGCTCCGCATTCGCTCGCGACCGGCGACTCGGCGCCGAGGCTCGGAACTGCCGCCGTCAGTGAACAAGGTGACTCCGTGGTCATTACCGGCGAAGGGATCGTCGTGCGTGCCGCGCGAAATCCGGTGCGACTCGAGATCGCCGACGCTGCCGGACATGTACTTGTCAGCGAATCATTCGGAGCGGGCACCTTGCAGGGACGGCTCGCGCACGTCGTACATGATCTCCCCGGCACTCGCTACTTTGGCCTTGGTGAGCAGCCGACATCGCTCGTGCGCAACGGATCAGTCTATCCTCTCTGGAACACAGATCGATTCGGCTATCGACCCGGCGACATGCCGATCTATTCGTCGATCCCGTTTTACATCGGGGTCCGTGAGGGTGTCGCGTACGGAGTTCTGTATGACAATCCATTCCGCGCGGACTTCGATTTCGCCGCTCGATTGCGGTCGTCGGTCTCGTACATGGCAGAAGGGGGAATCGATGGAGGCGAGCTGCGTTACTACGTCATGTCCGGTCCGGGATTGGACAGCACGCTCGCGCGCTACACACGTCTCACCGGACGCACAGCGCTTCCTCCACGCTGGTCACTCGGGTATCACCAGAGTCGCTACAGCTACTATCCTGACACAACCGTCGAGAATCTCGCTCGCGAATTCCGCGCGCGAGACATTCCAGCTGACGTAATCCATCTCGACATCCACTACATGAACGAGTACCGGGATTTCACTTTCAGCCCGGAGAATTTTCCGCACCCGAAGGCGCTTCTCGATAAGCTTGCGACAGAAGGATTCAAAGTCGTCACCATCGTCGATCCTGGACTCAAGGTCGACAGCGGGTATTCGGTTTATCGCGACGGCCTTTCGCGTCACGCATACGCGACGCTTCCGGACGGAGCTCCATACATCGGCGTAGTATGGCCCGGCAGGTCCGTGTTTCCGGATTTTTCGCGCGCGGCGGTGCGCGAGTGGTGGGGCGCGCAACACTCAGCACTTGTCGATGTCGGTGTCCGCGGAGTTTGGAACGACATGAATGAGCCGGCGTCGTTCGGTGGCCAGACGATCTCGGACATTGTCCAGTTCGAGGGAGACGGTCACCCCGGAACTCATCTCGAGTATCACAACCAATACGGAACACTGATGGCGCGCGCCGCTTACGATGGATTTCGCAAGCTGCGTCCCGACCGGCGACCGTTCGTGATCACACGCGCGGGATATGCGGGCGTGCAACGCTACGCGACAATTTGGACTGGAGACAACACATCGAGCTGGGAACACCTTCGAATCGCTCTTCCGATGATCCTTGGATTGGGACTCTCGGGTGTTCCATTTGCGGGGAGTGACATCGGCGGCTTCGTTGGCGCGCCGGGAGCGGAGTTGTACTCGAGGTGGCTGCAATCGGCGGTTCTCGTTCCGTTCGCGCGCACACATGCCATGATCGGTACTCCGAGGCGTGAGCCATGGAGCTACGGGGCGGTATACGAACGCGCGAATCGCGCGAGCATCCGCTTGCGATACCGGATGCTGCCGGCACTTTATACGGCGTACTATCAGCACACGAAACAGGGCAGTCCCGTCGCGCGTCCGATTTTTTGGAATTCGCTCAGCGACACCACCGCGCTCGGGACGGACAATGAATTCCTGCTCGGCGATCATGTCCTTGTGGCTCCCGTACTCGACTCCGGAGCACAAAGTCGCGTCGTTTATTTGCCCGCGGGTCACTGGTACCGCATGGGAAGTGGTGAGCGGTTCGAAGGCGGACGCTCCGCTACCGTTCCCGCGCCGGAAGCGTCGAAGGACGGGGGCGACACGACGGGACTTGCTGGACTCCCAGTGTTCATACGCGCGGGTGCGGTGGTGCCAACCCAATCGGTGCTTTCGTACGAAGGTCAACGCAAGCTCGACACGATGGAAGTGCACATATACCCCGGGTCGGCTTCGAGTCAGTTGTATGAGGACGCAGGCGATGGCTACGGATACAAACGCGGCGAATTCCGTCTTACAACGTTTCAGACGACTACGACTGCTAAGGAGCTTGTTGCGTCGCTCGTGCGTGACGGATCCTATGCGGGTGTCAAATATTTTCAGGTGACGGTGTACGACGTGGACCGCCCGCGGCGTACTCTCGTTGACGGCCGCACTGCGCGTACAGACTACAGCACGTCACGCCGTGAGCTCCGGTTCGTTATGCC
The DNA here is from genome assembly GCA_041499635.1 of Gemmatimonadaceae bacterium. Taxonomy (GTDB): domain Bacteria; phylum Gemmatimonadota; class Gemmatimonadetes; order Gemmatimonadales; family Gemmatimonadaceae; genus UBA4720. Next base: position 4,287 of record JBGQKT010000108.1, read on the forward strand.
GAGCACAGCACGACGGATCGAAGTCAACCGATAACAAAGACAGGTCCGAGGTCTGAGGAACTCAAGGTTACCAGGCGCCGGGTGAGGTTTCAGATGCACCGCTGGCACCTCACCTCAGGCCTGAGGCCTCGGCACTTCAGGCCTCGGACCTGTTTTTACGCGGTTTGCACTTTTGTTTTGTGGGGATGCACCGACCGTAAACCTGCAGCACCGCCTCTGTTCGAATCGATGCCGGCCAGTTTTACCGGAGTCGCATTCGTAAATGAGCTGCCGGAAAAAAAAGACGTCAACATCCTCAATTACCTCTACTACTACAACGGTGGCGGAGTTGCCGCGGGTGACGTCGACGGCGATGGGCTGCCCGATTTGTATTTCACGTCGAACCTCGGGCCGAATCGGCTTTACATCAACAAGGGCAATTATCACTTCGAGGACGTAACTCAAAAAGCTGGAGTGGCCGATCCGGCGGGTTGGAAAACCGGCGTGACGATGGCTGACGTCAATGGCGATGGACGCCTCGACATCTTCGTTTCAGCGGTCAGCTATCTGACCATGCACGGTCACAACGTCCTCTACATCAACAATGGCGATGGGACCTTCACTGACGAGACTGAAAAGTACGGGCTCGCGTTCGCCGGCTATTCGACGCAGGCCGTGTTCTTCGATTATGACGGTGACGGCGACCTCGACATGTATCTCCTCAATCACTCGACGCATTCCGAACGGGGAGTAAGCGCGGCGCCGCAGCGTGAGGGGCATCATGCGCGCGCCGGCGATCGCCTTTACAGAAATGACGGGAATCATTTCGTCGATGTGACCGAACGCGCCCACATCTACGGCGGAGTAGAAGGCTACGGACTCGGCGTCGTTGCAAGCGATCTGAACATGGACGGCTGTCCCGACCTCTTTGTCGCAAACGACTTTCAGGAAAATGATTTCGTCTACATCAACAACTGCGACGGAACGTTCACCGAGTCGATTGCCAGTACCCTTGGGCACACCAGCCGATCGTCAATGGGCGTCGATGCTGCCGACTTCAATAATGATTTGCGCCCCGATGTCGTCGTAGCGGACATGCGTCCGGAAAGGGAAGACATTCTGAAGACCTCCGCGAATGACGAGAGCTTCAACGTCTACGACGCGAAGGTGAAGGCCGGCTACTACCCCCAGTTCGCTCGCAACACGCTTCAACTCAATCGCGGTCGCGGAAAATTCAGTGAGATAGGATATCTCGCCGGCGTATACGCGACCGACTGGAGCTGGGCTCCGCTTTTCGCGGATCTCGATAACGACGGTTACAAGGATTTGTTCGTTACGAACGGGATTTTCCGGCGGCCGAACGACATGGATTACATCAACTATGTCAGCAACGGGGCAGTGCAGGCGTCACTTGCGAACGGCATCGACGAGAAAAATCTGGTGTTGCTGAAAAAGATGCCGCAGATCCCCATCGCAAAGTACGCTTTCCACAACAACGGAGACTTGACGTTCACGAACATGGCCGCCGAATGGGGCCTCGGTGACAAAGGCTTTTCTAATGGCGCCGTTTACGTGGACTTGAACAACAGCGGCGCTCTCGATCTCGTTGTGAATAACATCAACGCGCCCGCATCGATTTACAGAAACCATTCTCGCTCGATCAACGCGAGGCATTATCTGACGGTCGTGTTGAAGGGCTCCGGCGGAAATACGTATGGCATTGGATCGAAAGTCATCATCGATCAGCATGGAAGGAAGCAGCTGCTCGAGCAGATGACTACGCGTGGATTTCAATCGTCCGTCGATCCACGCCTTCATTTTGGACTCGACACGTCGCGGATGATCGACTCCCTAACCGTGATCTGGCCGAACGGCCCGTATCAGGTTCTCGCGAACGTAGCGGGAGACAGGATCCTCACGCTGTCGCAGGTGAATGCGAGCGGAAAATACTCCTACAAGAACGCATCTCCCGCGAAGCCGGTGTTCGAGGATGTGACCAACACGCTCGCGATTGATTACAAACACGCTGAGAACCCGTTCTTCGATTGGAACCGCGAGCCCCTCTTGACTGAGCGACTCTCGACAGAGGGACCCGCGCTCGCAATTGCGGACGTGAATGGTGACGGACTCGATGACATATACGTTGGCGGCGCGAAGTGGCAGCCGGCAAAGCTGTTTCTCCAGACGCGCGACGGACGATTCGTCGAGTCGCGACAGGAGGCGTTTCTCAAAGACAGCGTTTATGAGGACGTCGACGCCGCGTTCTTCGATGCCAATGGCGATGGGCATCCCGACTTGTATGTCGTGAGCGGAGGCAACGAATTCTCGGGACACGACGAGCAGCTGCAGGATCGACTCTATCTCAACGACGGCCGCGGGAATTTCACGCGGGCCCTCGATGCACTACCTCCGTTCTTCGAAAATGGATCGTGCGTAGTACCGGGAGATTTCAATGGCGACGGTCACGTCGATCTTTTTGTTGGGAGCCGAGTGGTGTCGCGGAGCTATGGTCTCATTCCTCACAGTCATCTGCTACAGGGAGACGGGAAGGGCCATTTCACCGACGTGACGCTCGAAAAGGCAAAAGCGCTGTCCGAAGTGGGAATGGTTACATCGGCAGCGTGGCTGGATTACGACGGCGATGGGAAACTGGACCTGGTCGTCGCCGGCGAATGGATGCCGATTCGTGTTTTCCATCAGGAGAACGGCAAGTTTGTCGACCGCACCAAGGATGCTGGATTCGCGGGAACAGAGGGCTGGTGGAATAGCGTGACGGCCGCGGATTTAAACGGCGACGGTCGCAAGGATCTCGTGCTTGGCAACCTTGGGCTCAACTCTTACGTCAAGGCGTCGCCGAGTGAGCCCGCGCGTCTGTACGTCGGCGATTTCTTTGGGACCGGCGCGGTAAAACAAATCCTCACGTTTTACAAAGACGGCGTAAGCTATCCGGTCGCAGGTCGAGACGAGCTCATTCGTGTGATGCCCGATCTCGCAAGCAAGTATCAGACGTACTCGAGCTTCGGCGCGAGCAAAATCGAGGACATCCTTCCGAAAAAAGAGCTGAAACAGGCGCGAATTCTCGAGGCGAAGGACTTTGCCAGCTCAGTTGCCATCAATAAAGGCAACGGAACATTTACGATTTCACCCCTTCCGGTAGAAGCCCAGTTTGCGCCAATCTATTCCGTGATTGCGGCCGATTTCGACGGAGACGGGCATGCGGATTTGCTCGCGGGCGGTAATTTCTACGGCGTGATACCGACGTTAGGGCGGTACGATGCGAGCAGCGGGCTCTTTCTCAAGGGAGACGGAAAAGGTCATTTCAAATCTGTAGATATCGAGTCTAGCAACGTTCAGATCGACGGTCAGGTTCGTGATATGAAGCTGCTGCAGCGTGCAGGCGGTGGCTGGTTGGTTGTTGTAGCGCGAAACGATGACAAGCTCGCGATTCTAAAACCCGCGATTCTCAAACCCCTTCTCACCGATCGAACGCCATGAAGAATCTCGCATTCCTCGACATCCTCGTCATCATCGCGTACTTCCTGATCCTATCGGGAATTGCCTACTGGGCAGCGAAGCGCGAGAAGCTCATCAGCTCCGATTACTTCCTTGCGGGAAGAGATGTAGGCTGGCTCGCGGTGGGTGCGAGTCTCTTTGCGTCGAACATCGGTAGCGAGCACCTCGTCGGACTCGCGGGCACCGGAGCAGCCAGTGGGCTCGCGGTCGGCCACTTCGAGTGGCTCGCGAGCTTCATTCTTCTTCTGCTCGGCTGGCTGTTCGTGCCGTTCTATTTGCGAAGCGGCGTGTACACGATGCCGGAATTTCTCGAGCGCAGATACAACCCGGCGGCTCGCGCCTACTTCACGTGGGTATCGATCATCGGTTACGTCCTCACCAAAATCAGTGTGACGCTGTTCGCGGGCGGCGTGGTGATGCGCGCGGTGACCGGCTTCGATTTCTGGACGAGTGCCGCGATTCTGATCGTGATCACTGGACTATACGTGATTTTCGGCGGACTTCGCGCGGTGATCTATACAGAAGTGATGCAGGCGGTCGTGCTGATTGTTGGATCAATCACGCTGATGTTCATTGGACTCCACGCGGTCGGCGGGTGGTCGGGACTTCAGGCGAAAGTGCCGCCGGACTTTTTCTCGATGTGGAAGCCGTCGAACCACAAGGATTTCCCGTGGACGGGCATCGTGTTCGGAGCGCCAATCCTCGGCATATGGTATTGGTGTACCGATCAACACATCGTGCAGCGCGTACTTGCGGCGAAAAATATTCCTCAAGCGCGGCGCGGAACCATTTTCGCCGGCTTCCTCAAGATTCTTCCGGTTTTCATTTTTGTACTTCCCGGAATCATTGCCGCCGCGTTGTATCAGGATGTCAGAAATGGCCAGACGGACTCTGCGTACCCGGTTCTCGTGACGCGTTTGCTTCCGATCGGGTTCAAGGGACTTGTGCTTGCCGGAATGTTAGCTGCACTCATGAGCTCCCTTGCGTCTGCGTTTAACTCATGCTCGACACTGCTTACGTGGGACGTCTATCGCAAGGTGCGACCGGATGCGAGCGAAGCCCGTCTCGTTTTTGTTGGACGTGTGACGACGGTGATCCTCGTATTCCTTGGTCTCGCGTGGATTCCGTTCATGAAGTACGTGTCGCCGCAGCTCTACATTTATCTGCAGAGCGTGCAGGCGTACATCGCTCCGCCAATTGCGGCGGTTTTCCTTCTCGGAATCCTGAGCCCTCGATTGAATGGAAGAGGTGCCCTCGCCGCATTGTGGACCGGCTTCGTCCTCGGCTTCGCGCGACTCGTGCTCGAGCTCTCGAAAGCCAAGCTCACGCCGGGCAGCATGTGGTCGTGGTACGCGGGAATCAACTTCCTGCATTTCGCGGCTTTGCTGTTCCTGCTCTGCAGCGTGATTCTCATTGTTGTCAGCCTGCTCACACCACCGCCTGCTCCTGAGCGCGTCGCTGATCTCACGGTCAAGACAACAAAGGCGTTAGAAGACCCTGCAGACAGTCCAAAGGAGCGCCGGACCGCGGCGGCGTTCTCGATACTGCTGATGGCGACAATCGGCGCGCTTTGGATAGTGTTCCGGTAAGCGCTGTGGCTGTATCTGTTGCACGCGCGCGCTCGTTGAGAATCGGCTTTGTAGTTGGTGTTGCAGGGCTGATTCTCTTCGAGCTAGCGAATGTGTACTTCATCATGCCGATGCCCGGCAGTCAGCGGATGAAGAGCGTCACGCAGGCGTACGCGATTTACAGTTGGCGATGGCCGCTCCGCGCGTTATTCGGGGCGCTGATACTGGCCGGAGTGGTCTTCGCGTGGCGGACGCGGGGGTGGAGGAGGTGGCTCGTTCCGGCATCGCTTGTCATCGCCGGATTCATTTCTTATGCGGCGAATTTTCAAATGGCGGCCGACCACATGTTCCGTCCGCCATCTGTGCTTTCGATGCGGCCGCCGGAGAGCAACAAAGTTCCGATGGACCGTCTTGTCGTGGGCGTCGACTTCAATGGAGATGCGCGGGCATATCCGCTTCAATTCATTGGATATCATCATCAGGTGCGCGACCGAGTAGGCGGTCAGGACATTCTCGTCAGCTACTGCACCGTGTGTCGTACTGGACGCGTGTTCTCACCGACTGTGAATGGGCGTGAAGAAACATTCCGTCTCGTTGGAATGGATCACTTCAACGCGATGTTCGAGGATCACACGACAGGGAGCTGGTGGCGACAGGCGAACGGCGAAGCTGTGACTGGCCCGCTCAAGGGAACGAAGATGCCCGAGCTCGCGAGTGCGCAGGTAACGCTCAAGCAATGGCTCGCACTTCATCCGAACAGTCTCATCATGCAGGGCGATCCTGCTTTCAAGGATCAGTATGCGAAAGACTACGCCTTCGAGCGTGGTACGAGTCGCAAGACTTTGACGGGCACCGACACGTTATCGTGGCACGACAAGTCGTGGGTCGTGGGAATCAAATCGAATGGCAAGAGCAAAGCATACGATTGGAATCGTCTGCGCCGCGAGCGCGTAGTAAACGATGACGTCGGCGGCACACCGATCGTGCTCGCGTTAGGTGACGACAATGAGAGCTACTACTGCTTCGAGCGTCCCGACGCACAGA
>JBGQKT010000109.1:0-10202 GCA_041499635.1 Gemmatimonadaceae bacterium
GGCAAAGCTCGCGGCGCAGCTCGCTCATCCAGCGATCGTTCCGATCTACGATTGGGACTCGAGAGGAGATTTGTCGTGGTACACGATGGAGCTGGCGGAGGAAGGATCTGTCGCGAGTCTTCTCACTCGATCAGGGCCGCGCGAACTGAGCGAAATTGCGGAGCCGGTGTCGATGGTGCTCGACGGTCTTGCGGCGGCGCATGCAGTGGGGATTGTGCATCGCGATCTGAAACCTGAGAACATCCTGATCGATCGCTATCGTCGATGGCGAATAACTGATTTCGGAATTGCGAATGCCACGGAAGAAGAGCAGGTGAGCAGCGCGGGTACGCCGGCGTTTGCTGCGCCTGAGCAATTGCTCGGAGAGCCCCAGGGACTCGGCGCTGATCTCTTCGCCGTCGCGGGAATCGTTGTGTTTGCGCTGAGTGGTGCGCCGCCTTTTGGTGACGGTGACCCTCAGGAAATTGTTGCGCGACAGCTCTCGCGGCGCATCGATCTGTCTGCGTATTCGACACCGCTTTCCGAGTGGCTGCAGACTGCATTTTCTCCATCGGCAGAGGAGAGATTCAGTGATGCAGTCGCGATGAATGATGCGTGGCGCAAGGCGGTGCAGTCGTCGTTGCGGTGGGAGAAAATGGCGTGGTGGCGGAGACCAGCGCCGCGTTGAAAGAAAATCCGCGCATTCGCGGCAATCCTCGCGCCAGGAAGTATCGGTTCCCATACGAGGAACCCGTTATTGCCATCTTATAGATGCTGGCGTTGAACTTGCAAGCGCGATGACTGCACAGTTTGGCAGGCTGCGCAGAAAGGTCCAGGTTGTTGTCGGACATTTGTTTGCCGGCTCGCAACTCTAGTCGCGGGATGTGGTTGGCAGGGGTGAATGTCTAGCGCGAGAGGATTTTTCTGCTATGATTGACGGGCGGGGATCCGCGCCTTTTTGTGGCGTTGAGGGCTCTACCGGCATGCATCCTGCCTAACGGCAGACGCGAGCACTTAGTCCCGGTTGAAGTTGCTGCATCCACCATTCAAAGAGGTAATGACCATGTTGAGAAGGCGTTGGACCGTCTGCGCAATGACGGCCTTGCTCTTCGGCGGAACGGCCGCGGCACAAGCGCCGGGTACGCTGCTGCTAGGCGGATTTGGGCAGTACACGAAGTTCGATAGCGGGTTGAAGCTCGAGAATCATTGGGGTGTCGGCGGCCGCGTCGGCGCTTTCTTCGCCCCGAACTGGAATCTCGAAGCGGAAAATTCGTACAATCGCCCGCCTCAACAGGGAGCAGGCCAGACCGGATCGATCTGGTATGGCCCCGTGTCGGCTCGCATCCGCTACAGCTTCCCGGTTGCGAACGTCGCCTCCTTCCACGTCGGCGCTGGTGGTGTGATCAGCGGCTACGCTGGGTATGAGCCGGACCAGCCGACCGGACAAACGCTGATCGACGTCAAATCCAACAAGCGCGGATACAACTACGGCGTTGAAGGCGATGTCGGCTTCAGCATCGGACTCGGCAGCATGGCTGCGATTCGCGTTGATGGAATCGCCGACTACATGCCGAACGGCGGCCTCACAATCGGCGGCGGCGGGCCAGCATATGGCTCGCACACCAATCTGCGCGCGCAGGCCGGACTGGAGCTCCATCCGGACGTGATGTCGCTTTTTGGTGGAGGCACCACGTCGACGGCGCCGTGGGCTCCGTACATGTGGTGGGACGAGATGCCCGAGCACGCTCTACCGGGAACGCTCGAGATCGGTCCGTTCGTTCAGTGGACGCACTTCGATGACAAGGCGCCTGGGAATCCGGCGAACCACATAGGCTTCGGTGGTCGCGTCGGTGTGTTCCTCTCAGACGTTCACTGGGAACTCGAGGGTGACGGACAAAATACGAAAGCAACTCGAAAGGTCCCCACGACTGGCCCGTTCTTCGCTAACGCAACCTCCGACGTCAGCTACACGACGTTCGCGCTGCGCATGCTGTACAACATTCCGATCGCGTCGGCCGCTGAGTTCATTCTTGGCGCAGGAGCCGTGCGCTCCAACTATGCGTCAGCCTCCACAATCTCGAGCGTCGATCGCCCATTCCAGTACAACTACGGAATAAGCGGCGACGTCGGGCTTCGGTTCCGCGTTGCGAATCGTGTTGCGCTTCGTGTCGACGGCCTCGCCGACTACATGAAGGACACCAAGAACCTGAACCTCATCGCACGTGGTGGCTTGAGCTTGCTGCTCGGTGGTGGTCGTCGCGAAGTGATGTGCACGTACGCAGGACTCGAGAACATTCCAGCTTCGAGCCCGCAGTGCGTCGCGCCTGCTCCGCCGCCGCCTCCGCCAGCGCCAGTTGCGATGTGCCCGTACCCGAACCTTGGCAACCTGACGGCAACTGATCCTGCCTGCATTGCACCAGCAGCAGTAGTTCAGATCGACACGACCAAGATCACCGGCCCGATCTACTTCGACTTCGACAAGTCGACAATCAGACCGGATGCAGCAACTACACTCGATTCGAAGATCCCATGGCTCACGGCCAACCCCGGAATGCGAATCCGCATCGAGGGCAACGCCGACGAGCGCGGCTCGGATGAGTACAACCTCGCACTCGGTCAGCGTCGTGCTGCCGCGGCGAAGAAGTACCTCGTCGAGCACGGCATCGACGCCAGCAGGTTTGACCTTGTGAGCTACGGTGAAGAGCGGCCTGTCTGCACCGACCACAACGAGGATTGCTGGCAGCGTAACCGCCGCGATGATTTCGTGATCGTCACGATCGGCAGTGACAAGATCGTGGTCCCGGCTGGTAACGAGTAACAAGAACCTTTGAAAAAAGCGGGGCGGTCCGAAAGGGCCGCCCCGTTTTTTTGGTATGCATTAACAAAGCGGAAAGACAGGTCCGAGGTCTGAGGGACCCAGGTGTCGAGGTATGAGGCGAGGCTTCAGAGAACGATGCTATCGCTCGAACCTCACCTCGTACCTCGAGTCCTCGGCTCCTCAGACCCGGGACCTGTCGTTCCGTCTTTAGTACAGAGCAATCATCCGCTGCGCACAGTTGATTTCCGATGCACGAGCGCTCCAAATTGGCTAACGATGCAACCCACCGCTCCGCCTCTGTCATCAGCCATGTCGGCCCATGCCGACGAGCGCCTTCACGCAACGTTTGAGGACGCCGCAATCGGCGTCGCAACGCAGACTCTCGACGACCATTGGACTTGGTTCAATCGGCGATGGTGCGAGATCGTTGGATTCACGCGTGAAGACCTGGTCGATCGCAATCTTGCCGGTCTCACGCATCCAGAGGATTTCGAAGCGAGCCTGGATTTCGAACGGCAGGTGAAGACTGGCGGGCTCGACCGCGGCTCGATTCAGAAACGCATCATAAGAAAAGATGGCATCGTGGTGTGGGTGAAGCTCACGATGAGCATCACGCGCGACGCCGATTCGCGCACGGGTCAATGCGTCGCGTTTCTCGACGACATCACCGATCGCAAGAAGGCAGAGCAACGGGTCGCCGCGCAGTTCTCAGTCGCGAAGATACTCGGCGAAGCGCCTGATGCGGATGATGCATTGCTTCAGGTGATCGAAATAATCTGCCGCGAGCTTGGCTGGAATGCCGGATCGCTTTGGCAGGTGGACGAAGCAACGCAAATGCTGGTTTGCGTCGAGAGCCGCCGGCACTCCAGATCGAAGGACAGATTCCGCAGCCGCGACCCTGATCCACCGTTGAAGATCGGCGAAGGATTGCCGGGGCGAGTGTGGGAAACCGGCACGCCCGCGATGATCGAGGACGTTACAGCCGAGGTAAATAGTCCCCTTGGTACGCTTGCGACCTCGCTAGGAGTTCACGGCGCGTTCGCGTTTCCAGTAAAGACTGGTACCAGCGTTCTCGGCGTGCTGGAGTTTTTCAGTCCCGACATTCAGCCTGCTGACGATGAGCTGCTCCGAACGGTGAGCGTCATCGGCGGAGAGCTTGGACTTTACCTCGAGAGAAAACGATTCGAGGAGTTGGGCGAACAGAGCGAAGTGCGCCAGGCTGCCATCGTCGATGCCGCGCTAGATTCGATCATTTCGATGGATCACAACGGCCACATCACGCACTTCAATCGTGCAGCGGAAAAAACTTTCGGATACAAAAGCGAAGACATGATCGGTAAGGAGCTTGCCGAGGTGCTCATTCCGGAAGAGCTTCGGGCCGCTCATCGTGCGGGCGTCGCGCGATTCGCGGTTTCCTCGGAATCGCGAATGCTCAATCATCGCGTCGAGACGTGGGCGCTGAAAGCGGACGGAACTCGGTTTCCGGTCGAGCTGGCAATTACTCGCATTCCTCTGGATGGACCGCCGGTGTTTACGGGATTCGTCCGCGACATCACCGCGCGCAAAAAGGCGGAACAGGCAACCCGCGATAGCGAAGAACGTTACCGCGGACTCGCTGCTGCATCGGTGGAAGGCATCATCATCCACGATAAGGGAATCCTTCTCGACGCAAATCCTGCCCTTGGCAGAATGTTTGGCTACGATCTCTCGGAAGTCCTCGGCAAGAATGCAGTTGATCTTCTTGCGGCTCCCGAGTCGCGTGAGATGCTGATTCAGGAGATGCAGAAAAAAAGCAGCGGACCGTATGAAGTCGTGGGCTTGAGAAAAGACGGGTCGCGCATCGACGTCGAAATTACGGCGCGCTCTATCTCGTACAGCGGATCGACGGTGCGTGTCGGCGCAATTAGAGACATCACCGATCGTAAGCGGGCCGAGAAGCAGGAGCGCGAGCTGATACATGAGCAGGCCGCTCGCACGGCGGCCGAGGTTGCTGAACGGCGTGCGGAGTTTCTGTCAGAGGCGAGCAGAGTGTTGAGCATGTCGTTCGATTATCACACGACGATCTCTCAGCTCGCGCACCTCGCGGTGCCACAGCTTGCGGATTATTGCGCCGTCGATGTCGTCGAGGGTCAGGGATTCGCGCGACTTGGATTTGCCCACTCGGACCCAAAACGCGAGGAGGAATTCAGCCAGATGCTGAGGGTTTTCCGGCCCGAGGATGTTTCTCCGGAGCATCCTGTTATGCGAGCGCTGACCCTCGGAGAGAGCGACATCAGAACGAACGTAACTGAAGAAGGGATGCGCGAGCTCATAACGAACGACGAGCAATTCAACATGATGCGCAGCCTGGATGCCAAGTCGACGATGACAGTGCCGATGGTTGCGTCGGGGAAAATTGTGGGTGCGCTGTCTCTCGTGTCGTCTCATGACGATCATCAGTACACGACGGATGATCTTGCCATGGCGGAAGAGCTCGGTCGCCGAGCTGCGCTCGCTGTCGAGAACGCTCGTCTGTTCGATGAGGCGCAGCTAGCGACGAAAGCGCGTGACGACATGCTGGCGATTGTAGCGCACGATCTCAGAAATCCGCTCAACACGATTTTCATGAGCTCGCAGTTTTTGCTCGAGATCGTGCCGGAGGGTGAGCGACCGACTGAGCACAAGCAGCTGTCGATCGTGCGGCGCTCGGCGGAGAGAATGAATCGTTTGATTCAGGATCTTCTCGAGGTGAAGCGCATCGAAGGTGGAAAGTTGGCGCTCGAGATGCGTGTCACTGATGCGTTCTCAATCATCAATGAAGCTGTCGAGCTCTTGCGACCGATTGCTGCCGCCAGCTCACTCACCCTCGATTGCGATGTGGCTGCCGACACACCGAAGGTCACTGCTGATCCGCCACGCATTCAGCAGGTTTTGTCGAATCTGGTTGGGAATGCGATCAAGTTCACTCCCGCGGGTGGTCAGATTGTTCTGCGCGCGAGCCGCGGAGAGCAGGAAGCGCGCTTCGTGGTGGCCGATACTGGACCGGGCATCGCTCCTGATGCGTTGCCGCACATCTTTGGCCGACTCTGGCAGGGGAATCGCGCTGACCGTCGAGGAATTGGGTTGGGACTGACGATCGCGAAAGGAATTGTCGAAGCGCACGGCGGAAGGATTTGGGTGGAGAGTCAGCTCGGGGCAGGGAGCAGTTTCTACTTCACATTGCCTGTCGCCGAGACTACTCAAGCTGTGTCGTAATCTCGGCCTGCCAAACGAGGTTGGCGAATTCGCTCAGTTTGCGCGTCGGGAGTTCTCAGTTATTCAGTTCACCGTTTCGAGTAGCATTGCCGGCGCGACACTTCTCGGTAAAGCCTTCGCTCCGATGTGTCGTCGCGGCAATGCGACTCGAAACGCCGAACTGAAAGACTGAGAACTCCCGACGCGCAAACTGAACGCGTCGCGATGGCGTGGATTGGGTAACCGCTGCAAGCGGACGATGTCGCTCTCATTGCGCGCCTGAATCAGCGTCCGCGGATGCTAGCAGCAATTCAGAGCGCGGCCGTACTCGGCATCGATGCTTACGACGTAATCGTTGAAGTCGATGCGACCCAAGGTTTACCTCAATGGACAATTGTCGGATTGCCTGTCGGTGCAGTAAAGGAGAGCCGTGAGCGCGTAGGATCGGCGCTCGTCAATTCCGGTTTCGTTCTTCCACCGCGCAGGATCACCGTGAACTTGGCGCCGGCCGACGTTCGTAAAGAAGGAACTGCGTTCGATCTGCCGATCGCGCTCGGAATTCTTGTCGCGACGGGACAGTTACCACCGGAGTCGGTGGGTCGACGAGTTTTTGTGGGCGAGCTTGGCCTCGACGGTTCGGTGCGCGGAATTCGCGGCGCCCTCTCAATTGCGAGACGCGCTGCAGCAAACAACCGGCATGCTGAATTAGTGATTCCGCGAGTGAATCTCGGGGAAGCGGGGCGAGTGAAAACACTGCGACTCGTCGCGCCCGAGAATTTGCGATCACTCGCGAGCGAGTTGTCCTCCGGCGAGTTATCCGCAGCGATTCCGGATGCTGCATCGAATGGAATGCCGCCAAATGATCTCGATTTCTCCGATGTCGTCGGACAAAACGCGGCGAAGCGAGCGCTCGAAGTCGCAGCTGCTGGTGGTCACAATCTCTTGATGGCCGGACCTCCCGGCGCCGGAAAAACAATGCTCGCCAGGCGGCTTCCCGGAATTCTTCCCGAGTTGACAGAGGCGGAATCACTCGAGGTGATCGCGATTCAGTCTGTCGCGGGTGTTCTTGCGAGCAGTGTTCCTGCCGTATGTCCGCGCCCGTTTCGAGCGCCGCATCATTCAACGTCTGCAGCAGGATTGATCGGTGGAGGAAGCAATCCGCGTCCGGGAGAGGTGAGTCTCGCCCATCACGGAGTGCTTTTCCTCGATGAGATGCTGGAGTTTCCGCGATCTGTCCTCGACGGATTGCGACAGCCGATGGAGGATGGGCGCGTCGTTATCGCCAGAGCTGCGACGTCCGTCGTGTTCCCGGCGCGCTTCACTCTCATCGGCGCAACGAATCCGTGTCCATGCGGACGGCTCGGTGACGGTACGAGCGCGTGTTCATGTTCGACGGCGGATGTCGAGCGATATGCGCGAAGGATGTCCGGGCCGCTCGCGGATAGAATGGACATGCACGTGAATGTTGGTCGCGTTCCGTTGAATGACCTATCGGCGGCTCGATCCGAGGAGCCATCATCGCAAATGCGAAGTCGCGTTGCAGCGGCGCGACAACGTCAACAAATCAGATACGCCCAAGTCAACGGCGTTTCTTGCAACGCCCATGCTGCAGGGAAATGGATCGATACGTTTGGCGGCGTTACTCCATCAGCGAGACGCATGCTTCATCGCGCCGCTGAGGGACTCTCGTTATCAGCGCGCGGATATCACCGAGTCCTCAAGGTCGCAAGAACGATTGGCGATCTCGATGAATCAGATTCTGTCGCCGTCGCACATGTCGCGGAAGCGTTGAGATATCGGCAACCCTAAACCCGGGTTACCAGCCTCCGATTGCGACAAACGATTTCGTCAGGCCGCCGAATTTTTCCTCGTGGATTCTCGCCTCTGGAAAGAGCGCGGCGAATTCCCTTCGCGTGAGCAACTGAATCGATTCCACTTCGGCGAGCGCAGCCGAGCGATCGGGAATCCGTCGATACCATCCGATATCGAACCTGTTTACAAGCCACGCTCGCGTGCCAAGCGGCAAATATTGGAAAAACGGAAAAAGAAAATGCGGCTCGAGGGGAAATCTCCTGTTTGGCGTCTGCACGAAATAACGCCGCGAAACGCGCCGAACCTCGTCGGCCATTCGGCGTTGATCGGAATAATTTCCAACGTGCTCGATTACTGAATTCGAGAACACAACGTCGAAGCTGTTGTCGGCAAATTGCGGAATCGATCGCGCATCTCCCGCGGCGCTGATGAATCGCTTCGATGAAACCCGTTGATGCTCGATGTTCAACAGTGTAACGCGAATGTCGGGAGCCTCGTCACCCAACATCAAATCCCAAAATTGCTGGGTGCCCCCGATGTCGAGCACTTCGACATGACCTTCCAGACTTTTCAGTAGCGACAGGAAGAGCTGAAACCGCTGGCGACGCATGCGAGTCGCGAGCGACTGCGCGTTACTATTGTCTGCCAGCCTTCTAATTACTGAGCCACTCGAATCAACCGAAGCCGGCCGCTGGCGAGCACTCACGCCGGCGCGAGCTCGAGCGGTGGCGGTGGCGTTGCGTAAGCGGGGCGCGCAGCTCTTTCCTTCTGCGCAACCGTGACGATCGCGCCCGCAAACCAGAAATAGAGATATGAAAGAACAAGCGCGTTGAACACGACGCCCGTCACCGCATTGATCATCACGCCGACTGTCGTGAACAACACGACCGTCGCAAGAAGCCGCCGATACTGCGTGCTGCCGTACCGCGCCACCTTGAACGACGTGATCCCGATGCCGATGTAGATCGCGAGATGCGCGATGAGACCCTGCGCGCCGAGCTCGACTGCGTACTTGAAGTATCCATTGTCCGCGGTCAACGGTTCTATTCCCGAGCGGACTGCTGATTGATCAGTTGTAGCGAGGCCTGATCCCCACGGTCGCTCGAAGAACGCGTCGAATCCCTTGCTCCAATCGTTGAGATGCGAGGCGCTGCTTCCTGTCTGCCAGGTGAGAGTGTCCCACGCAAATGACGCTACTCCCGGAACAAATGCGAGCGCGAGAACCATGGCGCTCACTCCAATCACGAGACCCGCGACCGCCCACTCCGGCTTCCGCAACATCAGTATGACGAGGAAGAGCTGCAGTGCACATACAATGATTGTCATCCTCGTAATGCTCAGCAGTAGTCCGAGCCAGATTATCGCATACTCGAGTTTGATTGACAGCGTCCGTCGTTTCACGGCGCCAAAAACCCACGCGGTCGCTGCGGGGAGCAGAATCAGAAATGGGACTGCGAACCCCTGGCTCGACAAGTACACTGATCCCGCGCGCTGGACTTCCACGTTTCCGATTCGCGTCCAGTAATTCATCGGCAGCCCGAAATCATTTCCGGTCGTGAACGCTGACACGTTCAGAAAATCCTGGAAATACGAGGCGACGCCGAGGAGCACCAGCTTGTCGGGAGTAACGAAGAACCACTCGACGATCGCAATCGCACTTGTGAGAACCGCTATGATGTACAGTCGCCGCAGGGTATCAGGATCATCCGCTATCTCCGGACTCGCGCGACCGACGAAATAAAGCAGCAGAAAAAACGCGATGTCTCGCAGCCCGTAGAGCTCGGCCCCCCTCGGCAAATCGATGCGTAGCCACACACTGCCGGCGACGTAGAACGCCACCGCGATCAGAAGTAATGCCGACACCGCGATATCCACCCAGGATATCGAAACCTTCGGCCCCTTGCCCGTCATCGCTCGAAGGATCACGTATACCACGAGCCCAATGACGGCGATCTCTTTCCAAGCCGCCAACGCGCGAACGGTGCTCGCCTGCAGTCCGAGACCGCCGAACAGCAAGGCAACCATCAGGCTGTGAAATGGGAGCGCCCACGAAAAAATCGGAAGCGCTACTCCACTGATGAACGTTTTTCGGGGAAGAACGTCGGTTGCCATCGAAAAAAAACTAACGCCAGCGCCTGTGCTCCGCTCCAACATCCGGGGCCGCCGGTGCGTATCACGGTTGACGTGTTCAACGCAGGCAGAATCCCCAAAATGAAACGACTGAGTCTCCTTCCTTTGGCCGCTGTCTTTTTCGCGGCCATTCTTTCCGAGGCCGCACAAGCGCAAGTCGGATCCACCACCGACATCATCATGGGGCAAGTCGTAAGCCCCGAAGGTCAGCCCATCCCAGGCGCGCGCGTCGAAGTCACGTCGACTGAAA
>JBGQKT010000110.1:0-10176 GCA_041499635.1 Gemmatimonadaceae bacterium
CGGACCAATCACTACTTCGCGAACCATCGCGTTAGTGAGCAGCGTGAGCTTTCCAGTTGCCAGCGCGGGCGCGATGAGTACGTCCGGACTCGAGAAGTTTGATCTTGTCGCGCAGCCGCGGCCGCATTGTCCGCAGTAATGACACGCGGCGCGACCATTCAATGGTTGCGTAATGACCGAGCGGCGCGCGGGGATGCAGGTGATCTTGAGCTTATCGCTCGCCTTCTTGACGAGAAGCTCGTAGCAGCGAGGTGCGGGCGGTGGGTGGAAGATCCCGTCCGGCTCGTTACGGATTCCCTCTTTGCTGCCATAGATCCCGATCAACCGGTCAACGCGATCGAAGTACGGCGCGACGTCTTCATAGGAGATCGGCCAATCATCGCCGAGCCCGTCGAGACTTTTCCTCTTGAAGTCGTCCGGCCCGAAGCGAAGTGAGATTCGGCCCCAGTGATTGGTGCGGCCTCCGAGCATTCGTGCGCGCCACCACAGAAAGCTCGATCCGGGTGCAGTTGTGTACGGCTCGCCTTCGATCTCCCACCCGCCCTCGCATCCGTCGAACTCTCCGAAAGGCTTGAATCTGGTCGAGCCCCCGCGGCGAGGTGACGCGTAGTTTGGGAACATCATCTTGCTGTTGCGCGACGCGTACCATGGCCCGCCCGCTTCGAGCAGGATGACGTCGGCGCCGGCTTTCGTAAGGGCGTACGCGGCCATTCCCCCGCCTGCTCCTGAGCCCACTATGCAGACGTCATAAACTTTTCGAGGGGCCGTTATGTGAGCCATTGGACGCAGGAGTTAGAGACCAAAAAAAGTTACGACTGCGAAGAGGGGCAGACTAGAGAGGGAGAAAACCGGTCGTCGATACCCGCTGGCCGATGACCGATTACCGATGCCCGAGAACTACTCAGTTTTGCAGTTTTCAGTTTTCGGACCTCGGTCATCTGGTATCGGCCAGCGGGTATCGGCGACCGGTTTTTTTACACTCTGAGCGAGCTAAGGTATTGATAGCTCGCGCGAATCGACGCGAATGCATCGCTCGGCTGATCGTGCTCGACAAAGATGTGTTTCACACCCTCATCCTTGCCTTTCTCGAGCACCGTTTTCCATGGAATGATTCCTTTGCCGACGTCCACGATGTTTCGCGACGCGTCCATGTCCTTGATGTGGAGCAATGGGAAACGTCCCGGATATTTCTTGAAGAGAGCGATCGGATCTGCTCCGCCGTGTCGAACCCAGTACACATCCATTTCGAAGACAACGAGCTTCGGATCTGTGTTCTTGATCAGGAGATCGAGTGGCACCTGTCCGTCGATCGGTGGAAACTCGTAGTCGTGATTGTGAAATCCGAACTGAAGTCCGGCCTTCTTTGCCTGTTCGCCCGCCTTGTTGAACAGATCTGCAACTTGCTTGTAACCGTCGAGCGTTCTGTACTTCTCATCGATCCACGGGCAGACGACGTACTTCTGTCCGATGGTGACAGAGTCTTCAAGAATCCTGTCCCAGCTGGGGCCAAGCTCAGGGAAACCGATATGCGCCGATGGAGACGTGAGCCCGTTCATTTTTAGCGTGGCGCGGACGGCATGTGCATCGTTGCCGAAGTAACCGGCGAATTCAACTTCCTTGTATCCGACCTGTGCAACCTTCGCGATAGTTCCGAAGAAATCTTTTTTCATTTCGTCGCGAACTGTGTACAGCTGAACGCCAATGGGGCCGACTTTTTTCAAGTGAAGGTCACCTAAGGCGATCATCGCGGCGGCAGAACCTACTGTTCCAACAAACTTGCGCCGATTAATGCTTGTTTGATTTTCTTTCATCGGTTTCGGGCCTCGGGTATCGGGTGTCGGCCAGCGGATATCGGCGACCGGCTCTGCGTTAAATCATATCAATTCGGAACGGGGGTTGCTTGCCCGCTCGGAAAATCGAGTCGGCCGCAGCGCGCTGACGTCCAGCGAGGAAGCGACTCCGTCGCAGATAATCTCCGACAAAAGCTGGCCTAGCGCAGGGGAGTGCATCAGGCCGTGGCCGGATGATCCAGTGGCAAGAAACAGATTCTCGCACCACGCCGAGACGCCAAGGATCGCATGGTTGTCCGGTGACATCTCGTACAATCCTGCATAACACGCGGCGCGATCGATCTCGAGACCTGCCAGTTTCGGCACTCGCATCCCCGCCTCGGCCCGAAATGACTCTATGCAAGCGTCGTCGACCGTCATGTCGAATGGATCGCCCTCCGGCACCCCCGTCGGCTTGATGATCATCACGCGACCATCGCGAACGCGCAGATGAAATCCGTCTTCGACAAAAATTGTCATCGGCATGTTGGCGGGAAGAATTTCGGTGGGAGCACTCAACGCAACGTGCCGCCTGAGTGGAACAACAGGCACTGCATTTCGTGACCCGCAGCTGAGCACACCGGCCCAGGCTCCGGCTGCGTTCACCACGGCATCGAACTCGATATCACCTGCTGAAGTCTTCGCTCGACATGCTCGACCCATGCGGTTCAGAACAATCTCGCTGACATCCACTCCCCACTCGACTGATGCACCGAGTCGCTCGGCGGCGTCGAGATATCCGCGAAGAATTTGCATCGGGCGAATGAACCCATCGGTCGGGCACCATGTTGCGCCGACAATTCCGTCGCTTGGCACTGCGGGATTGAGTCGCATTACCGCATCGGCGTCGATCTCTTCGGCCTCGACCAATCCTGCGGATCGCTGTACAGCGAGCGCATCGCGCAACGCTTGCATCGAACGCTCGTCGCTTGCGATCCATAAATATCCGTGCGTCTCGTAACCGGCGTCGACTCCAGTCTCGTCGCAGAATGAGCGCAGCTTTTCGCGCGCGAGGAGCGAGAGTCCGACATTCACTTTCGTGGTGAATTGCGCGCGAAATCCGCCCGTCGCGCGAGAGGTGCTACCGTTACCAGGTCCAGCGACGCGATCCATCACCGTCACGCCGCGCACTCCGCGTTTCGCAAGATGGTATGCGACACTCGCTCCAACGACACCGCCGCCAACGATTAGAACCGACGCATGCTTGATCACGATCGCTCAATCGCTCAATCGGTCTATCGCGCTAGTGTCTGAACTGACGCTGCCCTGTGAAGACCATGGCGATGTCATGTTCGTCTGCGGCAGCAATGACATCAGCGTCGCGCACTGATCCGCCGGGCTGCACGATCGCCGTGATTCCAGCCTCCGCTGCCTGGTCAACTCCGTCGCGGAAAGGAAAGAATGCGTCAGACCCCAACACCGCACCCTTGGTATCGTGCCCGGCGAGATGCGCTTTGTGAACTGAGAGAAACGCCGCATCGACACGCGACATCTGGCCAGCACCGATTCCGATCGTCGCGCCGTCGCGAGCGAGAACTATCGCATTGGACTTTACGGTTCCCACAGCACGCCAGACGAACATGAGGTTCTTTCGTTCATCGTCAGTTGGCTGCCGCTTGGTGACGACCGTCCAACTACCGAGTTCGACCGGCGGCGCGGCGCGCTCCTGGAGCAGCAGACCTCCTCGAACACGTTTGTAATCGAGGGCGTGCTGACTCCATCGAGCGTGTCCTTCGAGCACTCGAAGATTTTTCTTTCGACCAAGAATCTCCAACGCCTCAGCGCTGAATTCCGGCGCGACGATACATTCAACGAACAAACTCGAGACTGCTTCTGCTGTTTCAGCGTCTACCGGAACAGTGAACGAGATAACCGATCCGAACGCGGAAACAGGATCGCAAGCGAGCGCTTTTCGATAGGCATCGACCGCCGTCGTTCCGATTGCGAGACCACACGGCGTCGTGTGCTTCACGATTGCGCAAACGGTCTCCGAATCGAAAGCATCAGTTGCGAGCAACGCTCCTTCGAGGTCGAGCAGATTGTTGAATGAGAGCTCCTTGCCACCTTTCTGTGCGAGACCAGCCAGGCCTTTGCCTTTTTTTTCGACGTAAAACGCGGCGCGCTGACCCGGATTTTCTCCGTAACGGAGCGTCTGTTGGCGTGTAAGCGCGAACGTTTGCTTCTCCGGAAAATCATCCAGTCTCTCGCACGCGAACCAGTGCGTAATCGCGGCGTCATAGGCGGCCGTGTGCGCAAAAACTTTTTCTGCGAGCAAACGGCGAAGGTCGAGATCGTCGTCGTTGGCCTCGAGACCCGCGAGAACGCGAGAGTAATCGGCTGGATCGACAACGGCTGTCACGGCCGCAAAATTTTTTGCCGCCGAGCGAAGCATCGATGGACCACCGATGTCCATGTTTTCGATGACTTCTTCCGTTGTGACGCCGGGTCGAGCAGCGACTGCTTCGAAGGGATAAAGATTCACAGCAAGCAGCGAGATCGGCTCGATTCCTTTTTCGCTGAGGGCGTCCATGTGCTCAGCTATGTCCCGTCGCGCGAGAAGTCCGCCATGCACCGCTGGGTGAAGTGTCTTCACACGGCCCTCGAGCATCTCCGGAAATCCGGTGAGGTCGCTGACTTCGCGTACTGCGAGGCCCGCGGTGCGAAGCGCCTTCGCGGTTCCACCAGTCGACACCAAATCCCATCCGAGCCGCGCTAATCCCTGCGCGAACTCGACGACACCGGTTTTGTCCGAGACAGAAAGCAGCGCGAGAGGCATTTCAGAAATCCGCGGCCAGGCCGGAGCTCGTCAGCGCTGCGACCATTTCCACAACTCGCGGATAAACGACGTGCTCAGCCGCGAGGACTCTGTGTGCGAGCGAGTCGGGCGTGTCGTCGATCTTCACTCGCACCCGCCATTGCGCGATTACCGGGCCATGATCGTATTCGTCGTCGACAAAGTGGACCGTGAGACCCGTTGTTGTTGCTCCTGAGGCGAGCACGGCTGCGTGAACGCGCGAGCCGTACATTCCGGGACCACCGAAATCCGGAAGCAGTCCCGGATGAATGTTGATGATCCGCCCGTGATAATCTTCAATGATGGACGAACGTATCTGCTTCAGATATCCGGCGAGAATTACGAGGTCGATTTTGTAGCGGTGTAGAACCTCGTGCAGGGAAGACCCGTCGTCGTTACCATCGAAAACTTCAGCTGGTATTTCCGCGGCGCGCGCGCGGTCGAGTGCGCCAGCGCCGGCTTTGTTCGATGCTACGAGCGCTATTGTGCCCGATGGTTTTTCGAGCGCCGCGTAGTAGTCGATGATTGCCTGGAGATTCGTCCCACCACCAGAAGCGAGAACGGCGAGCCGCGGATTCATTCCGCGATTTTAGCTTCCCAAGAGGCTTGGAGTAAGAGCGAGAAAAACGGAAAACGCAATTTGGTGAGACCGTGAGATGGTGAGGAAAAGCGGGCAACGCATCGATGGTTGCCCGTTTTTTCCTCACCATCTCACAGTCTCACCAAATTGCGTTTTCCTGCTTTTCAGTTAGTACAGAGATACCAATCGAGTGCCATGCCAAGTGAGTTTGCGACGCGCGCGGATTTCTCGGCGACGATTATTTCAGCAGGCGGCGTGGAATCTGTTTGGACGAGCACTCCCCTTGCACCGAATTGAAATGCGGGCTCAACATCTCTCAATCGATCGCCGATAAATAGCGCTGACGAGAGATCGATTCCGAGATCGTCTCTCGCCCACTCGAACATCAGTGTCCCCGGTTTTCTGCAGCGACAGCCTTCCTCTGGTCCGTGCGGACAGAAATACGTTGCGTCGATTCGCGCGCCGCGTTCGGCGAGCAGCTCCTTCATTCGCGCGTCAACACGCTCGTAGTCTGCGTGAGAGAAGAGCCCGCGTCCGATTCCTGACTGATTTGTCGCGACAACCACCGGTACAAGCGCCGCGTTTATTCTTGCGATCGCCTCGGCGACGCCCTCGATCAGCTCAACCTGCTCCGGTCGAGAGATGTATTCCGCGTCGCTGATGATCGTGCCGTCGCGGTCGAGAAAGACGGCGCTCGGCAGAGCATTCACGCGAGTGAAGCGAGAATCGCGTTAGTCAACTTTGCATCGTCTGATGGATGGACGCTGCGCAGGTCGAGGATCAAGCGATCGTCGGTGATGTGGCCAATGATGGGTGGGGCTCCCGCGCGCAGCGCTCGCTCGATCGCCGGTGCATCACCGTCGAATGCCAAACCGCATGATTGAATCTCGTGCGTCGGAAATGCGCCAGCCCCGACGCTGGCGATTGTCTCGACCACTTCAACGTTTTTCCCAGCCCGAAGGAGTTCGCCGGCGACTCGATCGCACCGCTCGCGGATTGTTCGTACCGGGGCGGTAATCATCGCCAGCGTCGGAATCTCGCTGAGCGCGCGCGCGGGATCACGATAAAGCGCGAGCGTTGCTCCGAGCGCAGCAATGGTCATTTTGTCTACGCGCATCGCGCGCGCGAACGGATCTTTCTTGAGTCGCGCAATGGCGTGGGACTTTCCGACGATGATACCGGCTTGAGGACCGCCGAGCAATTTATCGCCACTCATCATTACCACGGTCGCTCCGGCTGCCAGAGCCTGACTCGCTGTCGGCTCCCCGGACAAACCGTATTCATCGAGCGAAATCAGAAGACCGCTGCCGAGATCGTGGATTATTGGAAAGCCGTGTTCAGCAGCAATCGGACTGAGCTGCGAAACCGAAACGTCGGCTACAAAACCCTCGATGGAAAAATTGCTGCGATGAACTTTCGCAATCGCGCCCGTCCGCGAGTTGATCGCCCGCGCGTAATCCTCGAGGTGCGTGCGATTAGTAGTTCCAACTTCGACGAGAGTCGCGCCGCTGCGACCCATGATGTCGGGAACACGAAAACTACCGCCAATCTCCACGAGCTCGCCTCGCGAGACGATCACTTCACGCCCGCGAGCGAGCGCGCTCAGCGTGAGCACCAGCGCGGCCGCGCAATTGTTGACGACGATCGCGTCCTCAGCCTCGGTCAGCTCGCGTAGAAGCGACACGCAGTGTGAGTAGCGCGAGCCACGCCGTCCCGCATCGACGTCGTACTCGAGATTGCTGTAGCCGCTGGCAATCTCATTTACCGCAGCAACTGCCGCCGCAGCGAGCGGAGCACGGCCGAGGTTTGTGTGAAGGACGATGCCAGTCGCGTTGATCACTGGGCGCAAGGAAGGACGCGCCGCCTGATCGACTCGTTCCATAATGCTGTCGAGAATTTGCACTGAATCAGTAGACTCGCCCGAGATGCGTATCTCGTCGATGGTTTGTCGAATTGCATCGACTACCAGCGTCCTCGGATGTCGAAGCAGGAGATCCCTGACTTCCGATCTCTCGAGCAGACCGCTCACACTCGGCAAATTTCGTCGCGGATCGGCGCTCATTTGCGTTTCGGTTGCGACGCTGGAGGTGGTGGAGGCGGTGGTGGCGGCGTCGGACGTGGTGTCGTCGGTGGACGCGTCGTTGGAGGAGCTGTCGTCGGAGCACCTGCTGGAGGAACAGCGGGAGGAGTCTTCTTCGGGGGATTCGGATCGACCAGCGCAACTCGCTCGCTTGTCTTCGCAATCCCATCCAGACTGCGAATCCCGACTGCACGAATTCGCAAAGTCGTTGCCTGGCGCAGCGGAATTCCGAGCTTGACCAATAAACTGCTCGAGGGAGTCGGTCGCGATGGCCGCAGTCCCGTGAGCGCGGCGGTCGCATCTCCCGTAGGCCCGCCTCTGGCAACAGAGAGGACCGCTACCTCGGTCGAGTCAGACCGTTTGATTCCGATTATGGTCGGCGTGATTTGCAGATTCGGATCGATCGGCCGATCGAATATCAGCTCGAGCGTTACAGAATCTCTGATGCCCACCTCGGTCAACCGGGGCGCAACGGAGTCATGCGGAAACGCGAATATCTCGATGCGCGCCGAGTCGGTCAGCGAAACCGTTGTCGTGTCCCAGCCCTCGTGTGCATCGAGTCCTTTGTTGTTGTTCTCGTCCAGGATTCCGCGAACTTTGTATGGGCCCGGAGGGAGATTCGCGAAAGCGAATGCGCCGACGGAGTCTCCGACTGCGACAAAATTCGTGCTTGTGTCTGCTCTCGGTCGCGCTTCAATGAATGCGTGTTGCGCAACGCTGCCGGAGACCCAATTGAAAACGACACCGGTGAGACGCGACGTAGGAATCTGAGGACCGGTCGAGAACACCGTCACCTTGCTCGTCTTTCGAACGTTTCCGCGGAGATCAGTCATGCCCGGAAGCATAGTGATCGTATATGCGGTGTTCGGTTTCCATCCCTTGCTTGGCTTTACGTCGACTGTGCCCCGATGCCAGGCGGCATTTAGCACACCGTCTCGCGGAGAAATGAGAAATAAGTCGGCGAGCGAAGGCGCACCCGACGGACGCTCAGCAACTGTTTTGTCGAATTTGAAAACCACCGCTCCCGGCTTCGCGTTTATCGTCCCACTGTCGGGCACGATGCCGATCACCAGTGGAGCATTCGTATCAACCGGTCCACCAGGCGGCATCCCGGGCGAGGCGCAGCTCGACACCGCGGCAAGGATTGCAAATGCGATGAGACCGCGACCTATAGTCATTGTCGGCGCAAACTAGTGATCGTGTCCGACGCGGGTAAGGGAACTGCGTAACCTAGAAATACACAGACAACAGAGACCAGAAGCATAGTTTGCCGGTTTCTAGAAACTCGCAAACTATGGTTCTGGTCTCTGTTGTCTTTGTATTTCTACGTTAGGCAGTTGACCTTATTCAGGTGGAGGTGCTTCGAGGGGGTTGCTGACGTGATCGCTCTTTGGAACTCCGCCCGGTGCAATCGATGATCCATCATTGCGACCGCTCTTTGTCGCTTTTTTTGTTCTTTGCCGGCGTTCCGCTTTCAGCTCAGCTTCATCATCGGCTTCGAGATAGATCCTGCCGATTGCTTTCTCCTCGAGCTCCACCTTCGGATCCGCGTGACGATCCACTTCGCTCGAGTTCCCTTGACGGCGGCGTCCAGTCCCGACGTTCTGTCCCTCCCAGTGACCTTCGGTGAGTGAGGAATCTCCCTCATCGTAGTCTTCAGCCATTTCGTCCAACAGATCTTCGTCGGTCCTTATCGCGAGACGATTCACTACAGTGTCCACTCCGGGCACCCCGCGTGTGATCACAACCGCCTGATCCGCCTCATCAACCGAATTCACCCATCCTGTCAGCTCGACGATCCCTTCATCGAGCGCGCCAATGTCGATCGCGCGCTCACTCAGTATCGGATCATTTCGGAATGCTTCGAGAACGCGCTCTTCGAGCTCTTCAGTTGGATCTAGAGGACGCTCGTGATCATCGTACTCATCGTCCGATTCGCTGTACGTCTCGTGCTCATCGGTATCGACAGCGCGCGCCTGTGCGCGCCCGATTCGTTCACGTATGCTGTCGGTCAATCCGGTGATTCCGCCGTAGTGCTGAGCTACGACAATTCCGGCGGCAAATCCGGCAAGAGCGCCGAGCGCGATGTACAGCGCGCCGGTCGCAGGGGACTCTTCGTCCTGATATCTGAAAGGTGACATGTGTCCTGTCCCTGTGGCGGAGGGTATTCTCGAAGGATAGCTTACGCACGAGCAAGTTAAAGGCCAGCCGCCGAGTAATTTTTTTCCGGAAATGACATGTTGACCCTCACACTCCCCGACGGCGCGACTCGCCAGGTCGAGGAGGGAACCTTGCCGCGTGACGTGGTCGAGTCGATCGGCCCGCGGCTTCTTCGAGATGCACTCGCAGTTCAGGTGGACGGCGAGGTCACTGATCTCGTTACGCCCCTTCGCAAAGGCGGCGCGTTCAAAGTTTTGACTGCAAGGGACCAGCAAGCGCTCGACGTCCTTCGGCATTCTGGCGCGCACGTCCTTGCAACCGCCGTGCGCCGGCTTCGTCCGGATGCGAAAATCGGATTCGGTCCCGCGATCGAAGACGGATTCTACTACGACTTCGAGGTCGAGCATCCATTCACGCCGGAAGATCTCGAATCATTCGAAGCGGAGATGCGGAAAGTCATCGCCGACAAGTATCCGTTCGTTCGCGAAGAGGTGAGTCAGACCGAAGCACGAAAGCGATTTGCCGACGATCCGCTCAAGCTCGAGAGACTCTCTGAATTCAGCGATGACGAAATCATCTCGACTTATACAGACGGACCGTTCATCGATCTCTGTCGCGGGCCACACTTGCCCGATACGTCATATCTGAAACACTTCAAGCTTCTGCACACCGCGGGCGCTTATTGGCGTGGTGATGAGAAGCGGCAGATGCTGCAGCGAATTTACGCGACTGC
>JBGQKT010000111.1:0-10160 GCA_041499635.1 Gemmatimonadaceae bacterium
ACTCGCTCGCCGTCGCGCACTTTCACTTTTCCTGCGAGCAAAGCCGCGGTCGCCGCGGCGCCGGACCCTTCAACGAAAAGCTTCGCGCGGACGAGGAGCTCGCGCATTGCTTCCATAATTTCCTCTTCTGTCACTAGCACCAGATCAGCGAGCGCTTGTTGCGCGACTTCGACCGCGATCTCGCCAACGAATGGCGGCGTCAATCCATCGGCAAGCGTCGACGGTCGCTTGCACGGCACCGGTTTGCCCGCCGCAAGGGCAGGAGTCATCCCCGGTCCCGCCTCGAGCTCCACACCAACAACGCGGCAGTCCGGTCGCAGCGCTTTCACGGCGCATGCGACGCCCGACATCAGTCCGCCGCCGCCAATCGGAACGACAACGCACTCGACCTCAGGAACCTGCTCGACGATTTCCAATCCGACGGTGCCTGCTCCTGCAATTCCAACCGGATCGTCGAACGGATGTACGAAGGTCGCACCAGTGCGCGCTTCTTCTTCGCGGAGGCGATCGAAAAGTGTTGCGCGGTCGGGATGCGCAATGATCGTAGCACCGTATCCGCGAACGGCATCCATTTTGGATCGAGGTGCATCAGCGGGCATGACAACAGTGCAGGGAATTCCGACAACTTTCGCCGCCCACGCCACCGCCTGCGCGTGGTTTCCCGCAGATACAGTCACGAGACCTCGCCCGCGCTGCTCGGTAGAAAGCGACAATACAATATTGAGAGCGCCGCGAGGCTTGAAAGAACCGGTCTTCTGTAGGCTCTCGCACTTTAGATCGAGCCGAACGCCGGCACGATCACCGAGTGTGCGCGATGAGAGCGTTGGTGTGCGATGCAGATGAGATCCAATCCGTGCGGCTGCCTCGCGAATAGCATCGAGCTGAATGCGCATTCTATTTCAGGCCTTGATTGCGTAGCGCAGGACGGCGATGAAATGACAAACGCTCCCCGCTGCAACGCACAGGTGCCAGATCATGTGGCTGTACCTTACCCGTTTCATATTGTAGAAAACGACTCCGCCGGTATACGCCACTCCGCCAGCGGCCAGCCAGAGAAGACCCGCACGAGGGATCGTTTCGACCAGCGGCTTGATGGCGACCACAATCAGCCACCCCATCAACAGGTAGAGCGCCGTGGAAAGATGAGGTAAGCGGAAACCAATCGTGAGCTTCGAAACGATGCCGATCACGGCGAGCGTCCAGATGACAACGAGTAGCGCCGAGCCCCAGGGGCCGCGCAATGGCCCGAGCGCAAAGGGTGTGTACGTGCCCGCGATAAGTAGATAAATTGCCGAGTGGTCGAGAACGCGAAATAGCTGCTTTCCCTTCGATATAGGCAGTGCGTGATAAACCGTCGATGTAGCGTAGAGCAGAATCAGCGTTGCGCCGAAGATCGCCGCGCCGGCAACCGCAGACGAATCAGAGCTCGATTGCGCTCGGACGAGAAGCACCGGAAAGGCGACGAGGCTCGCGATCAGTCCCACTCCGTGGGTGATGCTGTTTGCGATTTCTTCGCCGAGTGTAAGGACTCGATCCAACATCGATTATCCGCCCGGTCCGTGAGTTTCGATCGGACCGTCGGCCGAAAGGTCATCGGGCGTGATTGGACGGAACGTCAAGTCTATGGCGAGCCACACAGTTTTGGAAAAAGGATACGCGATGATCACTCCGGCGAAGAGAACTACTGCCCCACCCCATTGTATGGCGTCCCATGGTGGATCCGGCCACGTCAGGACGAGCACAATGATAAACCCAATGCCGAAAAGCGTCTCGACTGCGATCAGCGCCACCATGTAAGCGCCGAGGTAGTAATCCCCCTCGCCGCGCTCGAGCCACAATCCGCACTCGGGGCACCGCTTTTTCAACTTTCCCCAAGATGCAAATATTTCCTTTGCACCGCAGTTCGGGCAGCGGAGAAGGAGGGCTCGGCCGAGGAGCATTGCCGCGCTTGGCGAAGTCATACGGGGAATCTATGATGGTCGTCCGCGGAACTGTGTTTGCATCATTCGGCCGCATCCCCTCGTACGAAATACGTATGGATGCCCAAGCATTTTCTTTGTATCGTGTTGGCAATTGATCGACCGTCAAAGGAGATAGGAAATCTGACGATACGCCTTTCAATGCCGTGCAGTCTCATTTTGTCGTTAATGGTGTTGCTCGCCGCCGCTTCGACGAAGCTTTCGGCGCAATCCATCGAGACACGCGTCGATTCATCGCGTCACGAAGTTGTTATCGAAGCGGGGCCATTCGAGGTTCCGGCGATGGATGCCGAAATGCTGAAAGAGATGGAGATGGATCACTCCATGCACCACGAGGAGGAAGCGCGTGTGTTCCGCTTCGACTGGCCGGTGGATGGGCCGGGTCGCGCATTCAAAATAGAAATTCGCGACACAGGTGGTGCCGTCGTGCCGCGCTCCATGCTGCATCATCTCATCGCGATCAACTTCGACCGGCGCCAGCTCATCTATCAGCAGGCGGAGCGGCTATTTGGCATTGGCAGAGAATCCCAGGACGTGACGCTGCCGGGCACGCTCGTCGTGCCGCTCGAGCGCGGTCAACGTCTTGGCTTTTATGTGGCGTGGCACAACGATACCGGCCGCGATCTCCACGGCGCGAGGGTGCGGATCGCTATCACGTGGATTCCGCGAGAGGCTGCGCGCGCATACACGCCGGTTCTTCCTGTTTATTTCGACGTCGACAACGAGGTCGGCAACACGAACACCTTCGCCATTCCGCCAGGAAAATCCTCGAAAGCATTCGACTTCACAGTTCCGGCGAGCGGCTACTTGATCGCTGTAACGGGTCACCTCCATGACTACGGTCGGTCTGTGCGACTCGAGGACGCTGAGACTGGAAAGGTGATGGTCAGCCTGACAGCCAAGACTGATGCAGCGGGAAAAATTATAGAGATCCCGCGGAAATTCTTTCTTCTGCGACCTCTGAGAATGCGTGCGGGCCATCACTACCGAATTGTCGCGGAATACGACAGTCCGCTCCATGCCACCATCGTCGAAGGCGCGATGGCCAACATCCTCGGCGTATTTGCTCCTGATTCGCGATCGCAATGGCCGGCGATCGATCCCGAGGATCCGACTTTCAAGAAGGACATTGCATCACTGCCGCTTTTCGTTCCGGACACGTCCGCTCCGGATGGTAAAGCGCGCACCGAGTTCATCACTTACAGCCAGCGCCCGCCACACTGACGCTTCGCAGCGAATAGTTTTTCGTGATGCATCGCGACGCTCATCCGCATCGCTGGCGGCTGCTCGCGCTTCTCTCGGCTGCGGAGCTGCTTGGGATGTCGCTCTGGTTTGCGGCAAGCGCTGTTGCGCCGCAGCTGAGCGCGATGTGGAATCTCGATCCCGCGCAAACCGCGTGGCTCACGACGATCGTTCAGCTCGGTTTCGTCGCGGGCACTGCGCTCAGCGCCGCACTCAACCTCGCGGACGTCGTACCGTCGCGCATGCTCTTCGCTGCGGCGGCGCTCAGTGGTGCTGTCGCCAACATCGGGCTTCTGATGGTTGGCGGTTTTCACGGCGCACTCGTTCTCCGCTTTCTCACCGGACTCTGTCTGGCCGGAGTTTATCCGCCGGCGATGAAGATGATCGCGACGTGGTTTCGCGCACAGCGTGGTCTCGCCATCGGAACGGTAGTCGGCGCGCTCACTGTCGGAAAGGCAACGCCGTACCTCGTTCACGCGTTGCCGGGCGCGGGCGTGCGTCCCGTTGTTGCCACTGCGTCGCTCGGCGCTTTGATCGCCGCGCTTCTCGTTCTAATCGGGTATCGAGAGGGACCATACGCGTTTGCTGCGAGACCGTTCTCGTGGAAGCTTGCGGCTGATGTTGTTCGCGTTCGCGATTGGCGCCTTTCCACCGGCGGCTACCTCGGGCACATGTTCGAGCTGTACGCGTTCTGGACATGGATTCCGGTTTTTCTCGCCGCGAGCGTCGCGGCTTCGGTCGCAGTATCGCGGCCGGGCAATCAGCTGATTTCACTGGTTGCTTTCGGGACGATCGCAGTCGGGGGAGCTGGTTGCGTATGGGGCGGACTCACCGCCGATCGACTCGGCCGCGAGCGACTGGTTACGATTGCGCTCGCCGCGAGCGGAAGTTGTTGCCTCCTCGTCGGTTTTCTTTTTGGACAATCATTGTGGTTGCTCGCGCCTCTTGCACTTGTGTGGGGGTTCTTCGTCGTCGCCGACAGCGCGCAATTCAGCGCACTCGTTACTGAGTCGGTTCCGCCGCATGCAGTCGGCACTGCGCTCACAATTCAAACTTCGCTCGGCTTTCTTTTGACGATGTTCCCGATGCAGCTTGTGCCTGCGCTCGCTCGGGCGAGCGGATGGCGCTGGGCTTTCACAATTCTTTCGATTGGTCCTGCCGTCGGAATCTGGGCGGTCAGACGGCTGGCGCGATCACGAGCTCCGGCTCGTGAAGCGATGCTTTCCATTGCCGGTAGCCCATGATCGAAAGAATCAGAAATACGAGGTAGAGAAGTGAGGTGACGTACAGTGATTTGTAGATGAACATTCCGATATACACAACGTCCACTGCCACCCATACCGCCCAATTCTCGAGCAGCTTCTTGGTCATCATCCACTGCGCAACCAGGCTGACGCTCGTGGTCGTGGAGTCGAGATACGGCAGCGCGGCATTCGTCGTGCGATGGAGGAACGTTCCGAGAACGAAAGCGGAAGCAACGGCAATTCCGGCGAGGACCAGTCCGAGCTGGCGTGAAGTTCGTGAAACCTTGAGCTCGGTATGACCTTTTCCACCGTAAAGCCATTGATACCATCCATAAAACGAGATGATCACGTACACCACCTGCAAGCCCATGTCGGCGTACAGCCGCGATTGAAAAAACACAATCGTGTAGAGGCCAACGTTTATGATCGCGGTTGGCCAGCTCCAGATATTCTGCCTCACGCTGAGGTAGACGCTGATTATTCCAAAAAGAGCGGCGAGAGTTTCGAGTGGATTCATCGCGGGCAGAATATGAATCGCGGCGCGAGGTTTTTGCGAGCATCGATGCTCGTCATCTCGCTTGGGGCGTGCGCACATTTTCGAAAAACACCGCCGCAGCCGGTCAACACTCCGGAGCTTCCGGTTGTAAGCGATGCAGCCGCAGACTCACTCCTCGTCGACGTTCAGCGAGTCGATAGCACAATCGCGGTCGACTTGCGTTACGCGACGTCGAACAACTTCACGCGCGCGCCGATCCCAGGCTACGAGGGAAACCGCGCCTATCTCCGCGATGAAGCTGCCGCTGCGCTGGCGCTCGCGAGTGAAGATCTGCGACGCGAAGGGTTTCGAATAAAAATCTTCGACGCCTATCGTCCCGTGCGTGCGAGCGAAGCAATGGTTGCCTGGGCTCAACGAACGAATCGAACGGATCTGCTGCGCGACGGATACATCGCAGCGCGAAGCCGTCACAACCTCGGCGCAGCAGTCGACGTCACGTTGATTGACCTGGCGAGTGGGAACGAATTACCGATGGGCACTGCGTTCGACACATTCTCGGTCGCGGCACATACCGCAAATGCGAGAGGCGGTTTTGCCGCTAACCGCCAACGTCTCCAGAAAGCGCTGGAGCGTCATGGCTTTCAGAATTATGAGAACGAGTGGTGGCACTTCAGCTACGACGTCGAAAATCCGGTACGGTTTGACAGAGTGATTCGCTGAGCCGCGGTTCCGGATCGAGGACTAACTGCTTGATCCGCATATGTCCGAGTCCGGACTCACTGTCGTCCTCATCTGTCTCCCGTGCGGCACTAGGTGGCGTGTTCTTTGACTCGTCAGTGCCGGGGACAATCTCCGGAAGCCCCGCGCTCTTTAGATCGGCGTTGATCGAAGATAATCCCTGCATCGCCGTATTGAGCCGAGCCAGCTGTGCATCGAGCTGCGCTGAAAGAATCTTGAAAACTTCGCGCGTCTGATCAGTTGGACGCGCGTCTGCGCTCGCAGCGACACCCGAGAGAGCCGCGATTTTGTTGTTCAGCTTGATCGGATAATTGAGCGGATCCTGACCAGATTGGTTTTTCACCTGGTAGATCTCGGACTCGACGGCGGAGAGCTGTGAGGCAAATGCATCCGCTTTCGCTTTGAACGCGGCCTTTTGCGCGGCGGGCATTTTCGAAGCGCGGTCGTTCAGCTGCGATTTCACGTTTCGAATTTTCCTGACTGCGTTATTCGCTTCGCTAGTCTTGTCGCGAACCGCGACAAGAAATGCAAACTGATCCTCGAGGGCCGTTTGCGACGTGGTGGATCGAGGATCTTTGACGATCGCAAATCGCTGCGTTTGCGCCGGCTGACCTGCGACGGTCATGCGTACTGAATAAGCACCGGGCACCGCGACGGGTCCCTGAGTTCCCGCCGCCCACATGATCAAATTCTGGAACGTCACTGCGTCCGGATATCGAAGATTCCACGAGAACGTGTTGAGTCCGGCTTTGTTGGAGACGCGCGCCGGCGGTGGCGCGCGTCGCGGCGTATCGTCGGGAGGCGCTTCTTCACCGCGCGCTTCGGTGCGCTGCGTCGTGTCTTCCTTCACTCCTGCTTTGCGGAGACTGTCCGAGCGCGCGCGACGAACACTGTCCGATCTCACTGAGTCAGCCGCAACAGTGGCGTCCTGATTGCTTGTGAAGGTTCTTATCACCGCGCCTTTTGCGTCGAGAAGATCCATCGTCACAACCTGGCGCGGTGATTTGAGCCAATAGTAGATCGCAGCACCCGACGCCGGATTTTGACCTGTGGGATGACCACCTGCGGCTCCGGTTCCACCACCTCCACCGAATCCGGCTCGATACACGTTTCTCGGCTTGAAGAGATGCGCCTGACTGCTGACAATCGTTGGTGACATCTGCCGCAGCGCAGATAGATCATCGAGAATCCAGAAAGATCTGCCATGCGTTGCCGCAATCAGATCCCCTTCTTTCACCGCGAGATCATGAATCGGCACGATGGGAAGATTTCTGCGCAGCGTCTGCCAGTTTGCGCCATTGTCGAAGCTCACCCAAACGCCGCGCTCTGTTCCAGCGTAGAGAAGTCCCGCGCGTTCCGGGTCTTCACGCACGACGCGCACGAACTCACTCGCGGGAATTCCGTTGGTGATGAGCTGCCACGTCGCGCCGTAATCCGTGGTTTTGTAGATGTACGGACGCATGTCATCCATCTGATAGTGATTCGATGCGACGTACGCCGTACCCGGAGAAAAATGAGATGGCTCGATGATCGAGATGCGACTCCACTCCGGAATTCCCCTGGGCGTGACGTTTGTCCAATTCTTTCCTGCGTCGCGCGTCACGTTCACCAGTCCGTCATCCGAACCGGCCCAGATCACACCCGCTTTCTCCGGAGACTCGGCGATCGTGAACACGGTTCCGTAGTACTCGACCGATGTTTGGTCTTTCGTGATCGGACCACCCGATGATCCGAGCGTTCGCGGATCGTGTCGCGTAAGATCGGGACTTATCGGTGCGAAGCTCTGTCCATCGTTCGTCGATTTGAAAATGACGCTGCTGCCGACATAGAGCGTATTCGGATCGTGCGGAGAAATCACGATTGGGTACGTCCACTGAAAGCGATACTTCGGATCGGCGGCGTCGTGTCCCATCGGATTGTCGGGCCATGGATTGACGTCGCGCTCGGCGCCGGTGCGATGGTCGTATCGAGAGAGATAACCGCCGTATGATCCGGCATAAACGATTTCAGGATTGTCGGGACGCACGGCGATGTATCCGCTCTCGCCCCCGCCTACCGCGTACCAGTCACCGATGTCGATGCCGCCGTTCGATCGACTCGGTCCGCAAAGAGTCGAATTGTCCTGCTGCGCGCCGCACACGCGATATGGAAAATGATTTGTCGTGACGACGTGATAGAATTGCGCCGTCGCCTGATCTTCTTCTGTCCACGTGCGGCCGCCGTTGAACGAGACGTTCGCGCCGCCGTCGTTCGCTTCGATCATTCGCTGCGGATCATTCGACGCGATCCAGAGGTCGTGATTGTCTCCGTGCGGAACCTGAATGCCGCGGAAAGTTTTTCCGCCGTTTGTCGAGCGATACATGCCGGTATTGAGCGCGTACACGGTCTCTGCATCTTTCGGATCGGCGTAGATCTGCGTGTAGTACCACGCGCGCTGTCTGAGGTTTCGCTCGGAGTTGGTGCGCGTCCATGTTGCGCCGCCGTCGTCGGAGCGAAAAACTCCACCCGAGTCTGCTTCAACCAGCGCCCACACACGATTTGGCTTTGCGGGCGATACTGCGATTCCAACTTTTCCGATCACACCTGACGGAAGCCCTGCGTTCCGCGTGATGTCGCTCCAATGCTCGCCGCCGTCGGTGGATTTGAAGATTCCGCTTTGCGTGCCGCCCGACACGAGTTTCCACGGCGTTCTGTACGCGTGCCAAATCGTCGCGTAAACGATATCGGAATTCGAGGGATCGAGAATCAAGTCGAAAGCGCCGGCGGAATCGCTGCGGAAGAGAACTTTCTTCCATGTTTTTCCGCCGTCGATCGTTTTGAAAACGCCGCGCTCAGGATTTGGCCCGAACACGTGACCGAGCGCCGAGACGTAAACGATGTCGGGATTCTTCGGATCGATTCTCACTCGCCCGGTCTGCTGGCTTTCGGCGAGTCCGACGTACTGCCACGTTTTGCCCGCGTCAGTCGTTTTGAAGATTCCATCGCCATGCGAGACGTTGCCGCGAATCGGCGACTCGCCCGTTCCGACGTAGACGATGTCCGGATTCGATTCACTCACCGCAATCGCCCCGATCGTTCCGCCAAAATATTTGTCCGTGACAGGGGCCCAGGTCATTCCTCCATCAGTGGTCTTGAAGACGCCGCCACCTGTGGTTCCGAAGTAGTACTCCATGGGGCGGGCCGCAGAGCCTGCGACCGCAACCGATCGTCCGCCGCGATACGGTCCGATCTCGCGCCACCGCATTGCGGAAAAGGCACTCGAATCATACGTCTGAGAGGATTGCGCCTTTGCGCTGGACGAGACGACTGAAATGAGCGCGAAAATGAAAATGGCGACTGGACGAAGCGGTCTATTCACTGTCTTTTCTCCAAGTCGAGACTGGCATTATTTATTGGAAACGGTATGTAGCCGCTCTCGCATGCACTCGGCAAGTATTTGGCAAAGGAGCCAACGTCACGCGATTTGCGTGTTGATTGCGCAACAATCGACAGGGGAGGCTGAATGGCAAGTCCACGGGAGAGATCCGACGACCTGAACGACATGCTCGATCCGCACCGCGAGGAAGAGCGTGAAGCAGCGGCGATGGAGCTCAGCGGGCGTCTCGCTCAGAAGGGGATCGAGGTTGGATCGGACGAAGATCCGGGGCAGCTCGCAGACCTACTGAGCGCGGTGGAAGAATTCGAGAGCGCGGTCGAAGCAGCAGGCGGAGATCTTTTCGTCAATAGCCCCTCGTCGAGTGAGCCACAGGATCCCCGATTCGTTTTGCCGAGTAGACGCGCAGACGAGCCGATATCCGGTTACGCAGAGAGAATTCTCGCTGAAGCGCGTGCGCTCAAACAGGGGAAATCCGCTGACTAGTGGCTGAAAACTCAGGCGCGCTTCCAATCCCCTGATTTTCCGCCGCTCTTTTCGAGCAGCTCGATCTGGCCAATCGTCATGCCGCGATCCATCGCCTTCGCCATGTCGTAGACCGTGAGAAGCGCTACCGCAACCGCGGTGAGCGCTTCCATCTCCACTCCGGTCTTGCCAACTGTCGCGGCGGTTGCGCTCACGCGCAATCCAGGAAGTGAATCATCGACATCGATATCGATGCTCACGTCCGTGAGAGAAATGTTATGACAAAGCGGGATCAGGTCAGCGGTTCGCTTTGCCCCCATGATACCAGCCAGCCTCGCGGCGGCTAACACATCTCCTTTTTTCATTCTGTTTTCAGCGATCGCATCGAGCGTATCACGCGACATCACGATCGCACCCGAGGCGCGTGCGACACGCGCGGTGTCAGCCTTTTCACTGACGTCAACCATTCGCGCCTCTCCACCATCGCCGACGTGAGTGAGCTTTTTCACGAGAGATTCGTCGCCAATTCGCGGAAGCGACGCAGCCAATCGGCCTCTGCCCAGGGATCCATAGCGCTCGTAGGCTCATCCAGGATCAGCAGTGGCGCTTTGCGCAGGAAGGCC
>JBGQKT010000112.1:0-10124 GCA_041499635.1 Gemmatimonadaceae bacterium
CCGCACTCGCGGCCGGAGGGTATCATGGCGCAGACGCGTGTGGTCATGGTGAGCGCTGTATTCTTGTCTCTCACGGTCGCGTCGGCCTGCTCCGTTTCGCCGGAGCAGGAGCGCACCTTCCGCTTCCCGATGTGGGAAAGAATCTCCTGCGCGACACGCCTGCGTTCCACGCAATTCCGGTGCGGGTGAAAGCCCTGCCGCCTGCACCTAAGACCTCGTCGAAGTAATTGGTCTGAAAATCAAGTCTTGACATTTCCGCAAGAAGTCCCATAAATAGGCGTAACCCAAGGCGCAGTAAGTATTTACATTCGCGCTGAAAAGGGTTAAACTTATGTATTCAAGGACAACTGAACGCATTTCGCCGGAGAGCTTTTTCCTAGTCATCTCCGACGAAAAGCCTATTGTATCGATCAACTCCCGCTGGTGCGGGTAGGAGATAAATGCTTCAGCGGAAATTTCTTCAGAACGCACTCATTGGTAGTGTCGCTGTCGCTTTCGGTAGCTCCCAGGTAATCCTGGGCGCCAATCATAACGGCCCGATCATGAAGTCGGCAATCTCGATCATGACCGGTGACACCGTTGCGAGCGATACGGCGAAGACGAGCCTCCCGGTGATCGGTCTCTCCAAAATCGCCACCGCCCTCGGCGCATTTCAAAACATCGTGCGTCCGCTGAGCGATTCGCGCGCACTTACCGATGCGTTCAACAGTTATTTCGCCTACAAAACAGCGCATCCTGATCAAATCAGGAAGCCCTACCTCTATTTCGTCGATTACGGTTTGCCGAGCACGACGGCCCGCGGCTATGTGTTCGATATGCAATCGCTGAAGATCGTCGATGGTCCCTTCATGGTCGCGCACGGTCGCGGCTCATCCGCAGATCAGTACGGAATTCCCACGCGCTTCTCGAATGCGTCGGGAAGCAATGCGACTTCGCTCGGATTGTACCTCGCGCAGCAGACCTACGCATTTCATGGAAAGACTGCCGGCAGGTCCTACGGCTCCATCGGCCTCAAGCTCGAGGGTGTGTCATCGGGTTTCAATGACAACGCGCTCGCGCGGAAAGTCGTCGCACACGGTGCACCGTACGTGACACCGACGAAGGCCGGGCGTAGTGAAGGTTGTCCCGCAATGGAACCGTCGCGCGCGCAGAAGCTTCTCCCGATCCTCTCGAACGGAGCAATGGTTTTCCTCTTCGCGCCGAACCAGCAGTGGATGCAAAGTGATCCGTGGGTAACCGCGAGCGCTAATTAGGTCATGTCGCGCTACGCTGCGGTCCTGTCATTCGCATTCATTCTTGTCGCTTGCTACGAACGACCCACGCCGAGTCCGCTCAAAGGCGCGTGGGAAGCCGACGTTCAATTCACCAGTGGAGCATTTTCACCGCTCAAGGACTTGCGATTCGCGTATGTATTCAACGCTGGCGGGACGATGACCGAATCGTCGAACTACGACGGAGCTCCGCCGGTACCGCCTGCATACGGAATCTGGCGATCGACCGGTCCGAACACCTTTCAGTTGAAATACATGTTCTACATGACCAAGCCGCCCACAAAATTCGAGGACCTCGTTGGTGGCAATGGCTGGCTTCCAACCGGACACGGCATCATCACCGAGACGATAGCACTCGCCGCAGACAGTAATTCATTCCACTCGAAGATTCACTGGGATGCCTTCGACATGGCCGGCAAACCGGTAATGGGTGGAGGCGACGGAACGACTCACGGTACTCGCATCAAGTTCTAACGAAGTCGCTTGGTCATGCGCACCATGTGCGCCTCGCGACGAAGCTTTGATGTATCCGGAAATGGCGCTGTGTCGAGGGCGACGAACCCCATCGCGTCGTAAAATGCCGGGAGCTCCTCGCGGAGATTGACCACCTCGATCTCGAGATTTTCGCATCCTGCCGCGCGACAGTACTCCTCGACCGAATTCATCAATGCTCGGGAGAGTCCGCGTCCCTGAAACTCTGGATCGACCGCGAGCATTCCGAAATGTCCGCGCTGCTCGTGGACATCCACCTGAACACCCGCGGCAAGACCGCTAGGATCCGGCGCGTCAACGACAAGAAATCGTACGGCCGGATCGCTCATTCGCTTCGCAATGTCCACTCGGTTCGTCCTGTCTCCATTCACGAAAAAATCTTCTACGCGAAATGCCGAGTTGATGATTCGAACGAGCTCAGGAATATCTTCGCTTGTCGCTTCGCGCACAGTCATCACTACGAGTCCAGCTCGGCGCTCAACTTCGGTTCCTGCGGTGCGTTTGTGCCGAGGATGCGAGCGACGATTCTGTCGCCGTGATAGCGGCCGTTCTCGATGAAGACTTTGTTCGCGTCATAGCCGGCGATGACAACGCCGGCAATGAAAATTCCCGGCACTGACGTCTCGAGCGTCGCGGGATCGTGTTTTGGAGTTCCAGTTTGCGGATCGATTGGAACGTTCATTTGTCGCAGCAGGTCGAGCTGAGGAGCAAAGCCGGTCATCACATAGACGAAAGTTGCCGGCAATCGCTCTTCCCCGCTCGGTCCGGTTATTACGACGGAGTCACGCTCGATGCGTTGTACGCGACTGTCCCACCTGACAGAAATGCTTCCCTCTTTCAAACGATTCATGAAATCCGGCAGCACCCATGGCTTGATGTGCTTATCGAATGTCGGACCGAAATGTACGACCGTCACGCGCGCTCCTGAGCGCCACAAGTCGAGCGTCGCCTCGGCAGCAGAATTTCCTCCGCCTACGACAACAACATCCTGATCGAAAGCTTCATGTCCTTCACGATAGACGTGCGAGACATGCTGAAGCTCTTCACCCGGGATTGCGAGATAATTTGGCGACCCGAAATAGCCGGTGGCGATGACGACCGCTTTTGCGCGCGATTCGCGCTCGCTCCCATTTCTCAGCGTTGAGCGAACGACGAAGCCATCGGCGTTGCGCTCGATGGACGTTACGCGCTCGTACTGACGCAGCGGGACATTGAAGTGTTTAACGACTGCTCGGTAGTACGCGAGAGCATCGCGTCGCGACGGCTTCTCGGTCGCAACGACAAACGGAACGTCGCCGAGCGAGAGTTTTTCGGCAGTCGAGAAGAAACGCACATACGTCGGATAGTGTGCGATTGTGCTCACGATTGTTTCGGCTTCTATCACAACCACGCGCAATCCGGCACGCTGTGCCGAGATGGCTGCGGCAAGTCCACATGGTCCACCGCCAACAATTAAAAGATCAAACTCGCTGTGTTCGTTCATTCTTTAAGATCGTCGTTTACGGCGAGGCGCAGCTCTTTGAACATTCGTGCGAGATCGGCAAGCTGATGATTCGCGTTTAGTCCGCTCGGGTTCGGAAGCACCCAAAGGCCTGCCGATCCTATTCGCTCCGGCTGCGGCCCGACAGTCGCGCGCGGACGATCGAACGCCGTTCGGTACGCGCCAATGCCGAGGAGTGCGACCCACCGAGGTGAATATCGACGAACTTTTCGCTCGAGGCGGCGGCGCCCTGTAACGAATTCATCGGCTCTCAGCTCCGCGGCAGTCGCAGTCGCTCGCTCGACGAACACGGTCAATCCATATCCAGCGTCGAGCAAAAGACTTTCTTCCCAGGGCGCGAGTACGCGCTCAGTGAATCCGCCCGCGTGAAGCGCCGGCCAGAAACGGTTTCCCGGTCGAGCGAAATGAAGCCCCGTGGCGCCTGAGTACAAGCCAGGATTGATTCCGCAGAACAACACAGAAAGTCCCGGACCTATCAGGTCCGGAATTGATTTTCCCTCTGCCTGTTTGAGCTCTTCCGCAGTCGGCCGCTTAGCCGGCGAAAAGTCTCGTTTCGTCACGCGAATTAATTTTCATTGATGCCACAAGATACCAATACCGCCATCGCATGAGCTTCGATCTCGAGGAGGCGATAGACGTTTTGCGCAGAACGCCTGCGACACTTCACGCGTTGCTCGTTGATATTGGTGAGCCGCTGGCGCGTGGCAACGAAGGCGCAGAAACGTTCAGTCCCTTCGACGTTGTCGGTCACCTCATCGACGGGGAAGAAACCGATTGGATGCCGCGCGCCCGTATCATCCTCTCCGACAAAGCCGATAAGCGTTTCACGCCCTACGATCGCTTCCGCCATCGCGAACGAAACGCAGATCGCAGTCTCGCGTCGCTCCTGAAGGAATTCGCGCGGCTGCGCGCGGACAATCTGAAAGAGTTGAGCTCCTGGCACCTGACCGATGCGCAGCTGAGCAAAAAAGGAACGCATCCAACATTTGGTGACGTGACGCTGCGCGAGCTGCTCGCCACGTGGGTCGTTCATGATCTTGGTCATATCGCCCAAGTCGCGCGCGTCATGGCCAAGCAATATCGCGATAATGTCGGACCGTGGACGCCGTTCCTTCCCGTTCTAACCGACCACAAGTCTCCTCGGTCGTGAGTCCGCATATGTCCGGGTCCTCAATCAGTCGTCGATCATCAATTCTCGCTAGTCCTGGATCCGCAGCAGTTGCTCAGCCGCTGATTGCGCTCGCTCCGAACAGATCGATCTGCGGCGGCTTGAGCGGCAAATCGAGCGTGCGCATCACTGTGGGAATCCAGCCGTCGCGATCGAGCGAATCGAGGGGAATCACATCGACTTCGAAGGCAGAGATTAACGAATCGATCGTCTCATCGATCTCGAGCTGAAACGAACGACTCACAGCTCGCGTTCCATCGAACGACGGAGCCTCTAGAACGGGAACCTTGAAGAGCGCGTTGTAACTCCTGATCCAGTTTCCGACGAGTGGGTCGAGCTCGGCCCGACGGCCTATGCGCGCCACAAGATACGCGTAGTTGTCGAGCACCGACCTGTCACACACGACAACTTCGTATATCGCCGCCGCGGCCATTTCTTCCGCAATCTGCGTATGAAGAATCCACGCCTGCGCATCGAGCGTCGTCTCTTCATTGATCGGCAACGGACACCGCCGTGCAACTTCCTTCACCAGCTCGACGCCCAGGTCTAGTCGCTTGAGCTGCGACGCGAGATCAAAGCAAAGCGTGGTCTTTCCAACTCCGTGCGATCCGACGAACGCCAGCTTGAGTCGGCGTCGATCGGGACGATTGGTCGGAAAAAGTTCGCGCACGTTGGTCATTCTGTGGAACCTAAATTACCACGCACGGGCTCGCTGCGTTCAGGACGACTGGATTCGTGTAAGCTGGCCCGGAGTCATGAGCCAATTCAGAACTCCCGATCCGCTTTTAATGCCTGAGTCGAACTCGAGGAGGCACACACCGCCCTTTTTTAGCTCGAGAATCGAGTCTTCTTCTCCCGTGAGAAGCCATGTGACCAGCATGGTGAGATGCGGCTCGTGCCCGACGATTGCAATTCGCTTCGCGTCCTCAAAATCGGCACACCACCTCTCGAATTCCTCCATGTCGGAATCAGGCGACAGCGAAGTGGTCGTTTCACTCACGGGGACGTCGTAGGCCGCGCCGATGATTTCTGAGGTCTGAACCGCGCGCACGAGCGGACTCGTCGCCAGGACATCGATCTTCTTCACCAATTCTCGTAATCCGCGAGCGATTTCCTTCATCTCCTCCATCCCTGCGGACGTCAAAGGACGCAAATCGTCCGACTTGCCTGTCCTGGCGAATTCCTCCTTGTCCATCGCTGCACCGTGCCGAATTACCAGCAGCTCCATGTGATTCTACACTCCCGCGATTCGTCGTTTGTACTCAGCGAGCGCAGCATCCAGTCTTTCGCGCGCCGTAGTGTCACCCGGAATGTTGTGTGACGGGTGGATGAACAACTTCACTCCTCGCTCGGTCAAAATCTGAGCCACTGCGGTGATGGTCATCCACACAACCGTCACAAACGCCATCGTGGAAACGGGTCCGACTTTATCGAAATGATTCTTGAGAGGAACCGAGGAATCGCCGGCAGGCACACGCGTATCGATGACTACATCCGCGATCTCGAACAACGTCTTCCCGGATGCATGCCGCG
The DNA here is from genome assembly GCA_041499635.1 of Gemmatimonadaceae bacterium. Lineage (GTDB taxonomy): Bacteria > Gemmatimonadota > Gemmatimonadetes > Gemmatimonadales > Gemmatimonadaceae > UBA4720. The sequence goes on from JBGQKT010000112.1 coordinate 5,966, forward strand.
ATTTCCCCGCCTCCTCCGCTGAGCCCGTCGCGACAACGCGCATGCCGAGCTCCTTCGCTCGCAACGCAATGTCGATATTCACCGCGTTGATCCCGGTGTGCGAGAAAATCCACATCGTGTCGCGTTTGTCGAACGTGTAGCTCTTCATGATCGCTTCGCCGTAGCCTTCCGCCCGCTCGAGAAACAGGAATTGGTGAATTCCCATTTCGCCGGTGATGTGTGTGAAGAAGGTGAGCGGCAGCTCGACCATTGGATGAAATCCAACGAAACCGCCAATCCGCGGATACATCTCCTCAACAGGAATCGTCGCATGACCGCAACCGAACGTATGAACCCAATGGTCGGCCCCGATCGAATCCGCCATCAGCTCGGCAGCGCGCTGAATCGAGGGCAATTGCGAGCTCTCGATGTCGTCGAGAACGCGGCGAGTTGCGGAAAGCCAGTCGTTACTGAGCACGATGAAGTTTGCGAGAAAGGACTCCCAACAGCAAACCGAGAACGATGAGTGCCGCCGGGACGATCACGAATGATTCGCGCATTCCGTATTTCCCGCCGAGTACACCCGCTGTGTAGGGAAGCAGCATCCCGCCAATCAGCGCCACAGTGATCACGAGACTGAACGCCGTTCCCGAAAGTGCGGCGTATCGATCGCCAATGAACCCGAGCACAGTTGGAAACATCGCAGCGAATCCCGCGCCGAGGAGGAAGACTCCGATTGCCGCGACGGTGACGTTGTGCGTTGTCAGGAGAAGTGCTGACCCGATGAGTGCGATCGCGAGGCAGGAATAGAGCACGGCAAAATGCGACGTGCGTTTGAGAATGGAGCCGAGTGCGATGCGCGCGAGCATCATTCCCAGCCAGTACAACGAAAGAATGATGAGCGCTCTTTCCGCGACGACTGCCAGCTCCTCATCGACGAATGTCGACGTCCATCCACCAACGGTGATCTCGAGTCCGCTCTCGAGGAAGAGCATCATTCCCATCAATAGCAACAGCGGATCCGAGAGCAGTCCTCCCGCGGCAGCGAGTGGAAATCCCTGCGGATGCTTGGATGCGGGAAACTGCGTGATCGCAATGACGGAGAGAGGGATCGCGACAAGAGCTCCAACACCCGCGATGATTGCCGTCTGAGAAAATCGTGTACCAAGAGTAGCCAGCACAAATGGAACACCCACTGCGCCTACGCCGAAGAAAACTCCCAGCAGATTGAGATTCGCGCCGCGCTCACCGCTGCTGATGTCGGCGACGAGCGCATTCGTTCCACCGTTGATGATGCCACCTCCGAAGCCGATGGTCACTATGGCAACGCGAAGCAGCGCAAGCGATGGCGCGAACGCGATTCCCTCGAGGCCGATGATGATCAGCAGAGCGGCCACAAAAAGAATTCCTTTGTAGCCGTAGCGATCCACCATCGGGCCGAAGACGAGCGAGCCGGCAAGAATTCCGAGCGTCATCAGAAGGAAGAGCGCTCCAGCTTGCGTCTTGTCGATTCCGAATCGCTCGATGATCGACGGAAGAACTGACCCGAGCGTCGTAAGCACGATGCCGAACGCGAGCATACCGAGGCACGCACACGCGAAGAGCGCTCGCCGAGAGGCGCTCATGCTTCGTGCTCAGCGAGCATCGCGAGTCGTCCAGCGCCAAACAATCCAGCGTCACTCCCGAGACCGCTTGCCACGAATCGCACTTGCTCGATCGCAATCGGTTGAGCCCAGCGCTTTGCTTCGGCGTAAATGCGATCGAGGAATTTCACGGCGGGGCCAAACACTCCGCCGCCAAAGACAATTACTTCCGGATTGAACAAACTGACGAGATTCGCCGCGGCCATGCCCCAAAGCTCGATTGCATTATCGATGACCTTGACCCCGATTTCGTCATCGCGATCATACGCGGCGAAAACGTCTCCAGCGTTCGTGTAACTCGTATCCATGAAGTCCCGAGCGATTCTCACGAGTCCCGGACCCGAGGCCGCATCTTCGAAACAACCGTGATCTTTGTACCTCGGCTTGAATGCCCTGTCGAGTGCGAGCCATCCGATTGCGCCGGCCACGTCTCCATGGCCACGAATGATTTTTCCGCCTGAGAGAATCCCTGCGCCGATGCCCGTTCCCACCGCGAGAAAGATTGCGTCGCGTTTACCGCGAGCAGCGCCCCGCCACGTCTCGCCAAGTATGTATGCTGCGCGATCGCTGTCGATCGTTACGCGGTGCCCTGCACCCAACGCATCGGTCAGCTCATCGCGCAGAGGGTAATCCTCCCAACCCGGAATGTTTGGAGCCCACACCGTTCCGCGCGCAGATCGATAAAGACCCGGTACGCAAACGCCGGCTGCATCACAGTGGAAATTTTCGCTCAGAAGCTTCAGGTGGTCGGCGATCAGCGATCCAACTGCATCGCCTTGCCGCCCGGCGAGAGAAACACTCTCACGATGCAATATCTCGCCGTCATCGCTGAACGCCGCGGCGGCGAGCTTGGTTCCTCCGAGATCGATGCCGGCAACTGGCATGGGCCGGCGAAGGTGCGACGCCCGAACTTATGGCGCAAGACGCGTCAGCCGATTCTTCGGCGACGCATCGAAAGTTGCGGCGAATGATTCAGCGTTTGAAACACCACACAGTAGCGCTCGGTGAGACGAAGCAGATTGTCGAGCTGCTCGTCAGTCGCATCGCTCTCGAGTGAAAATTCCAGGCGAATTTCACGAAATCCCACAGGTGCATCTCGTGAAACGCCGAGCGTGCCGCGAAAATCCAGATCGCCCTCCGCGCTCACACTTCCATCGCGAACGTCGATTCCAATTGCTGTTGCCACGGCGCGCAGTGTTACACCGGCGCAGGCCACGAGCGCCTCGAGAAGCATGTCACCTGAACAAGCCTCCAGGCCGCTCCCGCCGGTCGCCGGATGAAGTCCCGCATCGACGAGAGCACGTCCAGTTTCGACGCGACAAGTGATGCCATCACCTAGTTTTCCCTCGGCTCGCAAAGTGACGACGGCCGACGACGGCTCGGCGCGGTAGCGTTCTTTGAGACGTGCCTGCATCACCCGCAATTCATCAGCATTCATTTCGATTCACCAAGCAAAAACGTTTCGACCACCTCGTATTTCGCCGGTCCTGCGCCGAGCGAGCGAAAATCGGAACGTTTTACCGCAGGCTCGACGGCTTCTGCCAACGAAACCAGCGCTCGCGCACCATCCCGTTACGCCAAGCCAGATGATACGCGCTCGCTTCGTGGTGGCGACTGTCCGGCCGGATCTAGGCCGGGCACCTCGTGACGAGAATCCGGTCGGCTACGGCGGACCCGTGTCGCTGCACGACGTGCGCCACGGTCCAGGCTTTACCGGGGGTCTCCCGAGAGGGAATGGCGAACCGAAAACTCAAACCGCAGTGCGAGGCGAGAGTCACGTAAAGGCCATCTTGCCCTTCGAAGAGGTGGACGCCTCCTCTCGCGGTCAGGCGCGAAAGAGTGGTCCCGATGCGTAGTCCATCGCGCGTCTCGAATCGGGGGCTTCGCAACGCGATCCGCGAAACAAGGCCACTCTCCACGGTTACGCGAACCGGATCCTCCCCAATCATTACCGTGAGAATTCTTTCCCGGCTCCCTTCGTTCATCTCGTCCTCGTCGCGAATCACTCGACAGGTTTGCTTCACCACGGCAATGGTCCGGCCGATCTGAAGATTCCCGGTCCCAAGACTCGTGAGCACCGGCGCGTTTTGGATGCCGCAGCGGTAATCCTGCGGTTGTTTGCTTGCAGTCGAGGCGACGGTGGTCGCCGTATCCGTTGAAGCGGATTTTGGTGGGGGGAGATTGGATGAGGCATCAGCAGATGCGCCCTGCCGCGCTACGGATGTGCTCCCGCCGGCCGGATTCAGCTCCGTGACGACTTCAGAAGAATCTGAAGGGGAATTTGCGCGAGGCTCGTTGCCCCCCTTCGAGCAGGAGCACACGAGAACAACAATGCCGACGAGAACGCTGCTACGCATGCCCACCTTTGAAATTGAGGCAAGGTAAGATGAGCGATGAAGGGGGGAAACTGCAAACGGAAATAGCGTAACCGAGGTGCCGCGAAGACGCAGAGGCGCGGGGGGGGGCCGCGCCCCTAACAGGGCCGGGCGCAGCCCCCCGCGGGGGCGTTGCGGGGGTGCGGTTTGGCCGGTGTGCCC
>JBGQKT010000113.1:0-10115 GCA_041499635.1 Gemmatimonadaceae bacterium
GCTCGGGAGCAAACCCGTACGTCTTTCTCCAATAGTCGATCGGCGGCGCGTCGAAGGTCCACATCGTTCCGAACTCTGGGCGATATCCGACAGGAGAAAGACTTCCTGTTCCCATGCCCGCGCTGGGCGGCATCGCGCCCGGCACCGGAGTGGGCGCGGTGGATGGCGGCGCGGACGAGCAGCCGATTGCAATGAGTGCAAGTGCGGTGAGTGAAGCCGCACGAATTCGCGTAGTGAAAGCGGACATCGAGAATCCTTGGTAGAAGTTCAAATGGGACCGCGAGGGTGCAGCGCGCTCAACTTGTTTGAGCTTTCGGCGTCCGATAGATTCCAACTCGAACAAGCAACGCAATAACCTATACCGGCGATTGAGGTTCTGCTTCGCCCTCCCCAGACACAAATGGCTCCCCGAAATTCGCAGCGCGCCCGCACTCTGCAGGAGACCGTGACCTCTCTGTCTCCATCAGAAGTGTTGAGTGAGGCGAAAACATTTTTCTCGCGACGGAGTGGTGTGTACGCGGCGTTTGTCGAGCAGGAAAGCCCCACATATCTGACGCTGCGCGGACAAGGAGGAGAAGAGCTCGTGATAGCCACAGCGGCCGCCGAAAAGGGCACGCGCGTCACAGCGTCGAGCTATTTGTTCGATCAGCAAATTGCGAGATTCCTGAGCACACTGCCCCCGGTTGGATCGCGCGCGACAGCAACAAGCGCATCGTGACCGAAGCTCCTTTCGTAACTCGCCTACGCACGAACGGCGAGCTCATACAACTCGCAACCGGTGATGAACCCGCACTGCACATTCGCGTGCAGGTGGCCGAGCTTTGGGATTCAGTCCGCGTCGACGCACCGCCGTCGGAGCCCGTGATTACAGTGAAACGAGCCGCTCTGGACGCGCTGTATCCGATTCAAGTAGATCCCGACGAGTATGTCGTGCGTCTTCATGGGTTCGAGATTCTCGACGAGAATGTCAGCCTCAGTGCCTCGGGCGTCCGCGACGGCTCGATACTTCTTCTCGTTCAACGCCGGCGCCAGCCGGTTAGATAGCGGGCGGGCGACGTGTCAGTCGCCTTCATTTCCCATTCGGATTGCGGTCGCCACGACACTGGGTGGAATCACCCGGAGCACGTTGGCCGATTGCGCGCGATTACCCGCGCCCTCCGTAATAATCCTGAGCTGTTCGATGCAGTCGAACAAATCGAAGCTCGACACGCAACCGCGGCAGAGCTCGAGCTCGTTCACGAATCCGCCTATATCGCGAGCATCGAACACATTTCACAGCTCGGCGGCGGACACCTCGATGCAGATACGGTGGCAAGCGAGGGCACATGGGCTGCGGCGACTGCAGGTGCCGGTTGCGTGCTCACCGCGGTCGATAGAGCAATGGCCGCCCCCGATGCTAGATCGTTTTGCTCTGTTCGGCCTCCCGGACACCATGCGCTTCGAAGTCGCGCGATGGGTTTCTGCATTTTCGGCAACGTCGCGCTTGGAGCGCATTACGCGCGCTCGCGTCATGGCGCGAGCCGAGTGCTGATCGTCGACTGGGACGTTCATCATGGAAATGGAACGCAGGCGCTGGTGCAGGACGACCCCGCGATTCATTTCGTCTCGATGCATCGATGGCCGTGGTATCCCGGCACCGGCACGGCGGATGATCGTGGTCCGCACAATTCCGTGTGGAATGTTCCGCTTTCGGGAGGCCTTCCGCCGGAGCGTTACGTCGGTGCCATAGAGTCAGCGATTGACGCAGCAACTGAGGGATTTGTTCCCAATATCGTTCTCATCTCGGCGGGCTTTGATTCTCTCGCTGGCGATCCGCTCGGCGGATTTACGCTCGAGCCCGAGGACATCGCTGGATTGACCTCGCGATTGGTTGAGCGTGCGCAGGAATGGTGTGACGGTAGAGTAGTGAGTGTTCTCGAAGGCGGATATGTCCCCGACCGACTCGCTCAAGGTGTACTCGCGCATCTCGCTGCACTCGCTTGATCAATGGCCACAGTATTTTGGCAGCGGGCACACATAGATGCTGACAGGGCTATACACTAGCTTCAAGTCCTATGTCCGAGAGCACCGACGGAACAACAGCGGTTGAGTCTCCCTTAATGGCACTGGCTCTCTCTAGCCCGAGCGAGCCTGAAGGCGACCAACCCTGGAGCTGCTATCGCGCGCCCGACGATCAAATTCGAACTGACCTCTCAGTCGACGACATCAAGCGGGCGCTCGACTCGCAAACGGGAATGCTGTGGGTCGATGTCGATTATCGAAATCCGGCGCAGACCGCAGTGCTCAGCGATGTCTTTCATTTTCATCCGCTGGCAATCGAAGACAGTCTCTTTCCGAACTCGCGTGTCAAGATCGAGGAGTACAGCGGATATCTGATTCTCATTGTGCGCACGATCGCCTTCAATGCGGAAACAGAAGATCCGTACGACATCGAAACGGTAAATCTCACGTTTTTTCTTGGAATGAATTACCTGGTCACAGTGCACGGCGAACACACGAAACCCGTGCAGGCGACAATCGAGCTGATTACCCGAAAGCCCGAGCTCGTTAACCAAGGTCCGGCGAGGCTGATGCACGCGATCGTCGACGAGGCGGTCAACGCATATTTTCCGATCGTCGATCAGCTCGACGAATTCGTCGATGGACTCGAGGCTAGAATCTTCACGTCGTTCGATCAGAGTGCACTTCGCGAGATCTTCAGCGTCAAGCGACTCGTGCTGTCACTCCGACGGCACCTCGCGCCGGAGCGCGACGTCTTCGCCGTGCTCACCAATCGTCCGAGCGCCCTGCTTACTTTTGACACCCAGGTTTATTTCCGGGACATTCACGACCACATTCTCCGCATCAACGACGCACTCGAGACGTATCGCGAGCTTTTGAGCAACACGCTTGACGCTTACCTCACTCAGGTGTCCAACCGTCTTGGCTCAATCACCAAGACGTTGAGTGTCGTCGCGACGGTAAGTCTTCCGTTCGTCGTGATCAGTGGAATGTGGGGAATGAATTTCGACAAGATTCCGCTACACTTTCACCAGGATGGATTCTGGATTCTCGTTGGAATCCAGCTGGCTTTCGGCGCAGTTCTTCTCATCGTTCTGAAATGGCGCAAGCTGCTGTAGACGGTCTTCGGCTTTACGGCGTCGCGGCAATCGATTCTACACCCGTCGAATCGTTGGCCGAAGGCACGACTCTGGTCGCGTTTCGCATGCTGGCTGCGGTTGTCGCTCCAGCCAAATACACGCGAGTGGCGCTCAATGAGAAGGAGATGAACGAGTACACGCGCATTCTCGAGGAGGTTCAGTCGAATGTCGCGGTGCTTCCCGCGCCGCCGGGCACTACGTTCCGAAACAGCGAAAGTCTCGCGCGATGGCTCGAGCTTCACTACTTCACGCTCACTCAGGCGATTGGTTTGGTGGAAGGTCACGGAGAAGCTCGCGTGCTGATCACCAAGTCGCTCAGCGCTGATCCGGATGATGCCACCGCTGGCGAGATAAAGGAGAACACCAAACAGCTGGCTGCGGTCGCGTCTGACAGCATGCGAGTGTTGCGCGGCCAGGCGGCGGCAACAATCTCATTGCCCGTTGCGGACGAGGATACTACCGTAGTCGCGCACGCGTCCTTCCTTGTCGATATGGAGCGCTGGGGATTGTTCAGCGAGCTCGTCGCAAAGGAGGACCAGCGCCACGGGGAGCTCGATTTCCGGTTGAGCGGACCGTGGCCCCCGTACGATTTCGTTCGGATGGAGTTCGGCAGTTAGATGTTTTGTCCTGATTGTGGCTCGTGGAATCGGTCCGCGGCGGCGCGATGCCTCCGCTGTAGCGAGCTGTTGCCGGTCATGGCCAACAAAAGCTCGCAGCCGCCCGATCCCGCGATAACCGCGCTCCGTCACATAACCGGCGGTCGCTACAGCATCATGCACCGCGTAGGCGAAGGTGGAATGGCGAATGTGTACTACGCTCTCCACATCGTGCTCGATTGTCCCGTGGTGCTCAAGGTGATGCACGCACATCTCGCGCGCGACGCAGACATGCGCGAGCGATTCCGTCGTGAGGCCGAGTCCGCGGCGCAGCTGGTTCATCCGCACATATGCTCGATTACGGATTTCGGATCTGTCGGAGATCAGGTTTATCTCGTGATGCCGTATCTCGCGCGCGGCACGCTGGCCGATCGCATCAACAACCGGCGATCGTTTCCTCCCGAGCGAACGGCTGCGATAGCTGCACAGGTAGCGTGCGCACTCGACTACGCGCATCGGCACGGCCTGGTGCACCGTGACATCAAGCCGGACAACATTCTGTTCGATGAAGACGAGAACGCTCTTGTCACTGATTTCGGAATCGCGACTGGACATTTCCGCGCGCGAATGACGGGAACCGGAAACGTGATGGGGACGCCTCACTACATGTCGCCGGAGCAAGCTCGCGGAAAATTGCTCGACGGCCGCAGCGACATCTACGCACTCGGCGTCGTGATGTACGAGACTCTCCTTGGCTTCCCACCATTCGACGGCGCTGATGGCTACTCGATCAGCTACAAGCATGTCACCGAAACAGCGGCATCGCCTGAAGTTGTCGATTCACGAATTCCGTCGCAGCTCTCAGCCATTGTGATGAAATGTCTCGAGAAGCGCGCGGCAGATCGTTATCAGCGCGGTAACGAGCTTGCGGACGCGCTTATCGCATATCTCTCCGGCGCCCAGGCTCCTGACGAAATGCGCACGGCGTGGAGCGCGCGAGTTGTAACTCCGCGCGCTTCTCTTGCGCCCGCCGCCAGTCGCGCGTGAAGCTCTCGCACGAGGTAATCCCCCTCTACACGCGGTATCCGTTCGTTATCGCGAGGGGCGGCTACGCGGGGCATGAGAACGTCATCGTCACAATCCAGGACGATGATGGCCTGGTAGGATTCGGGGAAGCGGCACCGAATCGCTATTACGGTGAATCCGTCGGTTCAGTCATTGCGGCGCTCGAGCGCTTTATTCCCATCCTCGCGACCGCAGACGCGTGGTCACTCGAGTCGATCGAAGCGCAGCTCGATCGAACTCTCCGTGGAAATGGCTCAGCGAAATCGGCAGTCAGCTCGGCATTGCACGATCTCGTCGGAAAACGACTGGGAATTCCCGTCTTTCGCATGTGGGGATTGGATCCGTCGGACGCCCCGCAGTCGAGCTTCACGATTGCCATTGCCGACAACGAAGGTCTTCGTCGTCGCGTCGCGGATGCAGCCGAATATCCGATTCTCAAAGTGAAGCTTGGAACCGATCGCGACATGGAGATTATTCGCGTCGTACGCGAAGCGGCTCCTGACAAGAAATTGCGCGTCGATGCAAACGCCGCGTGGAGTCCGTCTGATGCGGTGCGCATGAGCGATTTTCTAGCCGATTACGCTGTCGAATTCATCGAGCAGCCCGTCATAGCTCACGATATCGAGGGACTTCGCTTCGTTCGCCAGCGATCGCGGCTGCCCATTATCGCCGATGAGTCATGTCTCGTCGCCACTGACATTCCACGACTCGCTGGTGCAGTCGACGGCATCAACATCAAGCTCGCGAAATGCGGAAGTCTTCGCGAAGCGATTCGAATGGTTCACACTGCGCGCGCGTTTGGCATGTCGGTAATGGCCGGCTGCATGATCGAGTCGAGTCTTGGAATCTCGGCGACTGCGCAGCTCGCTCCACTCCTCGATCACGCCGATCTCGATGGGGCCGCGCTGCTGAAGGACGATCCATTTATCGGGGCGACGATCGCTGGCGGAAAGATCAAGCTCGTCGACAAGCCCGGCCTTGGCGTCGCACCAACTCAATCAAACGAGCACCGGTTAGCGAGCGCCGGCAGCAGGTAGATCATGCCCCAGGATTTACAGGGGCTGGTGGAAGTAGCTCTCCCCGTTCCTCTCTTTCAGACATTCACCTACGCGGTCGACCCGGCATCTCCGATGCCGGCGCGAGGATCGCGCGTCGTCGTGCCATTTCGGAGCGGCACGGAGATAGGCATTTGCCTCGGCGCTGCGAACGGGGCGGCTCCTCCCCGCAAATTGCGTCACGTCCTGAGTGTGCCCGACACCGATCCGGTGCTGAACGCCGACATGATCGAGCTCTGCCAATGGATGGCGGACTACTACATCGTACCGCTCGGGATCGCTCTGCGAACCGCGCTTCCGTCGTTGTTAGCCGGCGCGGAAAAACCCGAGCCACTGCGCAAGACGCATCGCATCGTGCGGATACGCGCAGACCTGCCGACACTTCTCGAGCGCGAGAAGGCATTCGCGCGCGCTCCGCAGCAGCGCGCGTTGTTCGAGCTGATCGAATCTCTCGGTGGACGAAGCGCGCTTGGTCATTTGCTTCAACAACTCGCGTTCTCGTCGTCAGTGTTGAAGGGGTTGGAGAAACGCGGACTCATTGTCGTCGAAGATGAAATAGTCGAGCGCGATCCATTTGCGTCGCGACCGGCGAAGGCGGCGGATCGTCATAAGCCAACAGCTGCGCAGGCGGCTGCGATCGCTGCAGCGAGTGCGGGTAAAGGTGGCGACGTCTTTCTTTTGAACGGAGTCACCGGCAGCGGGAAAACGCTCGTCTACATCGAGATCCTCAAGCGATTGGTGAGCGAGCAAGGAAAAACGGGAATCGTTCTCGTTCCCGAGATCGCTCTCACTCCCCAGACGGTCGATCGCTTTCGCGCAGTTTTCGGAGACGACATCGCTGTTCTTCACTCTGCATTGAGCGATGGAGAGCGATACGACGCCTGGCTCGCGCTCAAACGCGGCGACAAACGCATTGCAGTCGGCGCTCGGTCTGCTGTGTTCGCGCCGCTAACGAACCTCGGCGCAATAATCGTCGACGAAGAACACGAAACGAGTTACAAGCAGGGTGAAACGCCGCGGTATCACGCGCGTGAAGTCGCAATTGTCCGAGCGCGTCTCGAGGGCGCAGTCGTTGTACTCGGCAGCGCGACTCCCTCACTCGAGAGTTGGGCAAATGCAGAGACAGGTAAGTACACGCTGCTGAATCTTCCGGAACGAGTAGGTGGCGGTCGTCTCCCTCGCATCGACGTTGTCGACTTGAGGAATCGAATCGGACCAACTGAGCCGCGCGAAGGACCTGCGTCGCCTGCGTATGCGCATGTGATTCGTGATGATCTTGACAAGGCACTCGAAGAAACTCTCTCACGTCGTGAGCAGAGCATTCTGCTACTCAACCGTCGCGGCTACTCCTCGTTTGTCATGTGCAGCGAATGCTCTACTGTCGTGACTTGTCCAAACTGCAGCATCACGCTGACTGCGCACCGCGCGCCGGAGCGACTTCTTTGCCACTATTGCGGCCATCAGGAAGAGCCGAGCCAGGTTTGTCGCAAGTGCGGTGGTCGCACACTTCGCCAGCGGGGACTGGGAACCCAGCAAGTCGAGCGTTTGCTCTCCGATCGGTTTCCGTCAGCGTCGATTGCCCGCATGGATCTCGACACGACGAGTGGAAAATGGGCGCACGCGGAAATTCTCGATCGAGTTTCAAGCGGCGCCGTGGATATTCTCCTCGGGACGCAGATGATCGCGAAGGGACTGGATTTCCCTAACGTCACGCTTGTCGGGGTGGTCGATGCCGACACTGGAATAAATCTCCCCGACTTTCGCGCGTCGGAGCGTTGCTTTCAGCTGCTGAGTCAGGTCGCGGGCCGCGCGGGCCGAGGTCCAAAGGGTGGGCGCGTTCTCATTCAGACGCGTGTGCCGCAACACCATGCTGTGCTCTGCGCAGTTACGCACGACTATCTCCGATTCGTGCGAGAGGAAGCGCAGGGACGCGTGAGCCCGCCGTATCCGCCAAATGTGAGGCTGGCCAACATCGTGTTCAGCGGAACGAAGGCCACCGCGGCGGGCAATTTGGCAATCGCGGCCGCTGAATGGCTGCGCGATCTCCTCGATAAACGCGGAATCGATTCAGTCACGCTCGTCGGTCCCGCGCCATGTCCTATCGAGCGCATCAAGAATCGCTGGCGTTGGCACGTTCTCCTCAAAGCAACGCAGGCTAGTGAGCTCACTAGAGTATCGCGGTACTTCATGGAAAAGTTTGAGGTACCGGGGAATCTGCGAGTAACACTCGACCGAGACCCTGTCGCACTTCTTTGATCGCTCAATCGCTCAATCGCTTCGTGAGTACCTTTTAAGGGATGAACACCGCCTCTCTAACTCGCATTCTCCCCGACGCCCCGGATGCATCGTTCATCCCGGCGCCAGCAGACGGTGTTCTGCCAGAGAATTTCTTCGCGACAACGAATCTTCCGACGTACGTGAAGCTCAACGGCGAATGGGTGATGCCGCTTGAGCCGCGAATGGATGGATGTCTCGTGCTCGATCGCGACGGACTCGTTTGGGTGAGAGAGGGGCGCCGCGTACTTCGCGACGAGAAGGTCGCAGTCGGAAGTGCGGAAGACGGAAGCGAAGGGATTTATGTCCAGTCATCCGTGCTGCTCGAGGAAGAATCGGAAGACGAGTTCCGGTTCATGTCGAGCGTAGTATCACGCGAGAAGCCGATCGACTACTCGTTGATGGCGCGCATTCTCGTCGACGAGCGAAATCGTGGCGGATATCCAATCTGGGTAGCCGGCCCCGCTCTCGTGCACGCGCGCGCGCGAGGAGACATGGTGTGGTTTATCGAGAACGGTTTCGTCGGCGCATTGCTCGCGGGCAACGCGGTCGCGGTTCACGACATCGAGGCTGCGATATTCGGGACGACACTCGGAATGACGAACACCGGAGTGTCCGTGCCGGGAGGTCACGGCTTGCATATGCGCGCGATCAACAAAGTCCGCGCTGCAGGCTCAATTGCCGAAGCGGTGAAGTACGGAATCGTCACCAACGGAATCATGTACGCTCTCGTCACGCACGATGTCCCTTTCGTTCTAACGGGCTCGATCAGAGACGACGGGCCGTTACCGGAAGTGATCACGGACAATCTCGCGGCGCAGGACGCAATGCGTCGCCACACCATCAAAGCAACGATGGCGATCCTTGTGGCGACTGCACTTCATTCGATTGCGACCGGCAACATGCTGCCTTCATTCGTTGCGAGCTCCGACGGAACGTTGCGCGAGCTTACGACGATTTGCGTTGATTCGTCGGAATTCGTGGTTAGCAAGCTGAAGGATCGCGGGACGCGGCAAGCGTTCGGAGTCGTCACGAACGCACAGGATTTCATGCAGATTTTGAGACTATACGTGGAGCGGGAATTGATCGGAGCGGCAAGATGATCGACACAACCGAGCGCTTTCTCAAAGACATCGCGGACCGCATTGGTCCTGAGCTCGTCGAGGAAGTGCGACTCTTTCCTCCGATCAGACAGGGCGGGACGGAGAGCGCAGTCGCGATCGTCGCATCATCGGCGCAGCCCAATCCGTGGCATACGGTGTACAGCGCGCGTTACCGGCACACAATCAAAGGCGCCGATAGAGGAAAGTGGGAAGTCGAAGTCACAGCCGAAGCTGACGCACCGCTGATGACCGTCGACGAAGTTGTGCGGGGCGTGATGAAAAGAGCCGGCGAACAATTCGAACCTGAACGAATCACTGCGGGCGAATTTCGAACAATCATCGGGTTCAAAACGGGATTGACGGATTGACGGATTAGACGGAAGCAGGTCTCATTCAATCCTTGGGCTTCGAGGCTTTTTGGTATCCCAGCTCCTAACCTTCTTTATAAATCCATAAAGCATCTTCCGAGTGTGAACGATCTCCTCGAGCAAAGCTCTATACTCGTTCGTTGAAATCATCGCGAGGTCAAGCGAGAGTTGTACGTGACCTTCGACTTCCCACACAGATGCGATTGCATAACCAAGGAACCGAGCTCGCTCACGTGGGCTGGTATGCGCATTTCCTTCTACGATGTTGATTGGCACTGACATCGCAGCGCGAAGTAGCTGATCCGACAAACCCCTCGCTCCGCGCATTGTGCGCGTAACGCGATAAACGTGGATCCTGAGGTCTTCGGCGGCCTGCCAAACTTGGAGGCCTCGGAAATCGGGCATAGCGAACAATTCACTGTCGTCGAGGTCCGACCGTAACCGCTTATCGCACCGTATAATCGAATTCGCGCATCAATGGGTTCGCGTTATCCGTCAATCCGTCAATCCGTCA
>JBGQKT010000114.1:0-10113 GCA_041499635.1 Gemmatimonadaceae bacterium
ACGAATGCTTTGTGGATTACGTCGAAGGATTCTTGGAGACGATGATAAGGGAGAGGCGTGATGCGTCGTCACGGCAATGCTACTCGAAACGCCGCACTGAAAAACTGATCACTCCAGACGCGAAAACTTAGCGGTCGGTCAGCAGCTTGGGCCGACCTATTCCCGATATTTCCCGAAGAACCCAAAACTGGCAAGGAGATCCTGAAAAACTTCCAACCCCCTACTGCGAAACTGATGCGCGTTCAGCTCTTCGAGGCGATGTCCACGGCAATGTTACGCCATTTACCCTGATTGAATCGTAGTACGCTCAGAATGCATCTCGTCGCGTGCCCGATGAGAATTGCGATCCAAATGATCATCGGCTGAAGCAGTCCCATTTGCTTGAATGCGAAGCAAATCCCGAGTGGTATGACAATCTGCGACACGATCGAGATGTACAGCGGACTCTTCGTGTCGCCCGTGCCCTGAAGACCGCCGGTGTACGTGAGCGCGACAGCGATGAATAGTCCCGATACGCTCAACACTCGCAACAGCTGCGTTCCAGTCTGAACAACCTCCGGCTCGTTCATTCCGAATAGCGCGAGCAGCTGTTGCGGAAAGAAGAAAAAGAAAATGCCGATGAATGCTGCGCCTGTGACGGCAATTCTTGCGGCGATGTGAACGGCCTCCTCGGAGCGTTCCGGTTTGTGAGCGCCGAGGTTTTGACCGGCGACGGCCGCGGCAGCGCCCATAAGTCCAACCGATGTCCACGTTATGAAAGAAAACAATTGCGAATACGAAACCGCGAACGCTGCCTGCGCTGCCGCGCTCTGAGCCAGCGAGCCGATGATTGCCATCATGAAGACTCCACCGACGTTCATCGCGATTCCCTGAATCCCGGTTGGCAATCCGAATTTGAAAATCGATTTGATGATTGTCAGGTCAGGAGCGAAACTTCCGCCGCGCGGGAATGAGACGACCCATCCACCTCGCCACAACTTCCAGAACGAGTACAGCGCGAGAATACCTGAAGCGGTGCATGTTCCCATCGCCGCGCCGGCAGTTCGAAAAGAGGGAATTGGCCCGAGCCCTCGAATCAGCACGACGTTGAAGATGATGTTCATCACCGTGAGAGCGACGCCGAGGATCAGTGGGGTTCGCGCATCCCCCGCCGAGCGAAGTGCGCCCGACACCATGAAGAAAACCAGCATGCCCGTGCTGAACATGAACATGATTCTCAGGAACGGCAGCGCTTCTCGCTTCACTGCGGGCGCCGCGTTCACGAAGTCGAGCAGATATGGCGAAACGACATAGCCGATCGGCGCCATGATCAGGAATGAAATCCCAAGCGCGGTGAGGAGAGCCTGATAAACTGTGCGATCGACTTTTTCTTCTTCGCCGGCGCCGGCGAAGCGCGCTACCAGTACGCTCATTCCGGTGAAGAGCGACATCAGAAAAACAATGACGACGATGAAGATTTGCGACGCAACGCCGATTGCCGCGTTGCCAGTGAATCCAACGATGTGGCCAACCAAGACCTGATCGACGAAGCCCTGGATTCCACCGATGATATTGGTGAGCATCGAGGGCCACGCGATCTTCCAGACTGCGGCGGGCAGCGGACCTTCGACGATCGATCGGTCGTATCGACCGATTGGCGCCGCCGCTGACTCTGTCGCCGCCGGAGCTGTTTCTACTGTGGCTGGAGCGGTAACTCCGGTCATCGTGCGCGCCTCACCTTCACAGCTTCAACGCGCCTGTCGGGTCTTTCTCGACGAGATTGGCAACGCCCTCGAAGACTTCGGCGTTTTCGTCCATTTGTTGCTTCAACGGGAGATTCTGTTCGCCGATGGTTCGAAAAAATGAAGCCGCATCGCGAAGCAGTTTAGCAGCCAACTGCGCGTGTGTAGCCATCGGGTTTCCTCAACCGTTCGTGAGACCGCGGACGCCTTGAACGAGGCGCGATACTTCGTCCTCTGAGGTATACATTGCGCACCCTGCGCGTACCAGTCCCACATCGGAAAGTCCGAGCCGTTCGACGACGGTCATCGCGTAGAAGTCGCCGTGCGAGCAAAAAATGCCAAGCTCCGATAATCGTCGAGCGACATCGCGCGAATGAATGCCGTCGATTGTGAACGAGAGAGTCGGCGTCCGCGGTGAATCCGGCGCCGGTCCGAAAAGGGTCACGCCATCGATTTCTGAAAGTTGTTCCCACAAAGACCGTATCAACGTCGAGCCGCGCACGTGCAGCTCATCGAACGTTGTTTTCAGTCTCTCGCGTCGCGTACCGTCGCTTGCGCTTAGCGACGCAAAGAAATCAACTGCCGCACCCGCGCCGACGATTCCTTCATGATCCAGAGTGCCGGTTTCCGCGCGCTCAGGTGAAGTGTCGTGTGCAGGACGAAGCTTTGGGAAGTTGGTCGACTCGAGAAGATCCCGTCTACCATAGAGAACACCCATATGCGGTCCATAGAACTTGTAGGGCGAGCACACGAGAAAATCGCATCCGATCGTGCGTACATCCGCGAGGCAGTGTGGTGCGTAATGAACCGCGTCGACGAACATCAGCGCACCAACGCTGTGTGCCATCTCCGTTGCCAGACGCACATCGTTGATCGTTCCGAGTGCATTCGATGCTGCGCCAACAGCAACGATCTTCGTTCTGTTGTTGATGAGCTCGCCGAAATGAGCCCAGTCGAGCTGCCCTGTTTCTGGAATCATCCGCACAGTCTGGATGCACAGACTCCGATCGCGTGCGAGCTCTCTCCACGGATCGCTGTTCGCGTGGTGATCGAGCTCGGTGATGATGATCTCGTCACCGGGTAGGAGCTGGCGGCCGAGCGCTCGCGATAGATGAAACGTCAGCGTCGTCATGTTCGTGCCGAACACGATTTCATCCGCGGACGCATTCAGAAAATCGGCGAGCGCTCCTCGCGCGAACGCGATCGCCTCATCAGTCTCGGCACTTGTTGGATACGCCCAATCGGTATTCGCGTTGTGATTGTAGAGGTAATCGACCATCGCGTCGACAACGCAGCGCGGGACTTGCGTACCGCCAGGACCGTCGAAGTAGGCGACAGGATGGCCGTTGTGCACGCGGTCCAGTGCGGGGAAGTGCGCTCGAATGACATCAGCACCCGCAACCTTCGACAGTGAATCACTCATCGTGTTTCAGTACCGGTGAATTTGGAAGGCCGACCCAGAAAAGTAACGACGCGAAGTTAAAGGGAGACGTGCCTTAGCAGCGCTCTCTTGCTTATCTCGGAGCCAGCGACATAAAGCGTGACGATTCCCATCATCGTGCCGAGGAGGAGTGGAGGAAGAGGCGTAAATCCGAGAGGCTCACTGAGTGGTGTGTACGGCAGCACGATTGCGATGACGCCAACCGCGAGACTGGTCCACAGTAACCCCGCTCCCACCCGGCTCTGGAAGAACGCGCGTCGCGTGCGGATCACGAGAAGGACGAATATTTCCGATAGCACAGATTCGAGAAACCACGCGGTGCGAAATACCGGCGGCGAAACATTTAGCACCAGCAAGGTTCCGAATGTCAGAAAATCGAAAAGCGAGCTAACGAGACCGAATGCGAGCATGAATCTTCGGATGCTTCGATTGTTCCAGCGGCGTGGCTTTTCGACCAGCTCCGGATCGAGACGATCGGTGGCGAGCGACATCGCCGGCAAATCCGTCAGCAGATTGATCAGCAGAATCTGTTTCGGCAGAAGAGGTAGGAAGGCGGAGAAAAGCGAGGCCACCGCCATGCTGAACATGTTTCCGAAGCTCGCACTCGTGGTGATGAACACGTACTTGAGAGTATTTGCGAACGCTGCACGCCCTTCACGAACGCCTGCTGCGAGCACCTCCAGGTCCTTGTCGAGAAGTACGACGTCCGCAGCTTGCTTCGTTACATCCGCGGCAGAGTCGACGCTGATTCCCACGTCCGCTGCGTGAAGTGCACTGGCATCGTTGATCCCGTCGCCGAGATATCCGACGGCCGCGCCTGTTTTCTTCAGTGCGAGGATGATGCGCTCTTTCTGATTCGGCTCGATCTCCGCAAAGACGCCGATTTTTGGAGCCGACGCAGTAAGTGCATCATCCGACATCGCGCGGAGATCGGCGCCCGAGAGAACCGTCGTTGTATCGAACCCCGCCTGTGCCGCAATGTGCGCCGCTACGTGACGATTGTCACCGGTAATGAGCTTTACCCGGATGCCGAGCCCTCCCAGCTCGTCGAGAATCTGTCGAGCGTGTGACTTGAGTGGATCCGCGAGACTCAGAATGCCGAGGAATATCATGTTGCGCTCTGAATTGCGATCGATTGGAGCTGCTGTGATTTCGCGGTATGCGATGCCCAGGCAACGAAGGCCGTCCGCACTCAGTTTCTCATATCGCGCATCGATCGCTTCGCGAACGTTTTCCAGTGGAACCACCAGCCCACTCGCGTCCTCGGCTCGATCGCACACGTCGAGCACCGCGCTCAGCGCGCCCTTCGTAAGGAGGAGCTGTTTGTCGCCTGAATTCACGACGACACTGAGACGTTTGCGCACGAAATCATAGGGGACTTCGTCGCGCTTCGAGTATCTCTCGACGTCGGGCGGAGGAACCAGCCGCAATGCGCTGTCGATTGGATTGGGCAGTCCTGTCTCAAACGCCGCGTTCAGGTAGCAGAAGAGTCGTCCGCGCGCGCATGCTGTTCCGGTCCAGTCTTCAATGGCGTTTACAGCGATTACTCCTTCGGTGATCGTTCCCGTCTTATCGGTACAGAGAATTTCCATTCCGCCAAGGTCTTCAATGCTTGCGAGCCGACGAACAATCACGCGCTGTTGTGACATGCGGCGCGCGCCGTGAGAGAGCGTCACGCTGACAATCGCCGGGAGCAATTGCGGTGTGAGGCCGACCGCGAGCGCCAGCGTGAAAAGCAGAGACTCGAGAACCGGGCGGTGCAGTCCCACGTTCACGGTGAAGATGACGAACGCAAACACCGTCGTGATCTCGAGCAACAAATATCCAAAATGGCGGACGCCAATCTCGAATTCAGTTTCGGGCGGATGCCTTGCCAGCTGCTGCGCAATCTCGCCAAACATCGTCGATGCGCCCGTGCGCACGACGAGCGTCGTCGCGGTGCCGCTGATGACGTGCGTGCCGAGGTACACGGAATTCGTGCGCTCGGCGAGCTCGGCAACTTCGGGGGCGACATCAGTGGATTTTTCCGCGGGATAGCTCTCGCCCGTGAGGGCGGCCTGATCCACGAACAGATCGTTTTCCTCGAGGAGCACACCGTCACCGGGCACGTTCGACCCGGCGTTCAGCTGCACGATGTCGCCCGGTACAATCTCGGTGAGGGGGATGTCACGAGGTGCGCCATCGCGAATGACCGTCGCCGTCGTTCGAATCAGTGACAGGAGGCTCTCGAGGGCATTTGCGGCGCGATGCTCCTGCCAGAACGCGAGAGCCCCACTTGCGAGAAGAATCAGGAGAATGATCGAACCATCAACGACTTCGCCAACAGCGATCGAGAGCACTGCTGCGATGAACAACAAAATCGTAATTGGATTTCCGATCTGTGCGCCGAGCTGCCGCCAGATTCCTGCGTGTCGCTGTGGAGCCGCGATGTTCGGTCCGAACTTCAGCAATCTGCTGGCTGCCTCAGCACCGCTGAGTCCGGTGCGCGAGCTTTCGAGAGTCTCGAGAAGCTTGTCCTGCGGCAGCGACCAGAATGCGGCTGGCTTTTCGTTCATCTTGTCACGGGGTGAAGATTGGCGCACGCTATAGCGCGTGCAGGCACTCTACAACCTTACGCGACGAGTCGCCCGTGCGCTGGAGCCATGTGAGCGGTGAAATGACGAAGCACCGCCGGAGCTTCGACGATTCTCACGCCACGAATTCGTGGTGCGATCGCATTGACATGTTGCACCACCTCGGCCACGTAATCAACGTGACTCTGAGTGTATACTCGTCGAGGAAATGCAAGGCGCACGAGCTCGAGGTCAGCGGGATGCTCTGTGCCATCGCGTTTGCGCCCGAACATCACCGACCCAATTTCTGCAGCCCTGATACCGCCTTCTATATATAGAACGAGCGACAGCGCCCACGCGGGGTACTCACACTGCGGTATGTGAGGAAGCATTCTCCGCGCATCGAGATAGAGTGCGTGTCCGCCGGTGGGTGTCACGATGGGCACTCCGGCCTCCATGAGTTTTTCGCCGAGGTATTCGATCGAGCGAATCCGATAATGCAAATAGTCTTCGTCGAGAGCTTCGTTCAGTCCGACGGCAATTGCCTCGAGATCGTAGCCTGCAAGTCCGCCGTACGTCGGAAATCCTTCTGTCAGAACCAGACGAGTGCGACACTTGAGCGCGAGCGATCCATTGTTCATCGCGAGAAAGCCGCCAATGTTCGACATGCCGTCCTTTTTTGCGCTCATCGTGCATCCGTCTGCGAGCGAGAACATCTCCTGCGCAATCGAGCGAGCGGTGCGATGGGAGAATGCCATTTCGCGCGTTTTTATGAACCATGCATTTTCGGCGAACCGGCACGCATCAATAAAGAGTGGAACGCCATAGCTATGGCACAACGCGCTCACCTCGCGGATGTTCACGAGACTGACGGGCTGCCCGCCCTCTGAATTATTGGTAACCGTGAGCATCACGAGAGGGACTCTGTCGCCATAACGCTCGAGTGCATTCCGAAGCGCAATGACGTCCATGTTTCCTTTGAATGGATGATCTGATTGCGCCTTGGTTCCTTCTTTGATGGGAAGATCGAGTGGAATCCCCCCCATGTCCTCGACGTTCGCGCGCGTGGTGTCGAAATGGGTGTTGTTCGGAACAATGTTTCCGGCGCGGACCATCGCCTTGAAAAGAATGTGCTCCGCCGCGCGACCCTGATGCGTCGGGATGACGTGGGTGAAGCCGGTGATGTCGCGCACGGACTTCTCGAATACGTCGAACGATCGCGCGCCCGCGTAGGATTCGTCTCCCCGCATCATCCCCGCCCACTGAAACACCGACATCGCTCCGGTTCCGGAATCCGTGAGGAGGTCGATCAACACGTCGCGCGAGTGCAGCAGGAAGACATTGTTGTGCGCCGCCTCGAGCGCGGCACGTCGCTCCGCCTCGGTCGTCCGCTTTATGGGCTCGACTGTCTTTATCCGAAACGGCTCGATGATCGTGTGAAATTCCACGCGCTATGATTCCGACAATGCAAACGTGTCGCGCTTTTGCACAGGTTGGTCGAACTTTGAGCGCACAGGCATCAACTCGAATCGCGCCTGGAAAAAGCGCAGATGCTTCGGCTCGTAAACGAAACTCAATCCGCGCACTTTTTCGCGAATATCGTTGACGGCCTCGATGGACTCTGCGGTCACGTCCATGTGAGCTTGCGTGTAAACTCTTCGCGGAATCGCGAGTCGTACCAGCTCGAGAGTCGGATACCTGTTGTTACCATTCTCATCTCTGCCGGCAGAGATCGTCCCGCGCTCCATTGATCTGATGCCGCTCTCGGCGTAAATGGCTGAGGCCAATGCCTGAGCAGGGAACTGCTCACGCGGAATATGTGGCAACATTGCTGCGGCATCGATGAATACCGCGTGTCCGCCAATCGGCTGAACAATCGGAATCCCCATCGATATAAGCCTTTCGCCGAGATAGACGACCTGACCGATGCGACTGCGTATGTGGTTTTCCTGCACGGACTCTTCGATTCCGATTGCCATCGCTTCCATGTCCCGGCCAGCGAGCCCGCCATACGTGTGAAGGCCCTCGTAGAGCACGACCATGTTGCGCGCTCGATCTGCGAGCTCGTCGTCGCGTAGCGCGAGCCAGCCTCCGATGTTCACGAGGCTGTCTTTTTTTGCCGACATCGTCATGCCGTCGGCGCACTCGCACATGTCGAGGAGAATTTCGGCGACGAGGCGCCGACTTTGTCCCGGCTCACGTTGCTGAATGAACCATGCATTCTCTACAGCGCGGGCGCAGTCGAGAATGATCCTCACTCCGTACTCGCGCGCGATCTCTTTCACTTCGCGAAGATTTGCGAGACTGATTGGCTGCCCGCCCGCCATGTTCACCGTTGCGGCGATGGCGATGTAGGGGACGCGCGCACGGCCGACTTCACTTATGAGACCTTCGAGCTTCGCGAGATCGACGTTTCCCTTGAATGGATGGTTGGAGCGAGGATCATGTGCTTCATCGATGATGACGTCGTGAAATATTCCGCCGGCGAGCTCCTGGTGAGCACGCGTGGTGGTGAAGTACATGTTGCCCGGGATATGATCGCCCGGCTGGATAAGCAGTCGCGACAGGATATGCTCGGCGCCGCGTCCCTGGTGAGTCGGGATTACATGCGGGAATCCGTAATAATTCCTTACGGACCATTGGAGACTCGAGAAGTTGCGGGAGCCCGCATATGCCTCGTCGCCGAGCATGATTCCCGCCCACTGGCGGTCGGACATCGCGCTCGTGCCGGAATCAGTGAGCAGATCGATGTAGACGTCTTCGGCGTCGAGCAGGAAAGTGTTGTAGCCCGCGCGCTCGATTGCCGATGCGCGCTCTGTTCGCGTCGTCATGCGAAGAGGCTCGACGACCTTGATACGCCATGGCTCCGCCCAACTTCGTTGGGTCATCGTTGTCTCGTTGAAAGTTCAGGGAATCACGTCCTTTCAGAATGCTGATAGTGTGCGAATCCAGTCGCTATCGGCACACGCCTGATGTTCAGTCAGCAGTCTCCTGAGGTGTCTCAGGGATTCCCCTACTTGAATGGTACGCTGCCGCACGTACCTTAGAACGACGCCACACCTGGCAGTCGACCTTCCCTTCTTAATGAAGTTCAGACTCGGGGCCTGTTTTGTCTTCGACACCTGTTGAGGAAGTCGTTGCTGCCACAGACCAGAATAATGTAGGCAGGCGCAGTTTCCTGAAACGACTGAGCGCGGTGGGTGCCGTCGTCAGCGCCGGTCTTCTGTCCGTTCCCTTGCTTCGAGCGATTTTCTCTCCGGCGTCTCGCGCTGCAGCGGGAGAGAACTGGGTAAAAGTCGCCGACGACACGGCTCTTCTCGACATCGGCGTTCCCATTCGCGTGAACTTCGTGCAGACGGTCGAGGATGCCTGGGTCGAGAGCCGGACACTGAGCGGAGTGTGGCTCTACACCGAGGACGGCGAAAAATTCAAAGCCTACAACGGACATTGCACGCACCTCGGATGCAGCTACGGCTACGACAAGGATCGAAAAACATTTTTCTGTCCATGTCATCGTGGACAATTCGATCCGAAAACCGGCGCGGTACTCGCTGGTCCGCCGCCGAGGCCACTCGATGAGCTGCAGGTGCAAGTGAAGGACGCTTCCGTGTATGTGAACTACAAGGAATTCCGTCTGGGCGTTCCCGAGCGCATCGAGGCATAGGCGATGAGTCGGATCGGTCAATGGGTTGATGAGCGCGTCGACATCAAAGGTCTTCGGCGAAACCTCCTCGACCGTCCGGTTCCAAGTAACCTCACGTGGTGGCACACGCTCGGAAGCGCGACGCTCGCGGTTTTCATCGTTCAGGTCGTCACCGGTGTCGTACTCGCGATGTACTACTCGCCTTCACCGGATCACGCGCACGAAAGCATTCGATATCTCGAGCGCGCGGTTGCGAGCGGCGCAGTCGTTCGCGGAATACATCACTGGGGCTCCTCTGCAATGGTGGTGCTCGCCGTGGCCCACATGATTCGCGTTTTTACAATGGGAGCGTACAAGTATCCGCGCGAGATCAACTGGCTCCTCGGCGTAGCACTTCTTTTCATCGTGCTTGGGTTCGGATTCACCGGTTACCTGTTGCCATGGGATCAGAAGGCGTATTGGGCGACTGCAGTCGGGACGAATATCGCGGGCACAACGCCGATTATCGGCGGAATACTCGTGAGTCTCTTGCGCGGCGGCGCACAACAGGGCGCAGCGACTCTCACGAGGTTCTACTCTATTCACGTTCTGCTTCTTCCGATTCTTCTCGGGATCATTGTCGGACTTCATCTTTTTCTTGTCATTCGACAGGGGGTTGCGCCACGTTCCGCTGTGCTCGAGGACAAGGCGCCAAAGAGTACGACTGATCCAGCCTACGCGAGCTATTATCGCGATCGCGTGCGCGCGTCGAAGACA
>JBGQKT010000115.1:0-10101 GCA_041499635.1 Gemmatimonadaceae bacterium
AAAGCTCAAACAAGTTGAGCGCGCTGCACCCTCGCGGTCCCATTTGAACTTCTACCAAGGATTCTCGATGTCCGCTTTCACTACGCGAATTCGTGCGGCTTCTCTCACCGCACTTGCACTCATTGCAATCGGCTGCTCGTCCGCGCCGCCATCCACCGCGCCCACTCCGGTGCCAGGCGCGATGCCGCCCAATGCGGGCATGGGAACAGGAAGTCTTTCTCCTGTCGGATATCGCCCGGAGTTCGGAACGATGTGGACCTTCGACGCGCCGCCGATCGACTATTGGAGAAAGACGTACGGGTTTGCTCCCGAGCAGCGCTGGCTCGATCACGTTCGACTCTCCGCAATTCGCCTCCCCAACTGCTCGGCGTCATTCGTCTCGTCGAACGGACTCGTTCTCACGAATCACCATTGCGCGCGCGACTGCACCGCATCGGTCTCCCCGAAAGACAGTAACTACATCGAGACAGGTTTTTCCGCGGCGAATTTAGCGGACGAGAAAAAATGCGATGGGCTGTATGTCGATCAGCTGATCTCGATCGAGCAAGTCACTGACCGCGTCCGCGCCGGCGTCACTGCCTCGACACCCGCCGAACAAGCGCGACAAAGAGCGACCGTAATCGGCAGCATCCAGCGCGAGTGTGCCCAGGCGACGAATCTCAACTGTCAGGTCGTTTCGCTTTATCAGGGCGGGATTTATTCGCTGTACCGATACAAGCGCTACAGCGATTTGCGCCTGGTGATGGTGCCCGAGGAGCAGATCGCCGCATTCGGTGGCGATCCCGACAATTTCACGTATCCGCGCTACAACCTCGACATGGCGCTGCTGCGCGTGTACGAGAACAACACTCCGTTTCATCCAACCGACTTTTTGAAATGGAGCGCCAGCGGAGCGAGCGAAGGCGAGCCGATTTTTGTGGTCGGCAACCCGGGGTCGACCGGCCGCTTGAATACGCTCGCGCAGATGGAATACCTGCGCGACATCACCTACCCGGCAAACCTCGCTGCCTATAAGCGCGCTCTCGCGATCTGGAACGCGACGATCGCGCGTGACAGCACAGCTGCCAGGCGACTCGAGAATAACATCTTCGGCGTTCAGAATTCGCAGAAGGCAGTCACGGGATATCGCGCCGGACTCATCGACAGCATGCGGATGGCGAAGAAACGCGAGTTCGAGAGCGAGTTCCGCGCGCGCATCAACGCCGATCCCAAATTGCGCGCACAATATGGAAGTGCGTGGGATTCGATTGCAGCGGCCGAGGATCGGATGAGGGCGATTGCGGTAGAGGCACGTGATTATGGATTTGGCCCGAGCTCGGCATTGGCAGGCTCGACTCTCATGGGGTTGGCCGCGCAAATCGTGCGCGTGCCGACCGAAGCGACGAAGCCCGATTCGCTTCGGCTCGCCGCTTACCGAGGAGCCGCGCTCGACAACATCAAACGAGCTTTGCTTGCCGATCGTCCCATCGATCCGGCATACGAAAAGCTCGCGATTGCCGCGCAGCTGCGCGCGGCCCAACAGGAATTGCCTCCCAACGATCCGTTCTTGCGCGCAACTCTCGCTGGACGCACTCCGGAAGAAGCCGCTGAAGCGATTGTAAACGGAACACATCTTGGTGATGTGAACGTGCGTCGTGCACTCGTCGAAGGTGGGGCCGCAGCGGTCGCGGCATCCACCGATCCGGTGATTGTACTTGCCCGCACCATCGATCCGCTCAATCGCGGAGTGGTTGCACGTGTCGATTCATTGAACGCGATCATTAGCACGAACGCCGCAAGAATTGGTCAGGCGTTGTTTGCGACTTACGGCACCGCGCTGCCGCCTGACGCAACGTTCACGTTGAGAATCAGCGACGGCGTTCCAAAGAGTTACCCGACAAACGGCACGCTCGCTCCATACAAGACGACGTATTATGGATTGTACGAGCGCGCAACGGCGTTCGATAACAAGGATCCGTTCAACCTGCCACAACGGTGGGTGACGCGAAAAGACCGCCTCACGCTATCGACGCCGTTCGACTTCGCCTCGACCAACGACATCATCGGCGGAAATTCCGGAAGTCCGGTGATCAATCGAAATGCAGAGGTTGTCGGGCTCGCGTTCGACTCGAATTTCGAGGGAATCGCGAATCGGTTCCTCGTGAATCCCGATATCGATCGCACCATCAGCGTTCACTCAGCCGGCATCATCGAAGCGTTAAGAAAGATGTACGATGGCGCGAGGATCGCTGATGAACTACAAGGCAAGTAACTGCATAACGTAGAACGTTACGCAGTTTTTCCGACGCGTAGGACCGACTGATGAATGAGGCTCACTCCAAACATCAGTGATTCGATGGAGAGTCGTTCATCGTGGGCGTGCATTCTCTTCTCATCCTCGACCGTCATAGGGAACGGAAGAATCCCGTAAGCGTCGATGCCAATGCGACGGAGCGCGGCGCTGTCGGTGGCGCCAGCACCTAGATATGGGACAACGGCCATCTCTGAATCGAGCTCTTTTGCCGATTCGGCGATAGCTTTGAACATTGGCGAATTGGCGTCCGACGGTGGAGAGTCTTCACTGCGCGATGCGACGGCGACTTCTACGTCCTTGTCGCCTATCACCTCGCTCAAATGCCTCACGACATCGTCGACCGAATGTCCTGGAATCGTGCGAACGTTGAGGAGCGCGTGCACCTCAGCGGGAATCACGTTGCCCTGAACACCACCTGCTAGAATCGTCGGCGAGAAGGTGTTGCGCACAACTGCGTTGAACATCGGGATGCGTGAGATCGCGGCGGCTCCCCTGCTCTGTTCCTTCGCATCACTGGATGCAATCGCGAGCATCGCATCGCGTTCTGACTCATCGCTCCAAACACGTGCGAGCTCGCGAAAGAAACTGCGCGTCGTTTCGCTCAGCACGAGCGGCTCGGAGTAACGACTCAGCCGCTCGAGGGCGCGACCGAGTCTGAAGATCGCGTTCTGCTCGAGCGGAATTGACGCGTGCCCCGCCGGCCCGCGCGCGGTCATCGCCACCATATGCGAGATCTTCTCGGCAACCTGTATCGCGAGATAGCGTTTGTGGCCGGCGATGATTCGCGTGCGACCACCTTCATTGATAGCAAATTCCGCATCGAGAAGATCTCGATGATTTGCAACCAGCCATCGAATTCCAACCTCGCCCCCGCCTTCTTCATCCGATGTCGCGACAAAAATGACATCACGAGTCAGTTTTTCACTTGCACGCTGGACGAGCAGCATCGTCATAACGTTCGCCGCGAGCATTCCCTTGTCGTCGAACGCGCCGCGCCCGTAGACATATCCATCGCGAATCACACCAGCGAACGGATCGCACGACCATTTCTCCGCCTCTACGCCAACGACGTCCATGTGGGCGAGCAGCATCACCGATCGTTGACTGCCATTGCCGGGAATCCGCGCAACGACGGCGGCTCGATTCTGCGCCGGAATCACTAAGCGGCTCTCGATTCCCTCTCGCGTGAACAGATCGTGGATGAATTGCGCGAGCGGGAGCTCGTTACCCGGCGGATTGGTAGTGTTGAATCGAATCAGCGCCTGGAGAAGAGCTACCGTCTGCGCCTGAATCTCCGCCTGGTCAGCTTTCAAGCAGCTTCTCGATGTTTCGGATCAACGGCGCGAACGACAATCCCTCTCCTGTGGTTGCCACGCGCGCAGCCACCTCTTCAGCGGTCTCACGTTGACCCTCAGAGAAGAGCTCGCGAGCAAGCCATGGTCCCGCTGATGGATTGCGAAACCAGTCGATGTCGAATTGCGACACAAGCGATTCGTTGATCGAAGACTGAAGCTGCCACGCGCGCAAATAGCGCGTCGAGTAATACCGCGGATCGAAATCAATGAACGCATCGGCGCCGTGATACTTGAATGTCGTCGCACCAGTCAGCGTGTCGACATAAAGGTCCGGCAGATCGTGCCAATCACCGTTGCGTCCGTACGCTTCCACTTCGTAGATGAGCTTCGCGCAGTAGCGCCGGAGATAGTGAAGCTCCTCCAATCCAGCGAGGCGAAGGAACTCGGGCATCTTCGATTTGCCGAGCTCCGTGTAGCGAAGCAGCCAATGCGCGTCCTGCATGCGATGGTCGAACAACATCGCGAAGGATTCAGTCACCGAGTTGTCGCCGAGCCAGCGAAACTCGAAAGGAAGGTCGTCGCGGGCGTTCGCGAAGTGCAGCGCGTGTCCCGATTCATGAAGCAGGGTCGTGTAGTCGCTTTGTCCGCCGTGGGGTCGGAGCACGAGATAAATCTCCTGCGGGACACGAGTTGGCGCGCAAAACGCGCGAGACCTCTTTCCCTCTCGCTCACCAACGTCGTAGATGATTCTACCGCCGGCATCGGGATCGAGTCCCATCTCGCTGATGTTCCGGCGAATGGTATCCTGCATTGTCGAACCTGGAAACGCGAAATCGAATTCTGACGCGCGAAGAAGGGCCAGCGCATCTGCGCGCGTTGCGTCAGCGGGCTTGATGCCAAGGTTCGTTTTCAAAAAGCGCGGCAGCGTGTCGTCCCACATCGACTGAGTGTCCGAGAGAAACGCAGAGCATTCTGCCGCAAGCTTCGGAAGTGAAATGCCTGTTATTTCCTCGAACGTCGCGTTGTAACCGGGCGCGATCTGCAGCGATTCGATGAAATCCTTCTCGCGCTGAAGTCTCTCGAGTCTGAGTGGCGCGTGCTCTCGCTCCACGAAGCTCGCTCGCGCAGCGTCGAGCGCGAGTCTCTGCTCACGGTCGCGCTCGTTCGCGATTTCGATCGCCGCGGCCTGATACTGAACTCGACGTCCGCCGCTCGTCTCGACGTACGCTGTGCTCTCGAGCGCGATCTCCCTCTCGTCCAGCGTCGCGAGCGATCGCGATGCTTGAGACTCGAGCTCCCACTCCAAGAGGTAACGCGCCGAGCGGTGCTCTTCAGTTCCTTTCGTGGTGTCGCGAAAGAGGTCGAGAGTCAAATCGAGCGCGTCTTGTCCAAGCACGTGCGCGTACTTCTCGTAAATCGGAGTGAGCTCAGCGACCGGTTTGTGCCCCGAGTGCGCGAGATAGGTCTCCCGTGATATCTCCTCAGTGAACGCCTGCCCGTCATTCCTGAGACGGGCGAGGCTCAAGTCGCTCATGCGGAGATGCGTTCTCCGATGTAATCGCGCAGGCGATCGATCGAGATTCGTTCCTGCGCGAGCGTATCACGGTCGCGAACGGTCACTGTGTTGTCGCCCGACGATTCGCCATCGACAGTGATGCAGAACGGCGTTCCAATCTCGTCCTGCCTTCGATAACGGCGGCCGATCGCTCCACTGTCGTCGTAAAAAACCGGGAACGCTTCGCGCAGCTCGTTTGCGATCTTATGCGCCATCTCCGGCATTCCATCTTTTTTCACGAGCGGAAACACGCCGGCCTTGATTGGCGCCAGCGCTGGACTGAGGCCGAGTACCGTGCGGCCTTCCGTCTCTCCTTCCACGGACTCCTCGCGATAGCCGTTCACGAGAAGGGCGAGCAGCGTGCGATTTGGGCCGACCGCTGCCTCGACAACGTAGGGGATGTAGCGCTTGTTCGACGCGTGATCGAAGTACTCGAGTTTCTTTCCGGAGAATTTCTGATGCTGCGAGAGGTCGAAGTCTCCGCGATTGTGAATTCCCTCGATTTCCTGGAAACCGAGTGATCCGCCGAAATCGAATTGCACGTCGAATGCGGCGCGGGCGTAGTGAGCGAGCTCGTCCTCTGTGTGCTGATGGAATTGCAGACGCTCCGGCGCCAGACCGAGCCCCTGATGCCACTTCATTCGCTCTTCCTTCCAGTACTCGAACCATTCCATATCGGTGCCGGGCTCGACAAAGAACTGCATCTCCATCTGCTCGAATTCGCGCGTTCGGAAAATGAAATTTCCGGGAGTGATTTCGTTTCTGAACGCTTTTCCGATTTGCGCAATGCCGAACGGAATTTTCTGGCGCGTCGACTGCTGCACATTAAGAAAATTCACGTACGTTCCCTGAGCAGTCTCGGGTCGCAGATAGATTATCGCCGCCGTGTCTTCAACCGGCCCCATGAACGTCTTGAACATGAGATTGAAGAGACGCGGCGCGCTCAGCGTTCCCTTCATTCCGCACGCGGGGCACTGCGCATCAGGCGTGCCGGGCGTGCCTTTTATCTTCGGATCGTCGGCGCGAAAGCGCTTCTTGCAGTTGCTGCAGTCAACGAGTGGATCGACGAATCCACCGACGTGTCCGCTTGCTTCCCAAACACGGGGGTGCATAAGGATCGCGGAGTCGAGTCCCTCGATGTCGTCGCGTTGTCGCACCATCGAGCGCCACCATCTGTCCTGCAAATTGCGCTTGAGCTCGACGCCGAGTGGACCGTAATCCCAAACGGATCCGGTGCCACCGTAAATCTCTGAGGATTGAAACACAAAGCCGCGCCGTTTACATAGCGACACGAGCTTTTCCATCACGTCCGGATATTTTGTTGCGGGCATTCGAGGAATATACCTGCTATGCCTGCTTTTCTATGATTTGGTCTCGTCGCGTTCCGACGCTCACGTACTTTATCGGCGCCTCAACGAGCGCCTCTATTCGATCAAGATAAGCGCGCGCCTTTGACGGCAAATCCGACAACGATCGCGCGTCTCCGGTCGACGTCTGCCAACCATCGAGCCACTCGTACTGCGGTACGGCCCTCTCCAACGCGACGAGATCGCCAGGAAACTCGGTGTGCAATTCGCCATCGATCCGATATCCAGTGCACACAGCGATCTTGTCGATTGTATCGAGCACATCGAGCTTCGTGACCGCCATTCCGGTCAGGCCGTTGATTCGAGTTGCATAACGAACGACAACACTATCGAACCATCCGCATCTTCTCGGCCTTCCCGTCGTTGCTCCGAACTCGTTGCCGAGCTCGCGAATGCGCGACGCGAGCGGCTCTTCGAGCTCCGTCGGCAATGGGCCGTTACCAACACGAGTCGTGTACGCTTTCACGATTCCAAGGGCAGCGTGAATCAAATTCGGTGCGATTCCAACTCCGATCGCGGCACCCCCCGACGTCGTGCTGCTCGACGTCACGAATGGATACGTTCCGTGATCGACGTCAAGCATCGAGCCCTGCGCGCCTTCGAGTAATACGTTCGCTCCGTTCTTGATCGCTCGATGTACTGCGAGCCCAACGTCTTCAGTGATCGGCAGAATCCGCGGCGTGATCCGAACAAGAGTTTCGAGAGTCGATTCGAGATCAGCGCGCTCCTCAACACCGAACGCGGCGAGCTGCGCGTTCGCGTGCGCAATTCCACGCTCGACGCGCGTGCGCAATCTCTCCGGATGGCGAAGGTCGAGTACACGAACTCCGCGCCGCGCAATCTTGTCTTCGTAAGCTGGACCGATCCCTCGTCCGGTTGTTCCGATCTCCTTGCTGGCGGAGCTCATCGAATCGACGAGCTTGTGATACGGAAGAACGAGATGAACGCGATCGCTTACATAGAGCCGACCCTGAACATCGACTCCGTCTGCGATGAGCTCGTCGATCTCCGTAAATAGCGTCTCGGGATCGAGTACAACTCCATTTCCAATCGCGCAGCGTACGCCCGGATGAAGAATCCCGCTGGGAATCTGATGCAGCACGAACGATTTCTCGCCGATCTGCACCGTGTGACCCGCATTTGCGCCGCCCTGGTAACGTACCACCCAGGCCGCGCGCTCAGCGAGAACGTCCACGAGCTTCCCCTTCCCCTCATCACCCCATTGCGCACCAACGATTACAACCGTGCGTGTTTTCGAATCGAACAAACGAGCTCCGGGACTCGACGAAATGAAAAACGCCCCGCAGTCGCGGAGCGTTGCACGAATCTATCTCCTGCGAAGGAAGAGTCAATCGCGGGTCAAACAACGGAACTACAGGTCCGAGGTCTCAGGAACTGAAGGCCTAAGGTGCGAGGTGAGGCTCCAGGGAATCGCGATGCAATGAAATGGCGATTCGTGTCACTGACCGATGAGTGATTCTGGGACTTCAACGCTCATCGTTGTGCGATGAGCGATTTCAAGGATGTCAAAGTCTGGCAAAAGGCTCAAGCGCTGGCGCTCGCCACGCATCGAGTCGCGTGCAAGATCCGTGGATCAGGCGGGAGTGGTAGACGAACCCAGACGATTAACGCCGCGTTTTCTGTCCCGACAAACATTGTTGAGAGTAGAGGACAACCGACTCGACGGGAGGAATGTCGGTATTTGCGAATGGCGATCAACTCTTCGACGGAGCTGGAATATCATCTGCTTACCGCGCTGGAATTAAAGGACATCACTCGCTCCGACTGCGAGATGCTCACAGCAAAGCTCGTGGAAGTGAGAAAGATGCTGTACGGTTTGATTCGCGCGCTCAGCAAACCAAACGAGCCCGAAAAGACTGACGACCTGGACACGCGAGAGGAACTGGAGGCAACACCTGATCCCGATAGAACCCACGCGTCAGATGAACAGCCACCCGATCCTGGACTCCTCTAACCTCGCCTCACACCTGGAAACCTCAGCGCCTAAGACCTCGGACCTGTCGGCCCGTATCGAGTTGTTACTCGATCGCAGCAAAAAAAATCCATGACGCGATTGCTGCGCCGATCGCCATCTTGATCGCCGTCGCGGCAACTCGCCCCACAAGCGCCCCCCACGCGACGCGGGTCGCGTCGCGGTGTGTGCCACCGGCGCTGACTTCGCCAACGAGCGCGCCAATGAAAGACCCGGCGAACGCGCCAATCAGTGGCCCAATAATCGGCAGTGGAAATCCGAGAATCGCTCCAAGTGTTCCGCCAATCACCGCCCCCCACGCTGCGCGCCGGGAGCCACCGTACTTCCGCGCGAATCTTCCGGAAAGGGTCCATTCGATGACCTCTGCAATCGCCGCCAGTACTCCAACGCCGACCAGAGTGAACCAGCCGATTGGCTCGGTTCCAACGAGAATATTGTAGATCACCGCGCTCGCGATCATCACCCAAAGGCCCGGAAGTCCGAGCGCGATGAGAATGAGCGACAGAAGCAGTGCTGCAACGAGAAGTACTAGTGCCATTCAGCCGAGCTCCTCTACGGTGGCGGCGATCAATCGTGCTGCCTTTGCGATCCCCGTGCCATCCAATCGTTCGCGTGTGTCTCTCGAGGTATGTACGCGAGCGAGAGTTGCAATGTTTCCGTGGCTCAGCGTCAAGCAATCCCAGCCGGCATCGGAGAACGCAATTCCGTCGGTGAGAATTCCTGGAAGAATCGACGTTACCGGCACGTCGAATCCGAGTCGCGCGGCGGCGCGAAGCAAGCTAGCGACGGCGACGCCCCGTCCACCGCGAATCATGCATCTGAATCGTCCGGTGTCGTCGATCGTGTCGCAATTGATTGCGATTCCGCGCGCGGTTTGCGTGCGGACAAACGCACGCGCTCCGACCAATCCGAGCTCTTCGCCGGTCGTTACGATAACGCCGAGACTCGATCGCGATTGCAACAAGCGCGCGGAGAGGAGAACAGAAATCAATCCGCTCGCATTGTCGGCAGCGCCGGGCGAGCGATCGCCGGTAAAACAAAGAACGAGAGGCAACAATGCGAGTGCCAGAACTTTCGCAACGATTGCAGCAATTGAAATCGCGTTCGCGTAACCAGCGACCGTCGCAAGAAGGAGCGCCGCAAGAAGAATCATAAGCAACGCACTCAGCACGATTGCGATTATTCGCGCGAGCATCGGAATCGTTTGCGACTTGGTGTCTATGTGCGCGACAAGCCACACTGATGGCTCGCCACGAATCGCAACAAGATTGGCGGAGCGCGATCGCATCCAGGGAATCACTGTCGTTCCTCTGCCACCGAGCCAGCGCCCCGCATAGACGATGAGTGCGATGGCAAACCCGAAGAACGAAAACGCCGGCATTGCTCCGCCGTGGTGGTAATACACGTGATTTGTTCTCAGCGAAGCCGCGGCGAGCACGAGTGCCAGAATCGGTACCGCATACTTGCCGGAGAATTCCGAGAATTCGATCCGGCTCTCGGTCACCGAGAATCCGTTCTCCTTAAGTAGCGTCGCGCAAAACGCGCGTGCCTTCCCTTCGGAGCTACTGCCGGCAAACCTCGGCTCAGCGGCGATTGTG
>JBGQKT010000116.1:0-10060 GCA_041499635.1 Gemmatimonadaceae bacterium
CAAAGCCGCGTGTACACCCTGAGCAACTTCGAGCACGTTCGCTTTCGATTGTCGCACGACTCCGATAAAAACGGCGGGCTCGCGAGAGTAGCGCGTCACCGACCGATCGTCTTCAGGGCCAGGCTCCACGCGCGCGACATCGCCAAGCTTCACGAGCTCGCCATTTCCGCTCGAGACTGTAAGGTTTGAAAACTCGTCCGGAGTTTTCATTTCGCCGAGGTAGCGAACCGAGAATTCGCGACGATCCGACTCGATGCGGCCGGCAGGAATCTCGACGCTGCGTGTGCGGATCGCATTCGCTACATCTTCCGCAGTGAGTCCTCGCGCTGAAAGCTCCGCCGGCGAAAGCCACACGCGCATTGCAAAACGTCGTTCCCCATAAATCGGCGCACCCGACACGCCTTTGATTGTCTGCAACCTCGGCTTGATCTGACGGTCGGCGATGTCGGACAGCTCCATTAGATCGTAGGACTTCGAAGTGAGCGCGAGGAACATTATCGGGAACGCATCGGCTTCCTGCTTCGCGATCACTGGTTCTTCGATGTCTTCAGGAAGTCGTCCGCGCACGCGCGACACTTTGTCTCGCACGTCCTGCGCTGCCGCTTCGATGTCGCGGTCGAGCGTGAACTCGATCGTGATCGTGCTGACCTGCTCCTGACTCGCGCTCGTGATTGCGCGAATTCCCTCGATGCTCGAGAGCTCTTCCTCGAGCACGTCGGTCACCGCCGACTCGACTACTTGTGGACTCGCGCCGGGTAGAAGAACGCTGACGGATACGACAGGCGCATCGGCGTCTGGAAATTCTCGAACGGGTAAGCGCGTGTAAGCGATCGCTCCGACCAGGACCAGTCCGAGACTGATCATGCTCGAGAGAACGGGACGGCGGATGAATCTCTCAGCGAACTGCATTCAGCATCTCCTCAACGGCGAAGCGTGCGTTCTCGACCATTTGTCCGGCTACCGAACATATCCCGAAATTCGTTTCTTGACAAGCGGCTATATCCGGTCGATATCGTCTGGCACGACATCGATAGGAGTATCTACTCGACGATCGTCATTTGCGTCATCTCATCTCCATCCACCCGGAGGTATGCAATGATCGGTCGACTCCGCTTTCCCCAGCTTCTGCTTTTTCCAGCAATTCTGATCTGTACTGTTGCACGATTGGAGGCGCAGCCTCCCGCGCCACAAGCCATGATGGTTCCACTTACGACGACTTCCGCGTCTGCAAAGGAGCACTTCATGCTTGGCCTGCGTGCGGCGGATGTCGGACAGCAGCCGCAGGCACGCGCACATTTTCTCGAGGCGGTGGGAGCTGATCCGTCATTCGCGCTCGCACATCTCTACACAGCATTCAACGCGAATTCGACACTGGAGTATCGCACTCATCTCGAGCACGCCGGATCGCTCGCCGACAAGGCCAGTCCCGTGGAACGACTCATGATTCAGATCGAGCAGCGCGGTTTCGCGAACGATCCGAATGGCCAGCTCGAGCTTGCGCAGCAGTTGGTAAAAGCAGCGCCGGGGAACCCGCGCGCGCTGCAGACTCTGGCGAGCGTGCAATTTTCCCTCGGCAGTACAGCCGATGCGCGAGCAACTCTCGAAAGGGCAATCAAAGCGGCGCCGAATTTCGCGCCCGTACACATTCAGCTCGGAAATTCATATCTGACGGGTGCCTCAGCGGATCCGAAGAAAGGCCTTACCCACATTCGCCACGCACTCGAGCTCGAACCCAACGAGCCGAATTCGCACGACTTCATGGGCGACGCATATCGCGCGAACAACCAACTCGAGAAAGCCCGAGCAGAGTACACGCGCATGGCAGAGCTCGACCCGAAGCGGGCGATTGCTTTTCAGCAGCGCGGGCACGTCAACTCTTTCCTTAAGAACTTCGCAGAGGCCAGAGCTGATTACGACAAGTCGATCGCGCTCGGTGACGTGAATGAAAAGGCTGCCTACCCGGTGTTTCGTGCGTTTGTGAACGTATACGCCGGTGACCCGAAGGCTGCCGAGCGTGAGTTGGAGGCGAACGTGGCGGCGATAGATGGAATGGACCTGCAAAGCAAAGTCGGTCCGAAAATTGGTTCTCTCTATCCCGAGCTACAGATCGCGTTATACAACCGACATCTCGATGTTGCGGATCATGCGGCCGATCAGCTTCGGACACTGTGGCGCCAGGAGGCAGACGCCGGCGGAACTCCGGAGTATCGACGCCAGCAGGAGGCGAACATCATTTACATCGATGGGATGCTCGCTGCACACAAGGGAGATTACAACGGAGCGAGGGCAAAGGCGCGAGAGTTCATGAAACTCATCGAGCCGAGCAAGAACCCAAGGAGGAATGAGCCGGCGCACGAGATGCTCGGGATGACGGACCTGCTTCAGAAAAACTACGCTGCCGCGCTTGCGCACTTCGCCGAAGCAGATCCCAATG
The DNA here is from genome assembly GCA_041499635.1 of Gemmatimonadaceae bacterium. Classification (GTDB taxonomy): domain Bacteria; phylum Gemmatimonadota; class Gemmatimonadetes; order Gemmatimonadales; family Gemmatimonadaceae; genus UBA4720. The sequence goes on from JBGQKT010000116.1 coordinate 2,435, forward strand.
ACATCTACGTCACGTACCATCGAGCTCAGGCACTCGAGGGCGCAGGAAAATCTGCCGAGGCGCGAGCGCTTTACCGGCGAGTGGCGAATACCAACTTCAACAGTGCCCCGATCGCATTGACCAGGAGAGACGCGACACACCGGGCAAATAAAACCAACTATTAGACTGCAACACCGGCGATCGTGATCAAAGAGGGGTCCGTGGTAAATCACGGGCCCCTTTCGTTGCAATGAAGAGCGATCAGATGACGATCGGATCTTAGCGGCCATCAATGGCACGCGTCTTTTTTTTTGCGGCGCCCCATCCGCGCAGTTAGAATCTCGACATGGCGAAAGCAGGGGCAAACAGGCGGGCGGATAATCTCGCGCTCTACGAAAAGCTTGTAGCGACGAAGCTGGGCGTGGAACGAAAAGGTGACACAATGCCGTACACGTCGGTCAACGGTCACATGTTCAGTTTGCTGACGAAGGATGACGGCGTGATCTTGAGGCTCCCTGCCGGCGACCGAGAATCATTCTTGAAGAAATACAAGACGACGGTGCCGGTATTGTACGGCGCGGTCATGAAAGAATACGTTGATGTACCCGATGCACTCCTGAAAAAAACATCGGAGCTAAAAACATATTTCGATTTGAGCCACGCGTACGTGAGCTCACTCAAGCCAAAACCGACTGCGAAAAAGAAGAAAACGAAATAGGAGCGACGCTATGCCTGATGTAACGGTTAAGGAATTCTCTACTCCTGATGACAATCGTACGATGCAGCTCGGCACCTTCGAGATCGTCAACATCGGCGGCGTGACGGTAGGACGCGCCACGTACGAGCCGGGATGGAAATGGTCGCTTCATGTCGCGCCAAATGTTGGCGCCACGCTCTGCTCTGTCGAACATGTTGGCCTCGTGCTGTCCGGCAAATGCGCGGTGGCCTTCGAGGATGGAACAGTCACCGAGCTTTCAGCGGGTGATCTGTTTCACGTACCACCGGCTCCGCACGACAGCTGGGTAATCGGCCACGAGCAATACGTCTCGCTTCACTTCCTCGGCGCGGAGAAGTACGCGCGCTAATCGACAATCGGTCCGATTATCGCTGCAGCCTCCGCTTCACTTCGATCGCGCGTGTTTCGGTGGGGTCCAGTGTCAGAGCATTATCCGCCAGGGTTAACGCCGCAGTGCGATTTCCGGTGACTTCGTACGCTCGCGCCAAAGCCACCTGCGCGGAAGAAGACTTTGGAAAAATCTCCGCGCTCATCTTGAACACCTCGAGCGCGTCCGCCGTCCTGCCTTTGGAGAGAAGCGCGCGAGCCATCTGATCGAATTCCCACTCGCTGTTCTTCAGCGTATCGGGGTTCACCCTGTACATCGCTCGGAAGCGAGAAAGGAACGAACTGACTCCAACGTCCGCGATCTGCTTGAGTGCCGCATCGTATTTCGTGGTTCGGTCGTAATCGATGTCCCATCCTTCGATCTCGAGCGCGATGTCAACGCTGTCGCCCAATGCTTTGCTGCGGATCTCGTCGAACCAGCTGTTGAATTTGCTTCCGCCCGCAATTCCAAAATCGCGACGATCGATGCGCGTCGAGCCCGCGAAATAAACGAGCGTCGATCCATGCGGATCCTTCACCAGCGCCGACGTTTCGCGGAAGGGAATCGTGACCGGCCGTGTTACACCGTGCATGGTGAGATTTCCGCGCGCGACAAGTCCGCCGCGCATCGGCTGTATACTCGTGCTCTGAAATAGAATCGCCGGGAATTTCTCGGCGTCGAAAAAATCTGAGCTCTTCAGATGTCCGTCGCGATGCTGCGAGCCGGTGTTGATGCTCGCTGTCGCGATCGACGCGGTGACGGCGGAAGCAGCCGGTCTTCCCGCAACATAGACGATCGTGCCGCGGACGTCATCGAATCTTCCGTGAACAGGATGGCCGAGAAAGTTGATCGTGAATCCAACTTCAGAATGAGCCGACTCGATTCGGAATTCGCGGAACCCGGCCGATGCCGTGCTCGCGAGCTGCGCGCTCAACGACGCGGTGATCAGACATGACATCGCAGCAACAGTAGTGATTATTCGCATGAGATTATTTGGTAGTTGGTTTGTCGGAAGCGAGAGCGATTCCACGAATTCCCTCGGTCGTGCGGCGCGAGTCATCACGAGTTAGCACTCCGACGCCATCAGACTTTCTCGCCCAGTACGCGATGTCGCGGCCTTGAACGGTGATGGACATCTTCCAGCAGTCGAACGTGCCGGCGGGGACCGTGACGCGTTCAGAGCCGATCACTCTGAGTGTCAACGGGAACATCACGTCCTCTTTTCGCACCGCCCATCCGACAATCGAGAAGCTTCCGCTCCAGTCGGGACCAAGGGAAACCGTTCGCATCAACACGGGAGCGATCGCCTCTGTGATATACGGCGCGTACTTCTCCGACAGTAATTGATCGATTGGCCGACCGACCCCGCGACTGTCGCCGCCCTCGGTGGTCATTCGTCCCGCTATGCCGGCGTTGCTGAATCTCTGATCGACGTTGATGCGGGAGTATTTCAGGAAAGGCGTCACGTGTATCTCACGCGAGATGAGCTTGAGATCACGCGCCGAGAGTAATGCGGTTTCGACTTCGTGACGGATCTGATTGGTTCCGTCCTCCGACATCCCCGTCCAATCGCGCTCGACTTTCCAGGCGTCGCCCGAGCTCGCTCGCGAAACGTGAAGTACTCCACGTGCAGCGATCGTTCTCGACCCGGAGAGATTCGTCGAGTATCGCTCGTACTCGAGGTCAACCGGCTGGAGCTTGCGACCGTCAAACTCAACGGGATGTTTGAACGCCTCGATACGTGATGGTGCTTCTGCTGCGCTCGCGACATTGGGGAGGAAAATCATCGATCCAAAAAAAGCGCGCTGGTCACCGCTCGATGCTTCGCGTTTCTCGAGTTGCGTTCCGCGGAAATAAGCGAAGCCGATTCCGGTGATCACGATAACCGCAGCCGCGGCCACGAGTGGAATCGCCACACGCCGGGGACGCTCCGTCCGGATCGTTGCCGGAAGAATTGCGCGCTGTCCCCCGCCCCGCTCTGCAATGACGCGCGAAATCAAATCGGCCGGAGTATCCGGCGTCGGAAGATTTCTCGCCTTTGCTGCGATGTCGCGCGCGAACGAGACCTTCGCTCGGCAGCTCACACAATCGGCGAGATGCGACGCGATGCGCGACTGCTCGCTTGGCGGAGATTCACTGTCCGCGAATCGTTGGAGCGATCGCGCACCAGGATGAAAAAAGGTGATCGGTGTCATTGTATTTTCGGTGCGAGGCGTATGCGCAGAGCTTTCACTGCTCGATGCAGGCGAACCTCGGAATTCGCGACGGTGATTTCAAGCATCGATGCGATTTCCGAATGCGAGTAACCTTCCATCTCCTTCAGCACGAACACTGTGCGGAGCGATTCGGGCAGTGCGTCGATCGCTCTCTGCACGAGCCAGTCGTCATTAATGGGCGAGATCGCGCGCCGATCGAGCGAAGGCTCTTCAGCGAACGACGATTCCCGGCGCTGCGCGCGCGAGCGAATGCGCGAAAGTGCAACACGAGCGGTGAGTCTCTTGAGCCACGACTCGGCAGTCCCGCGCTCGTCGTAGTGACGCAACGCTTCCGGCAAACCGAGAAACACGTCGTGCAGAACATCCTCGGCGTCGGCGACGTTGCCGGTGAGTCGATAAGCGGTTGCCATCAGCGATCGCGAGTACCGCGCGTAAATCTCGGCGAGAGCTTCAACGTCTCCCGATTTCACTTTGGAGATGAGCTCAGCCGGTTTAGTGGCGCTGTCGTGCATCGCAGATCCTGGGCGCATTACGAATATCAAACGTCCGGCGCCCACAAAAGCTTACAGTATTTCGAATGTCTCGCTGGTGGATTGACGCTGGCACGTGGCAGTCGCCATAATCCCGACGCTCACATGCACGAGGACGCGATGACTAAGCAGCGCCAGAAAGAAAACGGCGAAGTTCTTCTTCTTATCGGAACGATGAAGGGCGCGTTCGTGTTGCGCTCCGATGAATCGCGCAAGAAATGGAAAGTCGATGGCCCGCATTTTCGCGGTTTCGCGATTTACGCGATGCTTCACGATAAAAGAAATGGTCGGAATCGGATTTTCGCGGGCGCAAATAACACATTCATCGGAAGCGCGCTCAGGACGAGCGACGATTTCGGTGGCACGTGGACGGAGCCGGAGCGGTATACGATAAAGTTTCCTGAAGATTCAGGTCGTGCGCTGAAGCAGATCTGGCAGATAACTCCGGGCCGAGCTGATGAGCCGGATGTGATGTATTGCGGTGTCGAGCCGGCGGCGTTGTTCGAATCGCGCGATGGCGGCGAGACATGGGAGCCGAATCGCGGACTATTGAATCATGAGCATCAGCCGAGGTGGCAGCCGGGTGCGGGTGGGCTGTGCCTGCATACTATAGTATTGGACCCGAAGAACCCGAAGCGGATGTTGATTGCGATTTCGGCGGCGGGTGTGTATCGCACAGAAGATGGTGGTAAGACGTGGAAGGCACGCAACGTTGGCGTGCGCGCGGAATTCTTACCCGACAAGTATCCGGAGTTCGGGCAGTGCGTTCACAAGGTCGTGCAGCATCCGTCCAAGCCCGAGCGATTATTTCTGCAGAACCATTGGGGACTTTATCGCAGCGATGATTGGGGTGACAGCTGGACCGACATCGCGAATGGAGTTCCATCGGATTTTGGATTTGCGATGCAGATGCATCCCAACGATCCCGACACTGTGTACATCGTTCCGCTCGAGTCCGACATGTTTCGCTGCACGCCAGAGGCGAAGCTGCGCGTGTATCGCACGACTGATGCGGGCGCGAGCTGGGAGCCGTTGACTGAGGGATTGCCGCAGAAGAATGCGTACGAGACGGTGTTGCGCGATGCGATGACTGCGGATTCGATGGAACAGTCAGGAATTTATTTCGGAACTCGGAGCGGGAAGTTGTTCGGATCGACTGACGATGGCGCGACGTGGCGGGAGATCGCGGATAGTTTGCCGCCGGTCGTGTGTGTGAAGACGACAGTCATTAGTTAGCGATGATTACGATCGAGTTGCCGAAAGCGCTTGGACTGTCGGTTGATGGAAAATCGACGGTTATGATCGATGAGCCGTGCGCGACAGTAGGCGATGCATTGGCGGCACTCGGCAAACGATCCCCCGGAGTTCTGGATCGAGTCGTCGACGAACGCGGCGATGTGCGGATGCACGTCAATGTTTTCAGAAACGGTGAGAGTATTCGTTTTCTTGAGGGCGTCAGCACGCCCGTTCCGGACGGAAGCTCGATTCTAATCCTCGCTGCAATAAGCGGCGGCTAAGACGCGCCAGATCGTAAGGACGTAGGACGCATTTCGGAATCGAGGTTTCTTCCGAGTCTTGCGACAATCTCCGGCAGAGCTTCAACGTCCGCCAGCGAGGTCCGGAAGTTTACGATGCATGCGCGCAAAAGATATTTGCCATCAACCACAGCATTTGAGACAAAGGCCTCACCGCTTGCTTGCACGCGATTGACAAGCTCTTCGTTGAGAGCGTTCAAATAAGGCTCGACAGCTGTCGCGTCATTCGGCAAACCGAGCGGAACGAAACGAAAAGTTGTAATGCTCAGGTGCTGTGTCGCGGCTTCCAGTTCCGGATGCGTGCCAACCGCCTTGTGCAGCGCTTGCGCAAGCGCAATGTCATCGCCGATCATCTGGACATAGCCGTCGCGCCCGACGTGACGAATTCCAAGCCAGACTTTCAGAGAGCGGAAGCCACGTGAATTCTGTAACCCATACTCGTGGTAGTTGATCTGCGGATCTTCTTCCGTTCCATCGAAGTTGTAGTACGCCGGATGATGGCTGAAGGTCTCCAGCAGATGATTGGGATCGCGGACCAATGCGCAGCCCGCTTCGAGCGGACTGTACAACCACTTGTGCGGATCCAACGCAATCGAGTCCGCTTCGCGTAATCCCAACAACTCGGCGGATGCGTCAGGCAATACCGCGGCGGGCGCACCGTACGCCCCATCGACATGAAACCACAAATCGTATTTTCTGCAGATTGCCGCAATTTCAGGCAGAGGATCAACTGCACCGGTGCTCACTGTGCCCGCTGCGCCCACTACAAGGAAAGGAAGCTGATTGCCAGCTCGATCCTGAACGATCTGTTGCTCGAGCGCACGAACGTCCATCTGTTGATCGGTGTTGGTGGCAATCCACCGAACAGATTGCGCGCCCATGCCGAAAAGCTCGACTGCTTTATCTATCCACGCGTGGGTTTCTTTCGAAACGTAGACGACAAGACGCTGTTTGCCTCCCGACAACCCCTCTGCGTTGATATCCCATGTAGCTTTTGATTTGCGAGCCGCCAGAAAGCAGACGAAGTTCGCCATGTTGCCGCCACTCACAAGCACGCCACCGCACGTTCTTGGATAACCAATGAGGTCGGCAATCCACCGAATTGTCTGCGCTTCGATTTCGCTTGCAACCGGCGAGAGTACCCAGGCACCTACATTCGGGTTCACCGTGGCAGCTAATAAATCCGCGAGGACACCAATGGGCGCCGCCGATGATGTGATATATCCCCAGAATTTCGGGTGGCCATTGAACAGCGAGTGGTCGAACAACAGCTGCGCTGTTTGATTCAACAACACATCCGGCGGCGAGCCGCGCTGCGGCAACACGTCCGCGCCAAGCAATCTCCGTATTGCCTGCGGAGACTCGCCCATCGTCACGGGTCGCCGAGGTAGCCCATCGAGAAATTCTGCGATGTCGTCTACAAGCTGATGTCCGAGCTTCCGAAATTCGTCGCCGTGAATTTCCAGCGGTGCTTCGCGATTGCGTAGATCCGGAGCCCGAGTCTCAAAGTTGTTTGTCATTCTCTATCCAGTTTCACTTTGTGGCGTAACAGACTGACAATAAAGTTCGCCACTCGAGCCTCTCTGTACAGAATCGGGAGTCGACACGAGAGGCGGCGGACTCTTTCTACGCGTATGTTGGTGTCATGAGCACCACCGCAAGAGTCGCAGTCGGGCTTGTCGCACTGTTGCACGTCTACTTTCTCGTCCTCGAGATGTTTCTCTGGACGAAGCCGGCGGGATTAAAAGCATTCGGCCTGTCACCAGAGAGAGCCGAAGCGTCGAAAGTTCTAGCTGCAAACCAGGGACTCTACAACGGATTCCTCGCTGCGGGACTCTTCTGGAGCCTGACGTTGAGAGAAGAGGGAGCCGTGGTCGCCATCTTCTTCCTCTCCTGCGTAATCATCGCGGGATTGTACGGCGCCGCGACGGCCAATCGTAAGATCCTCTTCGTGCAGGCCATCCCTGGAGTAGTGGCGCTCATCCTGATCCATTTCCGCTAGCGCTTCGCTGGCTGACTTCCGTCAGGACTTCCCCCACTCAGCGTGCGGCCATGGCCCGATTGATCGCGCCGCCCCGCACCACGAACTTTCACGGGAGATACAGGCGCAATCCTAACGCACGGGGAAAAGACAATGACCGGTTATGTTGGCTCGATCGAGAAAGCGACCCTCAACAATCCATTCTTCCGCCAGGTGCTTTTCACCGGCGAGCACAGCCAGCTTGTGGTCATGTGCCTTCAGCCAGGCGAGGACATCGGCGAA
>JBGQKT010000117.1:0-10041 GCA_041499635.1 Gemmatimonadaceae bacterium
CAACGATTATCCGAACTACGGGCTAGCCAAAAGCGGATACATCGGAATTCAGGGCGACCACGACGGCGAGCTTACGCTGCGCAATATTCGCATCCGCCCGCTTCCCTGAGTGGTTGAGGATTTGAGATAATCAGAGACGCCCAAGAGAGCATTTACATTGCGAAGCTGGCCGCGCTCTACGTTCTCGTAGGCGCGGCCTATCTCATTCTCCCCATTGCCGGGCGCTTCGGCAGCGTTTTGCTCGGCACGTCGATTTTTCCTTACGACACTTTTCTCGTTGCGGGAATTCTCGAGTGGGGACGTCATGCTCTTCTCACGGCGCACACGAGCATCTTCGACTGGACAGCAGGTTTCCCGCTCGAGAATTCGCTTGCGGTAACTGAGAATTTCCTCGGCTGGCAGATCTTGTATCTGCCGCTTCGCCTGCTCGGAGCTGGAATCCCGGCGGCGTACAACATTCTGATACTCGTCTCGCTCGTGATATCGGGAATCGGCGCTGCGATTGTCGCGCGACGATTCGGCGCCAGTCGGGCGGGTGGAGCTCTAGCCGGTCTCGTGTTCGCATACGGACCGTTCCACCTCAGCCACATTCTGCACCTTCAGACGCTCGGCGTTTGCTGGATTCCGTTCGCGATTTTTTTTCTCGATCAATATCTCGAGAGCCGCTCGCCTCGCGACGCAATCGGACTTGCGGCGAGTCTCGTCATTTCTGTTCTATGTTCGATTTACCTCGCGGTATTTCTCGCGCTTGTGTTGCCGTTGTACGCAATTCTTTGCTGGATCTTCGGACGCTATCGCTTTAATGCGCGTGCATTGGGCGGACTTCTCGCGACGGGAATCTTTGCGGCCGCATTGCTGACGCCGATTCTCTCGCACTATCTGCGGTTCAGCTCCGACTTCGGGTACGCCCACGATACGAGAACGCTCGCGAATTTTTCAATGGAGCTTGCTGCGCCGCTCAGGATGCCGGACTGGATGGCGGTGTGGGCGTGGACTCCGCTCGTGAGACGAACTACCTGGACGACCGCGCTCAGCTATACACCTGCGTTTCCGGGATTGGTTGCGATTGCGCTCGCGATATACGCGATCATCACGCTTCGACGAAACAGAGAGAATCGCGCGACCATGTGGATTCTCGTGTCGCTCGCCGTGATCTGTTTCTTGCTCGCGCTCGGTCCAATTCTCAGGCCGATCAATCTCAATCCGTTGCCTCACGCCGGATGGTTGCCGATGCCGGGAAAGATCTGGCTTGTCATTCCCGGCATCAGATGGCCGATGCGAATCTTTTTCTTCGCGTGGCTTGCCGGTGCGATTCTGTGCGGGCTCGGGCTGACCGCTATCGAGCGTCGCGCGGGAACACGGAGTCGAATTATCGCGATCGTTTTAATCGCTCTCGTCGTAATCGAGTATTGGCCGGCGTCGTGGTTTGCAGGAAGATCAGTAGTCGCGCCCGCTCCGATGAGTCTTTCGGATGCGTATCCATATTTGGCGTCCGAAGTCGATCGTGGCGGCGTTGTAGAATTGCCGACCGCTGATCACTCAGGTTGGCGCACTCCGTTTTCGACGCGCTACATCTACGCCAGTGCGGGACATCTACGCCGCGTCGTCGCGCTTCACGGAAGCGTGACGCCACCTGTCACTGATTCACTCCTTCGTGCCGCGAATGCGCTTCCCGATTCGTCGTCGATGAAAATTCTTTTGGATCACGGAGTAAGTCGAGTTGTCGTTCATCGCAGTCTCATGCAAAAAGATTCAGCGGATATTCTTATTCGTGGAATTCAGCGCGCAGGCTACCCCATTCTTTTTGCTGGTTCAGACGGTGTCGTTTTCGGAACTGTGGGAAAGGAAAAAAACTAGGTCTCAGGTGCCAGGTTTTCAGGAGCCCAGGCACCCGCAACCGCCCAATGACCGATCGTCGCGATCGAAAGGGTCATTCGGTCGTTCCTGATGCCTGGCCGCCTCAAAACCTGGGACCAGAGACCTCGTTCTTTTGCTTTTGTAGTTTCCGGTGCGAAACATTAGAGCGCCGCTAGACTATTAAGACTCGTGACCGGCCGACATTTCTCCACCCCACCGGTTTTTCTCGATCCAACCGGCAAACGCTGGCGGCTCATCCGCCGCACAGCGCTCGTACTCGGCGCGCTCACTACGCTCGCCGGCGGAGCGATCGTCGCCGGAATTCTCATTCCTCCGCTTCTTCCCGCGCTCACTCAGAACTTCCATGTGAAGCGCAACCTCGCGGTCGCGCCCCGACTTGCGACGACCCGAAAAGATCGCGAGCGACTCGCTGCAAAGCGCCGCCTCTTCGTCGCGCTCGAACGCCGTCGCCCCGCGCTCGGTGTCAAAACTCCGTTCCTTCCGGTTCGTCGCCCCGCAAGAAAAGCCAACGCAGCTGCGTTGCCGATTCCCGAAACGCGCGCTCCGCCGGCTGTCGCATCATCCACTGCGCAACTCTCGTCACGCGGAGAAGTCGCCGGTTTTTACGTAAACTGGGACGACAATTCCTTCGCGTCGTTCGAGGCGCATGCTTCTGCTCTCGACTGGGTCGTTTGCGAATGGGGATTTCTAAATCCGCGCGGCGATTCAGTTAATCTCGCAATCGATCGAAAGGTTCTTTACGTCGCTCAACGTCAACCCGTGGGTCATCGCCCCCGTGTGTTGATCATGGTCGGCAACTTCGATTCTCGCACGCATCAGTTCGACTCGAAGCGCCTGCGTGCCCTCCTCTCTAATGCCGCGGCGCGAGCCAGCGTCATCAATCAGCTCGCGGGCGCTGTCGATCAATACGGTCTCGCCGGCGTCACGCTCGACTTCGAAGAGATTCCATCCGATCTCGACGGCGCGCTGGGAAAATTTGCTTTCCAGCTGCGCGCTGCACTTCAGCCGAAAGGCGCGATCGTTTCACAAGCGATTTCGACTGACATGGACTCTACGGCGGTAAGAACCTATGCCGCCGCGAACGATCGTCTCTTCCTCATGCTCTACGACGAGCATTTTCGCGGAAGCGATCCCGGTCCAGTCGCGAGTCAGAGCTGGTACGCAGAGCACGCTCAAAAGCTGCTCCGGGACATTCCCCCGGGAAAAGCAATTTTTGCTCTCGGTGCATACGGCTATGACTGGAATGACGGCGATCCAAAAACTTCGGGACAGGAGATGACTTTTCAGGACGTGATGGCGGAGGCCCGCCAACGCCGTCTCAGGCTCCAGTTCGATTCCGCCGCTCTCAATCCCTACATCGCGTGGACTGAGCCCGATTCCACGGATCACGTCCTGTGGTTCCTCGATGCCGTCACCGCGTTCAACGAAACTCGTGAAGCGCGCAACCTCGGCGCTGCTGGTGAAGCGATCTGGCGTCTCGGCTCGGAAGATCCTGGTGTCTGGCAATTTCTCGACAAGAGAAACCCTCCGCCGAGTGCAGCAGACCTCGCGGATATTCCCCCGGGTTACGATGTGAAGTTTGATGGTGATGGCGAAATTCTTCGGCTCGCCTCGCGCCCAACTTCAGGTCTTCGTGTAACGCATAGTGATTCCACGACTGGTCTCGTAACGAGCGAACAGCTAACTGAGTATCCGTCGCCCTACGTCGTAGAACGCACCGGCACGAGTGCGCATCATGTCGCTCTCACGTTCGACGATGGTCCGGATTCGCGGTGGACACCGGCAATCCTCGATACGCTTGCTTCGCGACATGCACCCGGAACTTTTTTCCTCATCGGAACGAGCGTCGAGCGGCACATTCCGCTTTCACGGCGAATCGTCGCGGAAGGCCATGAGTTCGGGAATCACACATTCACTCATCCAAACCTAGCGCTCTCGTCGGCGTTCGTGACGCGACTCGAGCTCGACGCGAACGAGCGATTGCTCGAAGCGGTTTTCGACAGGCGCTCCGCATTTTTCCGCCCGCCGTATTTCGGAGATGCCGAGCCGACGACGGCGGACGAGCTTGTCCCCGTGTCGATAGCGGCAGATCTCGGCTATGTGACTGCGGGATTGCACGTCGATTCCGATGATTGGAAAGAGCTCGGCACACAGCGGATCATTCAAACCGTGCTCGATCGCCGATCGCGCGGGAACGTCGTCTTGCTGCACGACGGCGGTGGAGATCGCAGCCAAACCGTCGCGGCACTTGGTCCGCTGATCGATAGTCTTCGCGCCCGCGGCGACACGCTGGTATTGCTCTCCGATCTTGCGGGCTTCACTCGCGAAGAAGCGATGCCTCCGCTGCCGCCGTCGAGTGCGATCACGCGCATCGTCGAGCTGGCGTCGTTCGGTGTCATCGGCGGGCTCGATTGGTCGATGCACTGGATTCTTCTGATTGCCGTCGCACTCGGCGCAGGGCGTCTCATCGTGATCATTGGGCTCGCACTCCTGCATCGTTTCGGTCCAAGAAGAAAAGTGGACGCGGATTACGCACAGTCGCTGAGCGTGATCGTCCCGGCTTTCAACGAGGCGCTCGTGATCAATCAGACGATCGCCAGTCTCCTCCAGCAGGATTACGAGGGGCCGATCGAGATCATCGTCGTCGACGACGGCTCGAGCGACATGACCTATGCTGTCGCGCGCGCAACGTACGCGGATGAGCCGCGTGTTGTGATTTATGCAAAACTAAACGGCGGCAAAGCGAGCGCGCTGAACTACGGCATCGCCCGAGCGCGCGGAGAGATAATCGTTTGCCTCGACGCTGATACGCTCTTCCGACATGACACTCTTCGGAAGCTGGTTGCTCCACTTGCTGATCCATCTGTGGGCGCCGTCGCGGGAAATGCAAAAGTTGGAAACCGCATCAACATCATCACGCGATGGCAGGCGATCGAATATGTCGTCAGTCAAAATCTCGATCGTCGGGCGTTCTCTCTCCTCAATTGCATCACCGTCGTTCCGGGAGCAATTGGTGCATGGCGTAAAGCTCTGGTCGAGCGGGTCGGCGGATTCAGCGAGGACACCCTTGCCGAGGATCAGGATCTCACTCTTTCGATTCGTCGCAACGGAGCGTCCATCGCGTACGCCGACGACGCAATTGCTTACACCGAAGCACCAGACTCATTCGGAGGTCTAGCGAAACAGCGTTTTCGCTGGTCGTTCGGAACATTGCAGTGCATGTGGAAGCATCGCGACGCGCTGTTCCGAAAGCGGTACGGCACACTCGGATGGATCGCGATGCCGAATGTATGGCTCTTTCAGCTTGTATTCACCGCGCTTTCACCAATCGCCGATCTGCTCTTTATCTGGAGCCTCGTTTCTGTTTGGCTCGTGAAACAGCAACACGGCGACACGTATGCGGTAACGAATCTCGAGCAGGTGTTGACGTTTTACGCGGTTTTTCTCGCGGTCGATTGGATCACCGCAGTGATTGCATTTCTCGCGGAGCCGGGCGAAGACCGCAGTCTCACGTGGCTTGTGTTCCTGCAACGCTTCGCATATCGGCAGGTCATGTATTTGGTCGTGCTGCGCTCATTTGTCGCGGCGATCCGCGGTCACATCGTTGGATGGGGAAAGCTCGAGCGCAAAGCGAGCGTCGAGGTTCCAGCGTGACGAGCGTCGAGATCAGCGAGCCGACTGTCCTGACTCCGCGGAAGCTATTGCCTCCGTGGGTTGGACCGCTGGTGATTCTCGTGCTGCTCATCGTCGCGCTGTTCGTGTTGCACGGCGAGCTGCGAGCGTATCACTACCGCGACATCACGCGGGCGATTTTCGCGCTGCAGCGATCGAATGTGTTTCTCGCGTTGCTTTTCACATTCATCGCATACGCTCTGTTGCCGGCGTACGATGCGATCGCGCTCGCATACGTCGGGAAGCCTCTTCGATTCCATCGCGTCGCATTCAGCTCATTTATTTCGTACGGTTTGAGTCAGACCCTCGGCTTCCCGCTCGTGACAGGAAGCTCTGTGCGCTACCGATTCTGGAGCGCGTGGGGTTTGTCGACGTCGGAGATTGCGCAGGCAGTAAGCTTCGTCGGTGCAACGTTCGTGTTGGGAATGCTCTTCCTGAGTGGAGCTGTTTTCCTGCTCGAGCCCGCGACGACGATGGAGCTGCTCGGCCTTCCATACGGGGTTCTCCGGCCGACTGGCGCGTTGCTTCTTGCAATCGTGGCCGCGTACATCGGCTGGAGCGCTGCGCAGCGAAGGCCGCTCCGCATCGGCGGTTGGGAATTTCCGATACCGTCACTTCGCACAACGACGGTGCAGCTCTGCGTCGCGACGCTCGATTGGGCAGCTGCCGGCGCCGTGCTCTATGCGCTTTTGCCGCCGGGACATGGTCTCGGTTTCCTGCCGTTCCTCGGCGCATTTCTTCTCGCGCAATTCGCGGGGCAGATCAGTCACATACCAGGCGGACTCGGAATTTTCGAGACGTTGATGGTGTTGCTGCTGAAGCCGTATTTGCCCGCGGGGTCCACGATCGCGGCACTGCTCGCATTCCGCGCGATTTACTATTTGTTGCCGTTCGCACTCTCGCTGTTGATGCTCGCGACGTACGAAGCATTGCGCCAACGCGAGCGTGTGGCGCTCGTCGCGACAACTGCGGGAACATTCGCCGCGCGCTGGACCTCGTGGATTCTTCCGCAAGCGCTCAGCGCGACAACGTTTATCGCCGGTGTTGTTCTTCTGATATCCGGCGCAACTCCATCGGTCCACGGAAGACTCACGGCGCTCGACCGCGTTCTTCCACTCGGTGTGATCGAGTTCTCGCATTTCGCCGGCAGCATCGCAGGCGCGGGATTGATCGTTCTTGCGTGGGGCATCGCCCGGCGACTCGATGCAGCATATGGTCTTACGGTCACACTTCTCGTTGTTGGTATCGCTGCGTCCCTTCTCAAAGGTCTTGATTACGAGGAGGCGCTGATCCTCTCTGTCGTGCTCGCGATAGTTGCTCCATCTCATCGCGCCTTCTATCGCAAGGCAGCGATAACCAGCGAGCCGATCGCGCCGAGCTGGATTGTTGCAGTGATTGTTGTTGCGGGCGCGACAATCTGGATCGGCTTTTTTTCGTACAAGCACGTCGACTTTTCAAACGAGCTCTGGCTCCGGTTCACTACGCACGGTGACGCGCCGCGCTTTCTTCGCGCGACTGCCGGAGTAATCGCCGCGCTTGGAATTTTCGCGTTGATGCGAATGATGCGGCACGCTGAAGCGGAGCCCGCGCTTCCGACCAATGATGAGCTGGAGCGCGCGCGAGTGATCATTCGCAAATCGTCAGAAACCGCCGCGAACCTCGTTTTCCTCGGGGACAAGGCTCTTCTGTTCAGTCCGAGTGGCAACGCGTTTCTCATGTACGGCGTCGAAGGTCGAAGCTGGGTTGCACTTGGCGATCCCATTGGGCCGGAGGATGAAGTCACCGAGCTGGCTTGGCATTTTCGTGAGGAGGCCGACCGTCACGGCGCGTGGCCCGTGTTCTACGAAGTTGGAACTGACAGATTGCCACTATACATCGATCTTGGTCTGACGCTGCTCAAGCTCGGTGAAGCGGCGGTGGTTCCGCTTGACACATTCAGTCTCGCCGGTAGTAAGCGCAAAGGACTGAGGCGAACAATCACGGAAGTATCGCGCTGCGGTGCGACTTTCTGCGTGCTTCAGCCGGAAGATGCCACTGCGGTGTTGCCTGAGCTGAAGCTCGTGTCCGATTCGTGGCTCGACGAGAAGCACACGCGCGAGAAAGGATTTTCATTGGGAAGGTTCGACGAGAATTACATCCGGCGCTTTCCCGTCGGAGTTGTCAGAATCGGTGGGAGCATCGTTGCATTTGCAAATCTTCTCGCGAGCGGCGACGCCACGGAAATCTCACTCGATTTGATGCGATACTCTCCGGCTTCTCCTGCGGGAGTGATGGAATATCTCTTCATCGAGCTTCTCCAGTGGGGCAAGCAGCAGGGATACAATCGATTCAATCTTGGAATGGCGCCGCTTTCAGGATTGCAGAATCGAACCCTTGCGCCGCTCTGGAACAGGGCCGGCGCGCTGCTTTATAGGCACGGCGAGCATTTCTACAATTTCCGTGGCCTTCGTCAGTACAAAGACAAATTCGATCCGTTGTGGGAGCCGCGCTATCTCGCATCGCCCGGCGGTCTTGCGTTGCCGCGCGTGCTCGCGAACACAGCGGCACTGATCTCCGGCGGCCTCCGCGGTGTAGTATCGCGATGACCTCTATCCGGCCGCTGATTTTCATTATGGTCCTGTCGATGGCACTGTCGCGCTGGGCTGCGGGGCAGAACGCTCAGCCTGTTTACACGGCGGACGTGCGTGACCTGCCGCTGATCGAACAGACGACGCGGACGGCGATGGGAGGGGTGTTCGCGATCCTGCTCACCGGTGATGGAGGTTTTGCGGCCCTCGATAAGGGTGTAAGCAGCCAAGTCGTCGCGCACGGGATTCCGGTTGTTGTACTCGACATCCGCTCTTATCTCTCGCGCCGAAAAACCCCGGACAGCAGTGGCTCGGACCTGATCCGCATCATGCGACATTACCTGTCGGCGTGGTCCATGCAGCGAGTGGCGATCGTCGGCTACTCGCGTGGAGCTGACATTGCCCCGTTCATGATTTCGCGACTTCCGCCCGATCTTCGCGCACGAGTTGCGCTCGTGGCGCTGCTTGGCCTGGCGCCTCGCGTGAATTTCCAGTTTCACTTCAGGGATATTTTCGTCCAGTCGCGCCGACCATCCGACGTGCCGACACTCCCCGAGCTCGAGAAGCTTCGCGGAATGAATCTTCTTTGCGTCTATGGGGCGGATGAAAAGGACTCGGGGTGTCGCGATGCTCCGCCGGGATTGACGAAGGAAGTTGTGCGCAACGGTGGCCACCATTTCGACGACGACTTCAAGGCGATCGGCGACATTGTCCTCGACGCCCTCCCAAAATCGTAGCGAGGCTGGTCAACGCGGCCTTTCTGCCGGTGAGTGCGACCCCTAAGTTTCCAAGTCTTGCCAATGGAGTCAGGAACGACCGCGATGTTGGATAGCGTCAAGTCTGCGCTCGAGTCACGCTACACGATCGAGCGAGAGCTTGGCCGTGGAGGAATGGCGACCGTTTACCTCGCTCAAGACCTCCGTCATGGACGCTCTGTAGCGGTGAAGGTTCTTCACCCCGAGCTTGCCTCCGCAGTCGGCTCTGAGCGATTCCTGAGAGAGATCAAGCTCGCAGCTCGCCTGAATCATCCGCACATACTTCCGCTTTTCGATTCCGGAGAGGCCGGCGGGTATCTGTTCTATGTGATGCCGTACATCGAGGGCGAGTCGCTGCGCGACCGCATGAATCGGGAGGGTCAGCTTTCGCTCGAGGATACGCTTGGCATCGGCCGCGCTGTTGCGAGCGCACTCGATTATGCGCACCGTCGCCAGATCGTTCATCGGGACATCAAGCCCGAGAACATCATGCTCAACGAAGACATGGCGATGGTGATGGATTTTGGAATCGCCAAGGCCGTGAGTCTCGCAGGTAGTGACACGATTACTCAAACGGGCATGATTGTCGGAACGCCTGCGTACGTCAGTCCGGAGCAAGCTGCGGGCGATATCGACATCGACGGCCGAAGTGATCAGTACAGCCTCGGCTGCGTTGTGTACGAGATGCTCACGGGCTCGCGCCCGTTCAGCGGTGCCACCGCGCAGGCGGTCCTCACGAAACGATTCACCGCTCCGGTTCCGTCATTGAGCGACGCTCTCGAAGGAGTACCGGAAGAAATAGATCAAGCCGTTTCAAAGGCGATGGCGAAGGATGCTGCGGCGCGCTTCACGACATCTGGAGAATTCGGACGCGCGCTCGTCGCGCCAACTGTCACAACGCCGACCGCCATTCCAGTACCTGAGGGCGTGCAGTCGGTAAAGTCGATGGCCGTGCTCCCGTTCACCAACATGAGCGCGGATCCGGAGAACGAATACTTCACGGACGGCATGGCCGAGGAAATCATCAACGCTCTCTCGAAGATCAAATCGTTGAGTGTCGCGTCTCGCACGTCGTCGTTCGCCTACAAGGGAAAAACCGAAGACATTCGCGAGATAGGAAAGAAGCTCGAGGTTTCGGCTGTCCTCGAA
Organism: Gemmatimonadaceae bacterium; assembly: GCA_041499635.1. GTDB lineage: Bacteria > Gemmatimonadota > Gemmatimonadetes > Gemmatimonadales > Gemmatimonadaceae > UBA4720. The sequence goes on from JBGQKT010000117.1 coordinate 10,022, forward strand.
GGAAGCGTGCGCAAGATGGG
>JBGQKT010000118.1:0-10014 GCA_041499635.1 Gemmatimonadaceae bacterium
GCACAAGCCCTCGTCGCACAAGCCCTCGTCGCACAAGCCCTCGTCGCAGCCGAAACGAAAGCGGCGACGAGGGCGCTAGAACTTCGAGATTATTTCTTTCCTGCTGGTGTCGCGATCGGCGTCGGCGTCGGTGGCGTTACGCCGTTCTCGAACATCTTCATCGCTGCAGCGATCTCACCGCTGTTGCTCTGCATCAGCTTCATCGCCGCAGCGATATCTGTCCCTGACATTCCGGCATCCTTCATCGCGGCCATGGCTGCGACATTGTTCAGACCGTTGCTCTGCATCATTTTCGCGGCGGCAGCAGCAGCTGTGAGGTTGGACACTCCGTAACCCGTTCCATTCTTCATCATTTGCATCGCGGCTGCGGTCGCTGCTGAATTCGAGAGACCAGTGAGCGCGCCGAGACCGCCCGTTTTGCCCGACATCATCGCCATGAGGCCGGCGTTCTGGCACGGGCCCTTGCCAGTCGCTGCTGAAGCAATCGCTGCTCCAGGAACCACTGTGCATGCGACACCAGTCGCATATCCTTTCACGGTTTCGTTGTTGGCAATCTTTTGCGCTTGCTGTCCCGCTTTACTGTTCGCGAGATCTTTTGCCTTGTTCATGAATCCGCCGAATCTGCCTTTTTTCTTCGGCTTCAAGGAATCGGGAACAGCGGAATCAGTCGGGGCAGCTTCAGCGGCTGGGGTACTGGTCGCGGCGACCGCGGGAGTCGCGACAATCGCGGTGGTCCCGGTGGTTGTCGTGGTTTTTTGCGGTGGCGGGGGCGCGGTTTTCTTGGTTGTAGCTTGGGCCCCGGCAAGAGATCCGACGGTGGCGACGAACAGCATCGTCAGCGTGGTGAGATGCGTGCGTCCCATGGACACTCCCGGCGAATGTTGAGTTTATGAGCAACGCAACATGGGGTTCTCAGCCGGGAATAGCCAGCAACACTGTCGCCCTAGAACTTCGCGATCTCCCGGTAAGCCTTTTTGAAATCGTCCACCTGCGGAAGGATCGCGTCCTCGAGCTGCGGCGCGTAACCGACGAAGGTGTCAGTGGATGCGACACGCGCGACCGGTGCGTCGAGCCACGCAAAGCACTCGTCTGCGATCGACGCCGCGATCTCGGCACCATAGCCCCACGAGAGCGAATCCTCGTAGCCGACAATCACGCGCGAGGTTTTTTTCACCGAGTCGAAGACGGTCTGTCTGTCCCAGGGACTCAACGTTCGAAGATCGATCACTTCGACGGAAATCCCTTCTTCGTCGACCGCATTCGCTGCAGTAACAGCTCGCTGCACGGTCGCACCGTAGGTCACGAGTGTCACATCGGTTCCTTCGCGGACAATCTTCGCTTTCCCGAACGGGATCATGAAATTCGCGCCGGGATTCGCGCTCTTGTTGTACGTCTGACGATAGAGATGCTTGTGCTCGAGGAAAATCACCGGATCATCGCAACGAATCGCGGTGCGCAACAATCCATTCGCGTCGAGCGCCGTCGACGGACACACCACGCGAAGACCCGGGCAATGCGTGAACAGCGTCGCACCGGTCTGCGAGTGATAAATCGCTCCCCGGATGTAACCACCGTAAGTCGTCCTCACGACGACAGGGGCGGAGAAATTGTTGTTCGACCGCCATCGCATGGTAGCGAGCTCATTGCGCAGCTGCATGTACGCGGGCCAGATGTAATCGAAGAATTGAATCTCGACCACCGGCTTGAATCCGCGCACGGCAAGTCCAATGGCGCGACCGATGATGTTTGCTTCCGCGAGCGGTGAGTTGTATACGCGAGCGCCGCCAAATTCCTTTTGCAATCCCCACGTAACTTTGAAGACCCCGCCTTTGCCCTTCACCTTTCCGATGTATTTCTCGCGGGACACATCGGCGACGTCCTGCCCGAACACGAGAATCCTTTCGTCGCGCCGCATTTCATCCTTCATGCAGGCGTTGAGAAGATCGACCATCGTTGTCGGGTCGCCCGAGAATTTCGGATCGTCCTCGGTGTCGAACTGCTCGCCGGTAGGGTCGACGTCGGGCGAGTATAGTCCGTAATACACAGTGTCCGGCCCAGGCTGCGGCTGCGCGAGCGCATCATCGGTGGCGGCAAGAACTATCGCGTCGACTTCGGCGTCTATCTGCTTGATCTCTTCTTCCGTAGCGTGGCCTTGGGCAATGAGCCATTTCGGGAACACAGTCACGGGGTCGCGCGCCGCGTCCGCCTCGCGCTCCGCCGGAGGCCGGTACAGCGTCTCGTCATCCGAAAGCGAATGCGAGTACGGACGAATCACCTTCGCATGCACGAGCGCTGGGCCCTTTCGTTCGCGCGCATACGCAACCGCGCGCGACATCACGTCATAGCTGGCGAGGAGATCGCAGCCATCGACTTCCTCGACGAGCAGGTCGGGAAATGATCGCACGAGCTTCGAGATACTTCCGCCTGCGGTGTTCACTTCAACCGGAACCGAGATCGCGTATCCGTTGTCTTCAACGAGATAAACGAGCGGGAGACGCAGATTGCATGCAGTGTTGAGCGATTCCCAGAATTCTCCTTCACTCGTCTGGCCTTCGCCCGTTGTTACGAGAACGACTTCGTCGTTTTGAAAACCTTCAGTGATTCCGATGAGCTTCGCCCTCAGCGTCGCTTCGGCGGAACCGGCCGCCTGCAGGAACTGCGTTCCAGTCGGCGACGAAGCCGACACGATGTTGTAGTCCTTGTGTCCCCAGTGACTCGGCATTTGTCGTCCGCCGGATGCGGGATCTTTGGCTGCACCGACAGCCTCGTACAACATTTCCGTTGGCGTTACGCCGAGCTTGAGAAGGAGCGCGCGATCGCGGTAGTACGGGTAGAACCAGTCGTAAGCGGGCTTCAGTAACATTCCTGCGGCGGTGAGTACTGCCTCGTGACCGGCGCCTGAAATCTGAAAGAAGATCTTGTTTTGTCGCTTGAGCTGGACCTCTTTGTCATCGAGCTTTCGGGACAGAAGCATTATGCGATAAGCGCCAACGAGCTCATCCGCTCCGAGAGGACTATTGGATCGAGCTGAAGTTTTTCGGTCGGGGAGCGTCCGTGTGGCCATCTTATTGAGTCGGGGTACGTGAATCGACGCTAATAATAGTAGCGGGGGAACAATGCTCAAAACCATTCTGAGAACCGTCTTCGTAATATCCGTCGCGGCAGCTTGCAGCAAGGCGCCCGTCACCCCATATCCAACGGACACGGGACTCCACGCGGGCGTGAACCAGTCGCCTCAGCAGGACGACTGGTCCGCGATTCTCAAACTGGAAGATCAAGCGAAGGCGATTGCGAAGGTCACGGGTTGCACGAGTGGAGAGTGCAGGGCAGCGGCTGTTGGATCCCGCGCATGCGGTGGCCCTCGGTACTATCTGGCCTACTGCGCCAAGACGACCGATTCCGTCGCACTATATCGCAAGCTCGACGAAGTCGCCAAAGCTGAGCAAGCGTACAACCGAAAGTACCAGATCGTGTCTACCTGTGAATTCCGCATGCCGCCTACGGTCGAGGCTATCGGAGGGTCCTGCGTAGCTAAATAGCCCGAAAGGGTTAGCTTCTTCGGCGAACGACAACCTATCTTCGCCGGGAGCCACGATGAATCTCGTTGAACGCGCAAAGGCGATCCTCATGGCGCCGAAGCAGGAATGGGCCGCGATCGACTCGGAAGCAGTCGATGTGCCTGCGCTCATGACCGGATACATCATACCGCTGGCACTGATCGGTCCGATTGCCCGCTTCATTGGTTTTTCTGTTCTGGGTTTTGGCGGCATTTTCCGGATGTCGATCGGATGGGGAATCTCCACGGCGATCCTACTTTTCGTCCTGACGATTGTCCAGGTGTTCGTTCTCGCGTGGGTCATCAACGCACTCGCACCGACGTTCGGCGCAACCCAGAGCATGCCGCAGGCAATCAAGCTCTCTGCTTACAGCATGACTGCCGCATGGGTCGCGGGAATCTTTTACCTCCTTCCTGCGTTAGCGATTCTTGCTCTCATCGGCGCGATTTACAGCCTTTACCTCTTCTTCCTCGGACTGCCGATTCTGATGAAGTCTCCGGCAGACAAAACCGCGCCGTACGCGATAGCCGTCATCGTCGCGTCGATCGTACTGTTCTGGGTGATAGGAATCATCACATCCAGAGTCGCGTATATGTAGTTAATAATCGACGGGTCGGAGGTACGACTCGCCGATCGCGCTCTGACTCAGCATCGCGACCGTCGGAAGCTTTCTCTTCCAATGCGTTCCCGCTAATCGCGAACGCACTAGCTCAACCTCGCTCGCATCGAAGGCTTGCGCGACGACATCGGCGGGACTGTAGCCGTTGACGAGCCAGTTCAGAATTGCGTCGGCGCGCGCGTAGCTGATTCCGAAATCACCTTCGTCCGTCTGACCTTCGATCAAATCCGCCGACGCCGGCTTGGACACGATCACATCTGGCACGCCAAGGAATTTCGCCAGCGCCCACACCTGCGTCTTGAAAAGATCACCAAGTGGATTGATCGGCGGCGAATCATCCGCATGCCAGGTAAAATATCCGAGCAACCGTTCGGTCTTGTTGCCAGTCCCTATGGGCAATCCGCGATATTTTGCCGCGAGATCGAATAGCGCGATCATGCGCAAGCGCGCCATGACGTTTCCTTTTCTTGCGGGATCTGCGTCGGGCTCATTGGTGAGATAACCGTCCACCGCGGCCGAGATGTCCACCGTTCGACCTTCGATTCCGAGCGCGTCGATCACGAGCTGCGCGTGCTCGAGCGAATCACGACTCGACGTGCGGTAGGGAAGTCGCACCCCAATCACATTCGCGGCGCCGAGCGCGCGCGCCGCAAGGAATGAAGTGACCGCGGAATCAACGCCGCCAGAAATTCCGATCACGCCCTTCGTGAAGCCTCGAAGTCGGAATTCCTCGCGGAGGAACGTGATGAGCCAGTCCGCCGTGAGCGCCGGATCGATCTCCAGGCCAGGCGGACCGAGGATGCTGTGGGGCGCGGCTATGACTTCAACACTGCCGCGACTTTTGATTCGCGACGTTGTCGCCGACTCCGGCGGTTTTCCATTCGATTTGCCCGGGCCATCCGACAATTCCTCTTTCTTCGCTGTCGGAGAGCCCGTTCCCTCGAGCGGATCGCTTCCGTTTCGCGACGGCGGATCATAATCGAGCGGCATTGGCTCGCCCGTCTGCACCCGGCCGATAGTTCGGACGAGATGCGGCAGCATCGTCTGCAAGTCGGTGAGCAGCGGCAAGTCGACGCGCGTTCGCGTTAGCTCGGAGGTATCGAGAGTCGCCGTTATGATTGCTTCGTCCCAGAGGGGCGCACGAAGCTTCACGTCTCCGCTGGGACCCGCGAGCATCGAGCCGCCGGAAAAAAGTCTTCCGCCTTCAGCACCGACGAGCTGCACGAACGCGACAAAAACTCCATGCTCCGATGCGATGTCGCGTACGAGACGTTCCCAGCGCTCGAGCGTTCCTGGTCCGGGCCGCTCATCCGTCCGCGGAACGACTCCACGCGCGGGTGAAGCGGACGGAATGAACACAACCTGCGCCCCGTCGAGTGCGGCGATAGTTCCAGAGAGACTGTGCCACGCGTCCTCGCAAACCAGCATCGCGGCGCGCCCCCAAGACGTATCGAACGCGCGAATCTCGAAGCCGCGATCCACAAAGCGCTCTTCATCGAATAACCCGTACGTCGGAAGAAAAACTTTTCGATGCACGTGGCGAACGATGGGCTCTTTGCCTCCCAGCGTTACATAGAGCGCACTATTATAGATGGAGTTGTTCCAGACTTCGTAAAATCCGAGTCCGACATCCATCGGCGCGAGGGATGGAACCGCGGCGCGGTATTGCTCGTCGAGATCTCTAACGAGCGTGCCCGCGCTAACCGCATGGTCGCGGACTCCGCCTTCGAGGAAATAGCCGCTTACGGCGGTCTCGGGAAGGAACGCGACCTGCGGGCGAGGGTTAAGAGAATCGAGCTGCGCGAAAATTTCGCCGAGGTGTGCGAGGTTCCCCGCGTAGTCGCCCTTACGCGGCTTGAATTGTACGATTGCAAGGTTCACTGATTGATGCATTACACTGAAGTTGACATGGCCGCACGGCGCGGGCAACGGGCGCTGATGCTAGCTCTCGTTGTCGTTGTCCTGACGCCGGATAAGGGCGCGTCTCAGGCGCCCGGAACGGAGCCGTGGCGGTTCATTCAGCCTGCGCAATCATCCCAGATTCTCGCGCGCGACGGCTCCTTGATCGGCGATGTGGGCCGCGAGCTTCGCACGAGCGTCTCGATTCGCACGCTGCCGAGATACGTTCCACAAGCATTCGTTGCGGTCGAAGACCAGCGCTTCTATCAGCACGACGGCGTCGACGTCATCGGCATTGCCGGCGCGATCAAAGGCAAAATACTCGGCGAGCAACGCGGCGGCGCGAGCACGATTACGCAGCAGCTCGTCGGCAACATGCATCCCGACATCGTCGATCGTCGCGACATGAGTCTTTCGCGCAAGCTTCGCGAACAGGTAGCCGCGCGCGAGATGGAGAGGCACTACACCAAGGAGCAGATCCTCGAGGCCTATCTCAATCAGATCGGCTTTGCGCATGGTTGGTACGGCATCGAGGAGGCGGCGCGGCATTACTTCGGCAAGAGCGCGTCGAAGCTGACGCTCGCAGAAGCGGCGACTCTCGCCGCGATGCCGAAAGCCCCCGAGAACTACGAGCCCTCGAAATTTCCCGATCGTGCTCGGCAGCGACGCAATCTCGTTCTCTCTTTGATGGAGCAGCAGGGATACATCACGCATGCGCAGGCGCAGGTCGCGCAGATGAGTCGTGTTGTCACGGTACCGAACTACGGCATGTCTGCGGACGCGCCGTATTTCGTGGACGTCGTGAAGATTCAGGCGAAGCGCGCGGGCATTTCCCTCGCTGACGGTGGATACCGCGTGTACACGTCGCTCGATCCTCTGCTGCAGCAGGCGGCGGTGCAGTCGCTGACCGAAGGCACCGCTGAAGTCGAGGCGCGCGCAGGTTATTCACACCAGGCGATAACGAAGGGAAGCGATTACCTGCAGGGACTGGTTGTCGCAATCGATCCGGCTTCAGGCGACGTTCGCGCGCTCGTCGGTGGTCGCGATTACGCGCAATCGCAATTCGATCGCGCCATCGATGGAAAGCGACAACCCGGCTCTTCCTTCAAGCCGATCGTCTACGCGGCCGCGATTGCCGACAGCATGGCGCCGAACACAATTGTTGGTGACACGGCCATTGCGATTCGTCTCCCAAATGGAACCATGTATCGCCCAGAGAATTCGGATCACGAATTTCTCGGCGCGATAACGTTGCGCGAGGCGCTCGCGAAATCTCGTAACGTCGTCGCGGTGCAGCTCGGTCAAAAGATTGGAATGGATTCGGTGATTGCGCTTGCGAGACGAATGGGCATTGCGTCGCCGATTGCGCCTTATCCATCGAGTGCGATCGGAGCATCGGTGGTGCAGCCGCTCGATTTGATCGCTGCATATACGACGTTTGCAAATCTCGGAACTCCAGTTGAGCCGCGATTCATTTACCGCATCGAAGACAAGACTGGTAAGTCAGTATTTGCTGTCGCGGTTCGCGCTCTTCCGCCGGCGCTCGATCAACGTACGACGTTCGTAGTGCGCGACATGATGCGCGATGTGGTAGAGCGGGGCACTGCGTCGTCGATCAGGCGCTATCTGCCCGCGAGTATTCCAGTCGCCGGAAAAACCGGCACCACGAACGACAACACCGACGTGTGGTTCATTGGATTGACTCCCGATCTCGTCGCAGGCGTGTGGCTCGGCTTCGACAAACCAAAGACGATCACGCCCGGCGCGGCCGGAGGCTCGCTCGCTGCACCGATATGGGGAAAGATGATGGCGCGGTACTACGCGCTCACTCGCCCGCCAACGACTTCATGGACACCGCCAGCTGGCGTCATTGAAGGCGAGCTCGATCGCGTGACAGGACAAATGGCGACTATCGCGACTCCGGCCGATCGTCGCTATACCGAGTACTTCGTTGAGGGGACTGAGCCTGAGCCGCTGCGATTTGATCCGTGGAAGCTCTTCCAATTTGGAGCGATCGGTCGCTAGCTGGTTCAAGCGGCTCCAGCAATCTCCAGGGATGTAGTCTTCTCTGCACCCGAAAACCGCTCGACGATCGTAGCCACCGACATATCAGCCGTGACATTCAACACGGTCTTGAAAATATCCGGGATCGCATCGGCAACTTTCAGCATGACGAGGGCTTCAATAGGAATGCCTGTTGACATGAGTAACGGCCACGTCAGCAGCTGGCCGCCGCTCGGAATTCCGACAGTCGTGAAGCTCAACAGGAACACGGTCGCCATGAAGGTGATCAGAAATCCCGGCCGGAGCTGAAGACCTAACATCGAAGTCAAAAACAAAAGCTTGAACGGCTGCGATATCACGTAGTTCAGCTTGAACGTCGTCACAGTCAGCGGCAAAACAAATTCGGCCACCTCCGTTCGCATGCCGAGTTTTTGTTCAGCGCCTTCGACGAGAGACGGAAGCGATGCGAGTGAGGATCGCGTGCCAGCCGCAACAGTTTGCGCCGGCGCAGCCGCTGCAGCGAATCGCCGCATACCGACCCGTCCGACGATAGCCGTGAACGGATAGAAAAGAAGAGTCATCACTATCAGGATCGTCGAAAGCGCGGCCACCGCATATCCCAAACCCGTAGCGATCGAGAAACCAGTTTCTGCACCGATGCTGAACGCGAGCGCGAACGCCGCCACCGGCAAAACCAGAATGATCCAGCCCACCAGTGTGCGCGCAGTGTCGGCAATCGCCGCGAAGAATCGTATCAGTAGTGCTCGTCGCTCCGGAGCGATCTGCGTCATCGCAAATGCGAACAGCGCGGTGCAGATGAGTATGCCAACCTGATTCTCTTCCACCACAGCACGCAACGCGTTGGACGGAATCAGCGTCGAGATCATATCAGTGGCCGACGCGTGTGTATCAGCACGCGAAACTGTATCGGCAGCAACCGACGACAATGCCCGAAACGCTGCTCTCGTCCCATCGCCAATCGGAAGAAGCGATATCACCGTCGAGCTCACGAAAACACCGACGATTGCTGCAACGCCGAGCAGCACTAACATGCAAACAAGAGTGAGGCCGCCGAGTTTTCCTGCGGTGCGCGCGGTGGGAACGGAATTGATCGCGAGCACCAGATACGAAATCATGAGCGGCAGCACGACCATGCGAAGCGCATTCGTCCACAAGAGGCCCACGGGCTTCGCAACCGACGCGAGTCCCATCAGGAACGGACTGTGCGTTTCTCTGGCGAGCACGCCAAGCACCAGTCCCAGCGCAAGCGCGATGATCGCGGCTGCAGCGAGTCGTCCCGCGAGGAAATTTCCCTTGCGCGCGTCAGGCATATCTGTCTATCACGTACGTGAGACGCGTTGCCAACTCGCGAATGCGCCGCGCATTACGCGAACGCTTCACCAATTTGCGCGCTGCTTCGGCGACTCGCGGGTGGAGCGTTCCACTGAGTGCGACTCTGTCCATGGGGTTGTTGTGCTTCCAGAGGAAGGGCGTCGCATTCAGTCGAGCGATCAGTGCTTCTTCATCAGCGAACACTTCGGATTCGTCGAGCGCGCCCGCCGCCGCAAGCGTGATCATCGTCATCAGGCATTTTCCGCAGTGAGAGCAGTTGAGTGTACCGTCTCGATTCTCCCAGCAGACTCGAAGGTATTTCCGCACGAGCGGATGGTGAGCGATCAACGGAAGTTTTTCCTCACGTCTCACCTCCGCGCCGTACTGCGTGATACGAATCCTGTCTGAGCTGAAAAACGGATCGGTCAGGAAGCTCGATCCCCAGGGCACAGGATTCTTGAGACCATACGAAGAAGATATAGTCAGTTGCCCAACGTGCTTACTCAATACATGCCCGAAGGCAGCGAGCACTCCTCCATGGATTCTCTCCCAAACGCGCCCGCGTCCCGCGACCGGATGCTCCCGAAAATTCGTCCGCATCAC
>JBGQKT010000119.1:0-9911 GCA_041499635.1 Gemmatimonadaceae bacterium
CAGTATGATCGATGTCTGCATTTCATAACACGACTCGAGATATTGATTGGCCATTATCGAGCATGGATAAAGAGGATCCTTCGGGTCGATCGCCTTGAAGGGTTTTCCCCCGTGATCCATTCCTTCCATCCCCGCCATGCCTTCCATATGCATGGATGCATGCTGGCCGAGTCCGTGGGCAGGATGATGCGGATTCGTGACGTTCACGATGTTCTCCATGAACGCCCCGCCATAACACGAGCGGCGATCCCAATCGTCCGTGAGTAGATCACAACCTGCGAGCGCCTTCGGAAGATCGTGACCGTAGATCATCGTCAGACCATGACCAGTTCCGTGAACACATTGGAACCGGAGCCAGCGATCGGCATTTGGTCCGCGAAATGGCTCACACAGCGCATTCACTTCCTTCGGTCCAATGTTTTGTACCGCGTCGAAGTACGCTTGGATCACACCGTGATAGCAGCCCGACTGATTGCTCTCGTCGCATAGCGAAAACGTTTTCGCAACGTCACCACCGCGCTTTCCAGCCGCGATGCCGATTCCATGGGCGTAGACGTGTCCATCACGTTTGGTATCCACATCCATCGTCGCGAGTCGCGCGAGCGCAGCCATTGCAAGCTTTACTTCGCCTGCGGACGCGAGTGAGTCGAGACCCTTCGAGTAGCAGTCGACTTTGCCATCGCCGGCCAGCTTTCCGCAGCGGTTGTACATCGTGTGAGCGAGCGCAGTGGAATCGTCAGCCGCGAATTCCTGCGCGCCCGCGCGGAAGGGATTGATGCTCCTTCTCCCCATCGCGTAGCCGCCGCCTACCAGGAGAAGGGACAGCGCAATGAGGGAAGGCACAACGAGCTTTCCGTTGAATCTGCTCATGCTTTTAAGCTCACTGCGTGACGCCGGTCACGCAACCGATGTTTCGATCGTTACCTGGGCGGACGGTTGAGAAACATCTCGGTCTTCGCGAGCTGAACGTGAAGCGTGAGCGATCTTCCGCAAATCGGCTGAGTCGATCACGCGCAATCCTGCTTCGTCGAGCGCCGCCTGATGGACGATAGCGGCCGCGACATCGGACGCATTGATCGGCCTCAATCGCGACGGAGTGAGAAAGGAAATCCCCGCCATGATCCGCTCACCAGTTCGCGGTCGGTCGCGCTTGCCAACGAGAATCGAAGGTCGCGCGATTGTAAGCGACCGATACGGCAATGAAGTGAGTCCCTTCTCGAGCTCGCCCTTGATTCGATTGTAAAAAATAGGCGAGCGTGGATCGGCGGCGAGGGCGCTTATCACGAGGAAGTGCGACACTCGCTTCTCGACTCCGAGATGCGCCGCTGTGAGAGGATACAAAAGGTCGACCGTTCGAAAGGCGCGACGCGTCCGTGCCTGCTTCATCGTCGTCCCGATCGCGCAAATGATCTGGTTTACGGCGAACAAATGCGACGAGGATGTGAGATGGTCGAAGTTGACGATATGCTGCTCGACTTTTGGACCGAGCAGCTCACTCGGCAGCGGCCGCCTGGTAAGAACGACCACGCGCTCGAATGCCTCATGCGTCTGCGCGAGGCGGAGACATTCCCCGCCCACCAGACCAGTCGCGCCGAGAATCATTACCGAGCGGGGATTCGCCATACTTCCATGACGCTCGGGGTGTGCAGAGGTTACTAATCGGATAGACGGATGGACAGATGGACGGAATGAGGGATAAAAAGCGAAAGAGCGAGCACCGTTTCTCGATGATCGCTCTCTCTATCTGTCTATCTGTCAATCCGTCAATCCCTTATCACCCATCCACTTCGTCGAAGGTAGCGGGAACAGGCACCGAAATTGGATCCGACAAGTTGTAATCGTCGGTCTCCATCGGAATGACCTTGGACGGAGTTTCCGGACGCGGCGGCTGATCAGTCGGAATGTTCGTTACCGCGAGAACAATGCGGCGCTGAATAGGATCGACTTCCATCACGCGCACGTCGAGCTTCATCGTCTCCCACACAATGTCGGCGGGAGAGTTCACCGGCTCGCCAAAATTCAGCTGGCTCACCGGAACAAAGCCCTCGATGTCGTTGCCAATATCGACGACAACGCCCTTGTCCATCAGGCGCACCACCGTGCCCTGCAGCTCGGTTCCAACCGGATAGGTCTCGCCGATCTTGAGCCACGGATCTTCCTGCGCCTGCTTGAGGCCGAGTGAGATGCGCTTGTTGTCGGCATCGATGTTGAGAATCACGACGTCAACACTGTCGCCCTTCTTCACGACCTCCGAGGGATGCTGAACGCGCTTCGTCCATGACATATCCGAGATGTGAATCAATCCATCGATTCCCGGCTCGATCTCGACGAACGCACCAAAGCTCGTGAGGTTGCGAACCTTGCCGCTGAGTCGCGTGCCGATCGGATATTTCTGCGGCAGAATCATCCACGGGTCCTGCTCAGTCTGCTTCATACCAAGCGAGATCTTCTCTTCGTTCGGATCGACCTTGAGCACGACCGCTTCGATCGTCTCACCAATCGAAACAAGCTTCGACGGGTGACGAACATTGCGAGTCCAGCTCATCTCGCTGATGTGCACCAGACCTTCGATGCCCGGCTCGAGCTCGATGAACGCGCCGTAGTTGGTGATCGAGACCACCTTTCCCGACACGCGCGTGCCGACAGGATACTTCTCCGCGACGTCCTTCCACGGATAGCTCTGCAGCTGCTTGAGGCCGAGCGAGATTCGCTCGCGTTCCCAGTCGATATCGAGAACCTTGACCTCGAGCTCCTGACCGATCTGCACCATTTCCGACGGGTGCTGGATGCGGCCATACGACATGTCGGTGATGTGGAGCAATCCGTCCACGCCTCCGAGATCGATGAAAGCGCCGAAGTCGGTGATGTTCTTGACCACGCCCTTGCGGACCTGATCCTTCTGCAAATCCTTCATCAGCTTGTCGCGCTTCCCCGCTCTCTCCTGCTCGAGGATCACACGTCGTGATACGACGATGTTGCGACGCCGCTTATTGAGCTTGATGATCTTGAACTCGAACGATTGACCGAGCAGCTCGTCGACATTCGGAACGCGACGTAGTGCGATCTGCGATCCGGGAAGGAACGCGTCCACTCCCATGAGGTCGACGACGACGCCACCCTTGATCTTCTTGACCAGAGTTCCGGCGACAGGCTGATCGTTTTCGTATGCGACGCGGATGCGCTCCCAAACGCGCATGAAGTCCGCTTTCTTTTTCGAGAGGACAACGGACCCTTCCATGTCCTCGAGGTGCTCGAGGAGGACTTCGACTTCGTCACCCGGCTTGAGGTCGGGGAGGTCCTTGAACTCTTCGAGCGGGATCGTGCCCTCCGACTTGAAGCCGATGTCGAGGACCACGAGGTTGTCGCGGATATCGAGCACGCGGGACTTGACGATCTCGCCTTCTTCGATCGAGGCCATCGTCCCGTTGTACATCGCCATCATTGATTCGAGCTCGTCCGGCGAGTAATCGTCCTCGTCGTAAAGCTCGGGCCTGAGGTTGGCAAGCGGGCGGAGCTGTGCTCTCTGCAGATCGCGCTTTTCGCGCGCTGTCAGTGCCGTGCCGGTTGTGGTTGTGGTTTCGGTGTCCAGATCTGGCATTCTACTGGGAAAAGGGTTGACGTTGACATTCTTGTGCAGCCTTGAAGTATAGACGACTGGCGGCCTCTTGACAACATTTGTTCGGGATTAAATGACCCTTCTCTTCACAACGCACTAGCGCTGGCAATCGTGATACTCACCGCCGTTTCTCTCGAAGAAGTCAAAGCAGCTCGCGAGCGAATCGCGGGAACCGCCGTACGAACGCCATTGTTGCGGTTGCCTGTCGATACGGGCAACAAGCAAGAAGTCTATCTCAAGCTGGAGAATCTCCAGCCGATCGGGTCGTTCAAGCTTCGCGGTGCGGCCAACGCAATGGCGCTCGCAAGCGACGCATCAATCGCGAAAGGAGTTTATACCGCGAGCGCCGGCAACATGGCGCAGGGTGTTGCCTGGGGCGCGCGCGAGCGCGGCATCCCATGCAAGGTCATCGTCCCCGATCACGCGCCAAAATCAAAGCTCGACGCGATCGAGCGACTCGGCGGCGAAGTCATCAAGGTTCCGTTCGAGAAATGGTGGCAGACAATTGTCGATCACGGATATCCAGGAATGGAAGGACTGTTCATTCATCCATTCGCCGATCAGGGCGTAATGGCTGGCAATGGAACCATCGCTCTCGAGATCTTCGAGGATTTACATGACGTCGATGCGATTCTCGTCCCTTACGGCGGCGGTGGGCTCGCGTGCGGAATCGCCGCAGCGGCGCGGGCAATAAATCCCAAGACGCGGGTCTACGCTGTCGAAGTAGAGACGGCCGCACCGGCGGCAACCTCGATGGCGGCTGGGAAACCAACTCCGGTCACTTACACTCGTACGTTCGTCGACGGCATCGGGAGCGCCGGCGTATCAGAGGAAATCTGGCCGTTGGTGCGTGAGCTTCTCGCTGGCGCGTTCACGGTGAGTGTCGCGCAAATTGCGGCGGCGGTCAAACTTCTGGTGGAGCGATCTCGTATTGTTGCCGAGGGCGCGGGCGCTTCGAGTGTTGCCGCCGCGCTTAGAGGCCAAGTCGATGCAAGACGCGTGGTCTGTATCGTGAGCGGCGGCAACATCGATTCAGAAAAGCTCGCGACGATTTTGCGAGGCGAGATACCCTAACAATCGATCCGGAGCTAGCCATGTCAGGTCAGGGATCAGCAGGAAACGTCGTCGCTGCTTTGTGCAGCTTCTTCATTCCCGGCCTCGGGCAACTGCTTCAGGGCCGATTGTTAAAAGCGATCATCATGTTCGTGCTCGCGAGTGTCCTGTGGTTTTTCCTGCTCGGTTGGGTTATCCATCTTTGGTCAGTGCTCGACGCTGCGCTGTGGAGACCCAAAGCCTGAAAACGGAAAGGCAAAAGAACAAGGTATCCGGCTTCGGGTTGATCAGGCTGATAGGCGCCGGGTGAAAAACCGAATGACCGATTCGTGCGCAAGAACACGGCGCCCGAATGGGCGCACCGGACGGTCATGCGGAACTTCACCTGACGCCTATCAACCTGACCAACCTGAAGCCGGATACCTTGTTCTTTTGGTTTTAGCGCACGGCGTCGAACCTCAACCTGCGACGGAACTCGCGCCGCAATAGGAGCATGCTCACCGTCAAGGCTACATAGACTGATGCCAGCGACAGGTACCAGATCCAATGCAGCTGAAATCCCGGAAGTCGCGCGAGAAACGCGACAGGAATCGCAACCAGGCCGATTCGAACTGCCGAAGTGATGAGCGACGGAATTGTATTTCCCATCGCCTGGAACGTGCTCGACGCAACGAAGATGAGACCCGACGCAACATAGCTCCACGAAATAATCCGCAAATATTCGGTGCCGATCGCGATTACCGCCGGATCATGAGAGAATATTCCGACGAGCGCCGCAGGAGCGATGTTGGAAGCTAGCGCGAACGCGAACATCACTCCCGCCGCCATGAGCGCACCGTCTTTGAACGTGTCTTTTACACGCTGTGCTTTTCGGGCTCCAAAGTTCTGACCCGCAACAGGCGCAACCGAAAAGCCGAGCGCGACAACCGGCATGAAGCCAGCCTGAATTACGCGCATGCCAATTCCAAATCCAGCCTGCGCCGCAGCGCCAAACGGCCGAGTGACGGAGTACACGACGAACAAGTACACCGACATCATCCCGAATTCGAAACCGGCTGGGAGGCCAATCGCGAGCATGCGTTTCCACAGATCGAATCGCGGACCCCAGTCGGCAACGACGAACTTCAGAAACGAATCCTTCCGGAAGAAATACGTCGTCAACCACACGACGCCGATTGCAATTGCGATCAACGACGATATGGCCGCGCCTGCAACGCCGAACGGATGTCCCGTTCCCCAACCAAAGATCAAGAACGGGGCGAGCACCATGTTGATGATCACAGTCACAGTCGACACTATCATGCCAGGTTTGAAATTCCCAACCGCGCGCAACGCAGATCCCATTGCAACCAGCGCGAACTGCAGCGCCAGCGCCGGAATGAACCACAGTAAATATTGATTGGCGAGCGCAGCGGTCGCCGCATCGGCGCCTTGTAACTGAGAGTACGGCACGCGAATGAACAGCCCGACGATGAGGACGCCAACACCGGTCAGCATCGCGAGAACTTGCGATTGATTGAACAGCAGCAGCGCCTCTTCGTGATCTCTCCTTCCGACAGCATGCGATACGACGGTCGTTGTGCCGACGCCAAGCATTTGCGAGAGCGCGAGAACGATGAAGCTCAGATTCCCCGCGATTCCAACCGCTGCCACTGCACTCGTGCCGAGTCGTCCGACCCAGTAGAGATCGATCAGGAAATACAGAGTCTGAAAGACCATCGTCACGAGCATGAAGCTCGTTGTCTTCAGGAGATGTCGCGTGATCGGCCCCGTCGTCATGTCCTGCATTCCCGCAGGTCGAGCGGGAGGCGGCGCGGCGGCCTGAGTAACGGGCTGCCCCTCGGGCTCGAGTGACGCCGGGACCTCGCTGATCTCTGTTTCTCGCACTGGTGTCGTTGTCATGATTTTTTGTTCAGGGCGAGTACTTCACATGCACACTCGGCGGGAACACTCTCACCACATCCTCCGTAACGTTTGGCATTCCCCCAACATCAAGCTCGCGCAATCCTGGGAGTCGAGCCAGCGCCGCGACGCCGGCGACCGTCAGGAGCGCGCAAGCTGAGAACGTCACCTCTTCCAGCGAGTCCATCGCGCTGAGTATCTGCGGAGTACGATCGGTGATTCTGTTGTAACTCGCAAAGTATTTCCTGAGCTTTGGCAATCCTGCAATGTGCGTGGTCGCGATGTCCGTCGTCTCGCGGCAGTACATGAGCACCAGCGACTCCAGCTTCTCGCATTTCCCAATGTGGCGGTAACCATCGTCAGGGACGTCCATCGGCATGAGCTCGGTTAGAGCCGGAAATTTCGGAAGCGTGGCCAAACCCGAATCATCGACATTCAAACAGCTCACTGAAAGTCCGTGCAACGCCGGCATCTTCGACAACGCAATGAATCCGCGCGTTCGAAGATTGTGACATCGGCGCCCCCAGATTCGCTCGATCGTCTGCGAGCGGCTTAGCGCGGCAAATCCGTCGTCGCCCGCGACAGTGTCCTGACACAAGAGAAACCGGAGATGCGGCAAGGCCGCGATGAACGGCATCGTTTCATCGGTTGCGCCGAAGGCAAGTGATCCAAGATTTGCAAGACGAGCGAGGTGAGTGAGGCCTGTGCCACCAATTGCAAGATCGCTCGAATCGATATTAACCGCGAAGAGTCCGTCGAGTCCGACGAGGCGCGCCATTCCTTCATCGCTCAGCGATCCACGCACCATCAAATAATTCGGCTCCGCAGAATAATCGGTCAGCGACATCGAGACGTCGTCGTTCTGCCATGTCTTGAATACCGGAAATTCGTGGAGGAGTGCGAGCCCCGCATCTGTGACGAGATTGCCTGTCTCGACATGACGCAGGTTTGCTTTTCCAGTCAATGCTCTGAGAAGACCATCGCCGGTGGCCGTGCCCATCACTGTTACGAAACTGAGCTTCGTGCACGGAGCGAGATTCGCTACGCCCGCATCCGTAATCCCCCGCTGGTGATACATGCGAAAAGCTTTGAGCTCGGGAAGGTCGCGCAAAACCTCGAGCCCGCGATCGGAAATGCTGCATCCACTCAAATCAATTCGCTCCAGCTGCGGCATCCGCGCGAGATATGAGAGCCCCCGGTCAGTTACTGCACGCGAGTTGCTCAAGTCGAGTGTGGTTACGTGGTCGAGCTCTGAGATTCTTTCGAGAACAGCGTCGGTCATTTGACCTCTGGCTTCGAGACCGGGAATCCGCCCGTCCTTCATTGCACTGATTACGAAATCCCAGTTTCTGTCGCTGCCTTCGAATTTCTTGATTCCCCGTTCATCGGCATCGAAGAAACTCACGGGGGTCGCGGCAATCATCGCTTTCCCTTTAGTAAGCGATTGTGTGAAATCCTTAAGCTCCTGCCAGCTCTTGAAGCCGTGTTCACGCGCGACGAGATACTGAGCATCGGCAAGCGAGATGTCCGCATCTGCATCGCTATCTGACGCGGATCTCCCGAGGTCGAGAAGCGTGTAGGTTCGCATTGCATTCCAGTTACGTCGATGCCACGTGAGACGCCAATGACGCTCCATCGCCTCGGGTGTGCCGGTGCGATACGCGTCGAGAAGCGCCTCAGCTTTTTCCTCGTATTCATCAAGAGTTGGCCGCGATCCCGACTCGGCTTGGCGCAATCGTTTGGCGACAGCGAGCATGCCTCTCCTCTCTGCACGGTCCGCGGCCGTTTGTCCTTCCTTGTTCGTGACAGAGGCATCGGCGCCGTTAGCGAGAAACAACTCGACGATCTGCATTGCGCGTGTTTCGTCGTCCGGTAGCCACGACAGCGGCGATCCGTACTCTTTGCTCGAGACTCGCGCGCGTTCAGCTTCAGTCGCGAACACCTCACGCAAACGCTCGACCTTTCCAGTGAAGGTGAGATTCCAAACGTCTCGGCTGACTTTTCCAAGGAGATCGATCATTCGCGGACTTTGCGCGTACGCCGCCGCATCGAGTGGTGTGTCACCCCAATTCATTTCGACTGGATCGATTTCTGCGCCACGCGCGACGAGTAGCTCCCCGACGTGAATTGCATCGTCGTACGCAGCAATGTGGAGCGCCCGTTGTTTCTTCTCGTCCTCAGCATCAGGCGACGTTCCGAGATCGAGTAGAAGCTCGACGACATCTGCGCGATCGCGCCTGGCCGCCGCAAAAATGGGTTTCGTAGATCGCAAATATTCCGGATGCTCACGCGCCATCGACTGCGCGGCATCACGATCGAGTCGAAAGGCCGCGGCTCCGAATGCAGCTATCCCTTCAAGTGCAATTGCACTTCGCATAGCTCCATAACGGGCGAGCAGCTCAGCCATCTCGGCGTAACCACTCTCCATCGCGTCCTCGTAAAGACTTCGCTGCGACAGCCGAGCATCGCTCGCCGGGGGAGCGTTTGGAGAACCGCCATGCGAAAGTATCCACTCGGCGAGCTCGAGATCGTCGTTTTTCACAGCCACCGACAGGAACCATCGAGCGCCGGAGCCGTAGCCGCCCATGTTGAGCATCGACCAGTACGGATCATCCCAGTCTGACTTTCGGCCAGCGTTGACTGAGTATTCGTACATCAATTTCAGCAGCCACAGCACGTCGCCGTGAAAGTGTGTGTTGTATACGACCTGGATGTCATACGGCTCAGCGCCATGGTCGAGCAGCAATCGCGCGAGCGCATCGCGTTGCGGATGCGATGGACGATCCTCTTCCCCTTCTCCGATAACGCCGACGAGCGGAGTGTATTTGCTGTCGCCCGCCATGAAATACGAATTCGGATTCGCGCCGTTGTCGAGCAACATCGTCGCGATCGTGACGGCGTTGTCGTTTGCTGCATCGAGAGGCAAGCGAGTGAAGCACAGATACAGGAGCGGGTCCCATCCTTTCGGTCCGATGTCCTTGAACAAATCACCGGCACCGCCAGGGCCTGAGCGGTCGGCGGGCGTATCGGAGCTGCGCTCGACCGCGGCACTGGGACGCTGTGCCAAAACTCGTCGGACCAAATCCACGTTGCCGCAAACAACCGCGGAGTAGATGCTGTCATTTGCGATCTCGGTATGTTGCTCGAGAATTCGCATTGCTGTGTGCCGCGCCATCGCGTGTGCTGAGGGACCTCTCACATGATGATCGGGGCACGCGTTCTCGAAAAACCAATTCACAATTTCGTCGCGCGATTTCTCTGTGCCGGCTGGTTTCAAGATCCGATTCTTCAGCTCGCTCCAACCCGAAAAGCCGTGCTCGATCGCGAGCGCGTGCTGAAC
>JBGQKT010000120.1:0-9825 GCA_041499635.1 Gemmatimonadaceae bacterium
AAATTCATGACGCCTCGCCGCGCGTCCGGTTCCTGGGCTCCTGTGACCCCAGACCTGTCTTTGCGCAGCTAATTCTCACTAAACCTTAATGTCCCAATCAGTTCTACGCGCCACTTAAGGTACTTTCGCAAGCTTACTTTTTCCGAGCGTCTCGACACTCGCCATGAAAACTTCCAGACCTGAATCCGCGAGGGTCTTCGAGTAGCCGGCAACGAGTTGCTGCCTGTACCGATCGAGATCAAAACCAAAAGATCCTGTCGGGTGAAGTGAAACGATTTGCATTTCCGCGTCGAGCATCAAGAGCTTGCCGAATTTGAGCGCGCCTCCCTTGTAATACATATACGCCGGCGCGCGAGAGTCGGGAACACGAAGATTCGTCGCCGAATCTCGCGCACCGAAAGTCTGCACGAGCTGATCGCCGTCTACGCGAACCCTCGTGAGCTTTCCCTCAAACGCCGGCGCTGGAAGCAGCTTCACCGGGTCCATGTAAAGATCGTTCCCTCGCACACTCACGCCTTTCGCTTTCCGTAAATCGAGAATTCTCTGCAGCGAGAGTCCGAATGCCCTCATCACGCCTTCAACGCCGATGCCGAAAATGCGCGTTTTCACTGGATGCAGTCTGATCAATCCGTCGGGTGTAGCGGAAACTTCGGATGAAATCTCGAACGGAAGGTCGACGATCTTGTGCATCACGCCGCTCTGAACAAGCTGAGTTCCCGATGTATGAATTTTGAGACGCTTGAGCGGCGCGCCTGGATAGGCGAACACAACGTCGTTGAGCAAATTCGAAAGATCGGTTCCGTTGAGACCAACCTCTGCGTTCGAGATGCGAATCACGAAAGAGTTTTTGTCATCGAAAATTATTGGACCTCCACGCAATGATCGCATCTCACCGCGCAGGTTTCGGATTCTGAGCGCCGCGTTGGGCCTCACATAAAAGTTGACGTTCCGCATCGCGACCTGCGTGGTTACGCCGGGCGCTGTTGCCACAAGTGCTAACACGGCGCCGATGATTTTCATTTTGTGGTGCCTACCTTAGAAGAGGAGGTCGCACCCGCCCACTATCGCGCAATCCGTGCCCATACGAGGTACTTTCGGTGAAATGCAGTCATTCGGCGACGAGCGTGGCTCTACGCAGCGCGGATGAATCGGCTAAGTTGGCGATGTGAGCACATCGCCTGAGAATCCGATCGACGCGATCGCCCGATACGCGACGAACGGCCTGGCCGGTCACATTGGAATCGAGATCGTCGAGCTCTCTCGAGAGCGCGTTGTAGCTACGATGCCTGTCGATGTTCACACGCGGCAGCCTTACGGTTTACTTCACGGCGGCGCATCGGTCGCCCTTGCCGAGACGATCGCATCGATCGCTTCGATCATCAACATCGATCAGCAGCATTTCCGAGCAGTCGGACTCGAAATCAACGCCAACCACATTCGCGCGAAGACGGAAGGCACCGTTCGGGGAACAGCCACTCCGATTCACATCGGTCGCTCGACCCACGTGTGGAACATTCAAATCGTCGACGAGGATGAGCGCCTCGTCTGCATTTCGCGCTGCACCGTCGCGATCGTCCCTGCCAGGCCGACTTCCCAGCCGTGACAGCGAGACGGACATCGGCGCCCACACTGGGAGCGGAAGAGCCTCGCAGGAAGCGCACTCCCCCTGTTGCAATTCGCAATGTTGCTCCGATCGAGCCCGTTGCGCCGCTTGTTGCCTACAGCGCCGCGCTTCTACTTCCGCTGGCCGCATGGCTCGTGACGATGGTGTTCGCGCTGCACATCAAGAACCTCGTTTTCATTTTTTTCTGGCCAGCTGTAATCGGTGTCGCGTTAATCGGCGGATTCGGTCCCGCGTTAGTCGCGTCCCTCTGGTCTTCGGTTCTCGCGGCTTATTTCATAGTTCCGCCACTCAGAGGCTTGAGTCCTGGAGCGCCGCCGGAGATGGCCCGCTTCGTGGCGTTCTTCGTCACGTCGCTTCTCGTCGGCTCATTGACCCACACGCTGCAGCGCGAACGCAGACGGGCGGGCGACGCCGCGCGTGAAAATGCGCGATTGGCGAAGCAGCTCGAGCAGCAGGCGATGGAGCTCGAGGGGCAACTCGAAGAATCCGAGTCGCTGCAGGAAGAGCTGGAACTATCGAGCGAAGAATTGGTCGAGCGAACGGCCGAAGCAGAAGCCGCCGACAAATTCAGCCGAGGCATCCTCGCGAGTATCGCTGATCCATTCGTAGTTCAGGATGCAAACTGGAGATTCAGCTACATCAACGACGCGGCGGCGTCCGTTTTCGAGACTGGCGGAACCGGAGACCGCAAGACTCTCATCGGCAAAGTTGTCTGGGACGTCATTCCCACTCTGCTCGGCACGGTGTTCGAGCGCGAAATGCGTCGCGCTGCCGAGCAGCGCATTTCGGTCACATTCGAAGGATTCTATGCTGATCGCGGCGAGTGGCATGCGGTTTCTTGTTACCCATTGCCGAACGGTGGTCTCGCAACTCAATGGAAAGACATCACCGCGGTCAAACGCGCCGAGGAGTCGGCGCATTATCTCGCTCGCGCAACAGAGACGCTCACGTCTTCACTCGATTACGAGACTACACTCTCTGAGCTCGCGAAATTGGTTGTACCCGATTTCGCCGATTGGGCGGTAGTTGACATTGTCGGCGATGATGGGAAGCCGAAGCAGCTCGCGCTTGCGCATGTCAACCCGGACAAAGTTCGCCTGGCATACGAGCTCAACAAACGGTATCCGCCAGACCCGAATGCTCTCACCGGTATCTACAGGGTACTCCGCACAGGTAAGCCGGAGTTTTATCCGGAAATCCCCGAGGAGATGCTCATCGCAGGCGCCGTCGACGATGAGCACATGAAAATAATTCGTGAGCTTGGACTCAAGTCGGCAATCGTTGCTCCGCTCATCGCGAGAGACAGAACACTCGGTGCGCTTACTCTGGTGACAGCCGAATCTGGCCGACGATACACGCAAGCCGACCTCGACCTGGCAACTGAGCTCGCGCGGCGCGCCGCTCTCGCGGTTGACAACGCACGTTTGCATAAAGCCGCGGTCGATGCACGCGATTCGGCAGAGGCCGCTAGCCTGGCGAAGACACAATTCCTTGCGGTGATGAGTCACGAGCTGAGGACTCCGCTTAACGCAATCGCTGGGTACGCAGAGCTGATGCGCATGGGAATTCGCGGCCCGACAACGCCTGAGCAACAAGCCGACCTCGACCGGATCAAGCGCAGCCAGCGAAGTCTTCTTTCACTGATCAACGATGTCTTGAATTACGCGAAGCTGGAGGCGGGGCACGTCGAGTTCGAACCGCAACGCGTAGGTCTTCACGATTTCCTCGATGACATCGAGTTGCTCGTCACGCCACAGCTTCAGGACAAAGGGGTGAAGTATGAATACGAGAAGTGCGACGACGACCTTGCTGTTAACGCCGATAAAGAAAAATTGCGCCAGATTGTCCTCAATCTTCTATCGAACGCAATCAAGTTTACGCAGAGCGGCGGCACGATTTCCGTCGAGTGCAAAGCCGATGACGGAAAGGTTCAGATTTGTGTGCGAGACACGGGTGTTGGAATTCCGGAGGACAAGATCGGAGCGATCTTCGAGCCTTTCGTGCAGCTTGATAGAAAGCTGACTAGCGCCACGGAGGGAACAGGCCTTGGCCTTTCGATTAGTAGGGACCTCGCCCGTGGAATGGGCGGAGATCTCACTGCGGAGAGCGCTCCGGGCAAGGGATCGATGTTCGTTCTCGATCTTCCTCGCGCATGATGTGAAATTCGATTGCCCGGAGGGCCTCGGCCGTTTAGAGTACGTGAGCGTCGAGGCCGATTGAATCGATTCATTTGGACACTTAGTTTTCGATATTACGAGCGCCAGTAGCTCAGTTGGATAGAGCAACAGCCTTCTAAGCTGTGGGTCGGGGGTTCGATTCCCTCCTGGCGCGCCAAATTCAGTACGTCGCGCCGTTAGCTCAATTGGCAGAGCAAATGACTCTTAATCATTAGGTTGTAGGTTCGATTCCTACACGGCGCATTCTCATCCATTATGAGTGACACGACTGCGGGGCGTTCCGAGGAGCGCCCCGTTTTTTCTCCGAAGCTGTCCGTCGTGATCGGCGCAGTCGATGCCGAGCGCGCGATTCGCGGTTGCATCGCTTCGGTCATCGAATCGTGTCGCGGCCGGGACACCGAAATTATTTTGGTCGACGCGTCCAGCGACGGTACGGCTGAGGCCGCGCGAGCGGCGTTTCCGCATGTCCAGGTTGTCGAGATGCCCGCCGACACGCTTGTGCCTCGCCTATGGTCGGAAGGAATCCTGCGCGCGCGCGGCGAGAAGGTCGCGTTTCTCACCGCTCACTGCGAGGTCGATGAGCATTGGGCGACAGAGCTCTCCGCCGCCATCGATGCAGGAGCTGGCGGCGCTGGTGGGCCGATCGTGCTGGCACCCGATGCATCACGTT
Source organism: Gemmatimonadaceae bacterium (assembly GCA_041499635.1). Lineage (GTDB taxonomy): Bacteria > Gemmatimonadota > Gemmatimonadetes > Gemmatimonadales > Gemmatimonadaceae > UBA4720. The sequence continues at coordinate 4,472 of JBGQKT010000120.1, forward strand.
TAGATGCCGCGATTTACTTCACTCGTTATTCCGCGTTCCTTCCGTCGAAATTCAACGGCGTGACACGTGTTCGCGATATCGCTGGTGATAACGCGATGTACAATGGCGCGTCTCTTCGCCGGCACATGGCGTCGTTCAACGATGGATTTTGGGAAGTTGAATTCCACGAGACTATTCGCAAGGAAGGAGAATATCTCGTTATGTCTGCAGCGGCCCCGGTCATATTCGGACACGCGACCGCATTCGACGCAATTTCTCGACACCGGTTTTTGCACGGGCGACACTTTGGTGCATGGCGTGTGACGCGCCGCCGATCTGACGCAGCCCGCCTGATAATCGGAGCACCTCTCGTTCCGCTTGTGTTGCTCGCGCGCATTGGTCGCAGAGTCTGGCAGTCGAGCGCGTACCGCAAACGATTCATCTCAGCTTCTCCTCTGGTTCTGCGTCTCACTGCGCGATGGTCGCTAGGCGAATTCCTCGGCGCCTTCGACGCGCTCAACTCTCCGCGCGAGAAGAATGCGAATCGGAATTGACGCGACGTGCTGGGCGAACGCGCGCGGGTACGGCCGGTTCACTCGCGAGATAGTTCCCGCGATGGCCGCGCTGGCAGCCCGGGACGAGTTCGTTTGCTTTCTCGACCCGCTGTCTGCGTCGTCGTTCAACGTTGATTCGCCGAACGTACGGAAAGTCGTCGTAGCCGGGATTCGCGAAGCGCCGGTCCGCGCAGCGTCGGCCGCATCAAATCGGTCGGTCACGGACATGCTCCGCCTCACCAATGCCGTGCGCGCGGAGCGACTTGATGTTTTCTTTTCGCCGGCTGTGTATTCGTATTTTCCACTTCCACCAGGACTGCGCGCTGTCGTCACGATCCATGATGCGATTCCGGAAAAATTTCCTGATCTCACTCTTCCCTCGTGGAGAGCGCGACTTTTCTGGAAGCTGAAGGTCAGGCTCGCGATCATGCAGGCACGCCGAATTCTTACCGTCTCGGATTACGCGTCAAACGACCTGGTGCGGATTCTCGGCATCGACCGCAATCGCATCGTGGTGGCAACAGAGGCAGCGAGCTCGGCATTTTATCCCTCCACTGGCGAGAACCTGTCGCCAGAGCTCGCTACCCTGGTGGGGGATCGGCGCTGGTTTACCTATGTGGGCGGCTTCAACCCGCACAAGAACGTTCCTGTTCTCATCCGGGCGCACGCGGCCCTTTCGAGAGACCTCGGCGACGATGCCCCAATGTTGCTTCTGGTCGGGACGCGCAATCGTGACGAGTTTTTCTCAGAGGTCCCGGCGATATTGTCGGAGATCGAGAGGCAATGCACCGGCTCGCTGGTGAAGTGGACCGGCTTTCTGGAGGATGAAATTCTGCGCAGCATACATTCTCGCTCGCTTGGATTGTTGCTTCCGTCGGACTCGGAAGGATTCGGCCTGCCCGCGATCGAGGCAGCCGCGTGTGGCTCGCCTGTAATCGCGACGCGCGAAAGTCCACTTCCCGACCTTCTCGCTGGCGGCGGTTTCTTCGTTGCACCGCGCGATGAGAAGGGGCTGACGTCTGCAATGCGAGAGCTCGCTACAGACGAAGATCTCCGTCTGCGCTTTGGCCAAGCCGCACTCGAGGCTGCGAAGAGACTTACGTGGGAGCGCTCAGCTGCGGCGGCACTCGGCGCGATAAAGGAGGCGGCAGCATGAGCGGACTGCGATTCTGTTTTCCGACGACTTTCTATCCGCCTTACAGCTTTGGTGGTGACGCTGTCGGCGTCCAGCGACTTGCACGCGCGCTGGTCAAGCGAGGACACGAGGTCACAGTCGTGCACGACATCGATGCATTCCACGCTGTGAATCACGGCGTCGATCCAAAACCAGTGAAAACGGATGATGGAGTGAAAGTGATCGGGCTCAAGAGCGGAGCAGGAGTGCTTTCGCCACTGCTCACACAACAAACGGGGCGTCCCATCGCAAACGCCGGACAGCTCCGCGCGGTGCTCGACGGCGGAAACTTCGACGTCATCAACTTTCACAACGCATCGCTCATCGGCGGCCCGGGGATATTCGAGTATGGGCGAGATGCCGCGAAGATATACATGGCGCATGAACACTGGCTTGTGTGTCCGACTCACGTTCTGTGGAGATACAATCGCGAGCTGTGCACAGGAAAAAAGTGCATTCGCTGTCAGATTGCGTATCACCGTCCGCCGCAGGCGTGGCGAATGACGGGTTTCATGGATCATGAGCTTCGGCATATTCGCACTTTCATAGCGATGAGCGAATTCAGCCGAGAAAAGCATCGCGAGTTTGGATTCCCGCGAGAGATGGAGGTGGTGCCGTACTTTCTGCCCGATCCATTGCCGACAGAGAGCGCGGACGAGTCATTTCCGCCACCGCATCCGCGTCCCTATTTCCTTTTCGTTGGACGGCTCGAGAAGATAAAGGGACTTGACGATGTGATTCCGCTCTTCAAAACGTACCGGGACGCTGATCTGCTCATCGCGGGCGACGGCAATCACGAGGCGCATCTCAGGAAACTCGCTGCTGGAAATCGACGAGTGACATTCCTCGGTCGCGTTCCATTCGAGCGTCTCAGGGCTTACTATCACCACGCCTTGGCGACGATAGTTCCCTCGGTATGCTACGAAACTTTCGGAATCACTCTCATTGAATCATTCAGGCAGCGAACACCGGTGATTGCACGGCGGCTCGGTCCATTCCCTGAAATCGTTGCGCAATCAGGCGGCGGTGAGCTCTTTGAAACTGAAGCCGAGCTCGTCGAAGCAATGCACAAGCTGCAGAGTGATGACGCGAACCGGCGGCGGCTTGCGGAAAGCGGATATCGCGCATCGATCGACCTCTGGTCCGAGAGCGCCGTCGTACCGCGATACCTGGACGTAGTCGAGCGCGCGCGTCAGTGAAAGTTCTCATCACCGGCGGGGCGGGATTCATCGGGTCCCACCTTTCCGACAGACTCATCGCGCGCGGATACGAAGTCCTTGTTCTCGATGACCTGTCGAGTGGCTCACTGGAAAACATCGCGCATCTGCGCCGGCATCCGAAATTCGAGTTCGTGGAAGGTTCGGCGGCAGATCCCTCTCTCGTCGCTCCGATCGTGGCGCGCTCCGATGTCATCGTCCATCTCGCGGCGGCGGTCGGAGTGCGGCTCATTCTCGAGAAGCCCGTTCACACAATCGAGAACAATCTTTTCGGCACTGCGGTCGTGCTGTCAGCTGCTTCCGATGCCCATCGCGATGGGCATTCGTGTAAAGTGCTGATCGCGTCGACATCGGAAGTGTACGGCAAGGGCAATCGTCTACCGTTTCGTGAAAACGACGACATCACTCTTGGTCCCACCGCAAACTCCCGCTGGGCATACGCCTGCTCGAAGGCAATGGATGAATGGCTTGGCCTCGCTTACTGGCGCGAGTTCCAGCTTCCGGTTGTCATCGCCAGGTTCTTCAACACAGTCGGTCCTCGGCAGACGGGTCGCTACGGAATGGTATTGCCAAACTTCGTAGATCAGGCGCTCGCCGGTGATCCGATTACCGTTTTCGGGACGGGCAAGCAGTCACGATGTTTCTGTCACGTCAATGATACCGTCGAGGGAATACTGCAGCTGATCGACACTGATGGTACCGAAGGAGAAGTGTTCAACATCGGCTCGGATCGAGAGATCACAATGACGGCGCTTGCCGAGATGGTGAAGAGCTCGATCAACAGTGATTCACCAATCGAGCTGATTCCTTACGACGAGGCCTACGCGCAAGGGTTCGAGGATATGGAAAGGCGCGTTCCCGATGCTTCCAAGATCGAGCGATGGACGGGATTCAGGCCGAAGAAAACTCTGGATGAGATCATTGCCGACGTAGTTGCCGATCGCCGCACTCGTCACGCGGCAACGTAGCAACGCCGTGCGCGCGATCTTCACGTATCACTCCATAGATTCCTCCGGCTCGGCGATTTCGGTTTCGGAGAATGATTTTCGACGACACGTGCGCTGGCTCGCGAGCGGCGCCGCGCGCGTGCTGCCACTCGATGTGCTCGTTGCGTGGAAAGACAGCAGCGACGCTGTCGCGCTTTCTTTCGACGATGGCTTCGCCAACTTTGCGACGATCGCGGCGCCCCTCCTCGAGGAGCACGGCTTGCCCGCAACATTATTTGTCTCGACGAGTCACGTCGGCTCAACGAATGCCTGGCATTCGCCAAAGCAAGGCAAACACCTTCCGGTTCTCGGGTTGCTCGACTGGGACGGCATCGCAGCAGTTGCGGAGCGCGGCATTTCAATCGGGTCGCATGGTAGAACGCATCGACCGCTGACTTCGCTCAACGCAGACGAATTGAATGATGAGCTCGCCGGATCTGTCGACGATGTGCGGCGTGAGCTCGGTGCGTCACCGGTTTTTTTCGCTTACCCCTTCGGTGCCGCATCGCTCCGCGAGAGAAACGAAGCCGCCCAGATTTACGATCTCGCAGTGACAACCGAGATGCGCGACCTCGCGAAGGATGAAGATCTTCACATGCTCCCACGAATAGACGCGTGGTATTTCCGTGGTCTGGGTCGCCTCGAGAGTTTTGGCACTCCCGGGTTCAATCGTTATTTGCGCGTGCGTAGTCGCGGCCGCCGGCTGCGCGCATCAGTCAATCGGCTTCTGGGCCAGGACGGTGGCTGACGACGCGCCCCTGATTTCCGTTGTCGTACCGGCGCACGACGCCGGCAAATTTCTCGACAAATGCATCGACGCCCTGATGGCGAGCGACCTCGCGCGCTCGACATGGGAGCTCATTGTCGTCGACGATGCGAGCACTGATGAAACGTCCGAGATAGCGCGGCGCGCGGATAAATCGATTCCTGTCTCAGGCCGCGCCCATGGCCCAGCGTACGCGCGCAATCGCGGCGCCCAAGCGGCGCGAGCAGCAATTGTTGCGTTTGTCGACGCAGATGTCTGTGTCCACCCCGATGCGCTTCGACGACTGCTGGATCATCTGAATGATGACCCGGATCTCGCCGCAGTCTTTGGCTCGTACGACGATAAGCCCGTTGCCGGCGCTGCTCATTCACAGTACCGGAATCTTCTCCACCACTACGTGCATCAGAAGAGCGGAGGCGAAACCGGAAGCTTTTGGGCGGGCATCGGAGCCATACGCGTTAGTGACTTTCGCGACATCGGAATGTTCGACGAGTCGCGCTACGATACCGCACAAATCGAGGACGTCGAGCTCGGTTATCGCCTGAGTCGTCGTGGCAGAAGAATTCTTCTCGATCCGTCGATTCGCGGCACTCATTTGAAACAGTGGACACTCAGTGGAATCGTCCGCACCGATCTGTTCAATCGCGGAATTCCGTGGGTGCGACTGCTGCTGGAGAG
>JBGQKT010000121.1:0-9810 GCA_041499635.1 Gemmatimonadaceae bacterium
ACCGCTGTTTCCGGGAATCACTCCGCCGATGTACTCGACGTTGACGACAGTTTTTCCGCGCGCCGCTTTTCGCTTGGTCTCCAATGCGGCGACAGTCGTCGTCGCAGGAATTGAATTGAGCGGCATGTCGAGAATCGTCGTGACACCGCCTGCGGCGGCCGCGTGAGTCGCGCAGTCGAAGCCTTCCCACTCCGTGCGGCCCGGCTCGTTGACGTGGACGTGGGTGTCGATAACACCGGGCATGACGATGTTGGCGCCCGCATCGATGAGCTCGACATCCGTCGGCACGTCATCAAATTCCGCGACGCGAGCAATTCGCCCGTGATCGATATGGATCGACGCAGACCGCAAACCATCGGGGGTCAGCACACGTTGACCTCGAATCACGCGATCCATTACAGCGCCTGCTCGAAGAGCATTCCCGGGGCGACAATCGTCATCACGTACACAAATCGTTCGGCAACGCGATATACGATCCGATATTCGTCAACGACGAGCTGACGATAAGCGCCGTCCTCAGGAAGAAGCGGTCCACTCAGCGGATTGTCGGCGAGTTGGTCGGTCGCATCGATAAGCCGTTCGCACAATTTTACCGCGCGAGTCGGCGAATCACGTTCGATGTACCGCTGAATGTCGCCGAGCCTATTCCTTGCGTGCTCGGTCCAGAGAACCCTCACCCAGAACGCGGACGCCGCGCGGCTTTGGACTTCGGCCTTCGCTTGGCCAGGTAGCTACGGACCTCGCTGGTCGTATAGGTCCGTTCCGCAGCAACATCCGCTTCCGCCTCGCGAAGATCACGCAGCAGCTGACGTTCAGCGATCAATGCGTTGTACTCTGCGCGCGAGCAAAGAACGACGCTCTCTCCGTGGCTCGGCGTGATGAGATACCGTTGGCCCTTTGAGGCGACCTCGTGCACGACATCGTACAGCTCTTTACGAAGGTCGGTCGGGCTGATGGATTTTGGAATCATTGTCGCTCCTTGATACACGTACGTTATAACGTACGTACAAAAAGCACAAGGTCTCGGGTGCCCGAGACCTTGTTCTTTTGCTTTTGCCCCCGGTTGTTGTTGCGCGATTCGATGCCCGTCAACAGTATGTAGCTCCATTCGCCGACAGAGCCGATGGCCGACGAAACCGACCAGCCAAAACTGACGTCTATCGGTGAGCACTACACCGTCGAGCGCGAGCTCGGACAGGGTGGCATGGCCACGGTGTACCTCTGCACCGATAACCGTACCGGCGCGCGCGTCGCCGTAAAAGTTCTCCGGCAGGACATCGGCAGCAGCGTGGTCATCGAGCGATTCCTCCGCGAGATCGCATTCTCGTCCGAGCTCGATCATCCGCGAATTCCAAAGGTTCTCGATTCGGGCAAAATCGGCGACATGCCGTTCTACGTGATGACCTACGTCGAGGGTGAGTCGCTTCGCGGTCGATTGCACCGAGAGAAACAACTCCCGATCGCCACAGCGATTCGAATTACCTGCGACATCATCAGCGCGACTTCGTACGCGCACAAACGCGGAATCGTTCATCGCGATATCAAGCCAGAGAATGTCATCATCGCCAAGGACGGCAGCGTTTACGTTCTCGACTTCGGCATCGCGCGCGCGATTGTCGAATCCGGATTGGATCGCTTGACATCCACCGGCATCGGCGTCGGCACACCTGCCTACATGAGTCCCGAACAGGCACTCGGCGACAGAACTCTCGACGCGCGAAGCGATGTGTACTCGATCGGCTGCGTGCTGTACGAGATGATCGCGGGAATTCCACCGTTTGTCGGTCCAACTGCGCAGGTGATCATCTCTCGGCGATTCGCGGCAGCCGCGCCGCCGCTACACGAAACTCGCGAGGGAGTCGCCGATTGGATCGAGGCAGCGGTCGCGCGCTCATTGGCCAAAGCGCCGGCTGATAGATGGGAAACCGTCGACGAATTTTCCGACGCACTTACAGCTGGCGCCGCCGGCATTGGCATGACAACTCTCGCTAATCGTCGCGAGCAACAAAAAAAAACGCGACAGTACTCCACTATCGCCGCGGCAGGCTTGATTGCGATTGCATTGGTTGCCGGATCGTGGAGCCTTTGGAAGCGAATGGGTCCCGGCGCCAATGCGAGCTCAGGAAATCTCGATCCCAAAAAAGTCGCGGTTCTTTATTTCAGCGACTTGAGCCCCGCACATCAGCTCGGATATCTCGCTGACGGTCTCACCGAATCAGTGATCGATCAGCTCGAGCAAGCGTCGATCGACGTAGTCTCGAAGAACGGCGTCCAGCAGATCAGACAAGCGAAGCTCACGCCCGATAGCGCAGCTCGCATGCTACAGACTGGCACTCTTGTCCAGGGAAGCGTCAAACCTAACGGGGACAAAGTGCAGGTTGAGGTTGCGCTCACTGATGGGAACAACGGAAACGAAATCCATCGCAAGAGCTTTGAGTATCCGTTCAGCGACCCGCTGAAGCTCCGCGAGGATGTGGTGAAGGATGTGGCCGAATATCTGAGGCAGCGCGTCGGCGAGCAGGTCCAGCTCCAGCAATGGAAATCCGGCACGCGCAATCAGGAAGCGTGGACTCTCGCTCAGCGCGCGGAAAAAACCATGAAGGACGCCGAGGGTTTTTCTTCCGCCGGCGATACCGCGAGCGCGCGACGGTCTCTGCACAACGCTGATTCGCTTCTCGTGCTGAGCGAAGCGCGCGATCGCGACTGGATCCAGCCCGTTGTCATGCGCGGAACCGTCGCGTTTCGTCAGTCGCGAATCTCATCCACGCCGACAGAGATGAAGACGTGGACCGATGAGGCAATGAAATCCGCAGAGGCCGCCGTCGCGCGTGATTCGTCAAATGCAGCGGCGCTCGAGCTGCGCGGAACGCTTTACTACTGGCGATGGCTGAATGATCTCATTCCAGACGCGAAAGAATCCGCCGCCTCGCTGAAGCTGGCGGAGAGTGATCTTCGAAGGGCGGTTGCAATTGACAAGCATCGAGCGAGCGCGTGGAGCGTCTTGAGCAGTCTCGCCGCAAACACTGAGAATCCCACCGACGCCGCATACTCCGCGCGACGCGCATATGAAGAAGACGCTTATCTCTCCGCTGCCGGCGATATCGTATGGCGACTGTACAACACCGCGTACGACAATGAGAACGCGATCGAAGCTGACAAATGGTGTAAGGAGGGACGGCGGCGGTTTCCATCGAACCCGAGATTCGTGCAGTGCCAGCTGTGGCTTCTCACGATGCGCGGAGTGAAGGCGAACATCCCCGACGCATGGAAACTTGTCGGAACGCTTCGGGCAGTCACACCAGACAGCGATTGGCCGTTCGCACAACGCGAAGGAGCTATACTCGTTGCCGGCGCACTCGCGCGCGCAGGATCTGCCGACAGCGCGCGGGCAGTGCTGGTGCACTCGCGCGGAAATCCGGAGATCGATCCATCACGAGATCTGATAATCGATGAAGCGGTAGTTCGCACGATACTTGGCGACAAGACAGAAGCGCTGCGTCTTCTGAAAGAGTATCTCGTCGCGAACCCCGATCACCGCGCGGGAATGGCAACGACTCAATCGTGGTGGTGGCGCGATTTGAAAAACGATCCGGGCTACAAGCAGATGGTGGGGAAAACGGATTGAACGGATCGAAGCGGATAAGAACCGCATTCACCTCGATCGCAGTGTTTTTCATCGGTTGTGGCGGCGGATCCGACACCACCACTCCCCCACAACAGCAACAGGACCAGGTCAGCCAATCAGTCGGCACGGGCGGCGGAACTGTGGTGACTCCAAGTGGTGCGGCTGGAGTCCTCATTCCGGCTGGGACTTTTACTCAGCCGGTGATGGTCACCGTCACCAAACTCGAAACTCCCCCGACTCCGGGCACCGGTCCGCTTCCGACGAGTCTCAAGCAGTACGGACCCTACTACGATTTCACGACGTCACCTCAAGTCGCGCAATTCGGAGATTCCGCGCGCGTCGGCGTTTGCCAGGTGACCGATCCATCGAGTCCGTTGTATCCTCCCGAGCCGCACGATCGATTGCGTCTTGCTCACACCGTGAACGGTCAGCTCGAGTTGCTCGACCGAGTTGACGTGAGTGATTTTTTGCGCTGCACGAATGTCTCCGCCAGCAGGGCAACAAACGGTTTGACGAGGATCGTCAGCAACATCGCAAGCTTTTTCCGTCCCAAACCGTTGTACGCAGCACACGGCGGACTCGGCGGAAAAGTAAAATCGTTCAGTCCGTTCGGCGCGGTTCAGGTGGCAGACACGTTACTCCGCTTCCTGAGGGTGAGCGCGGGAAATCGAACGAGCTGCGGCATCGTCGGAATTGGGAAAGCGTATTGCTGGGGCGACGGCACGCAGGGTCAGATGGGCACCGGATCGACGAGTGGAACAGCTCGTCCAGTTGCGGTCTCGACGCTCCAGACGTTCACGTCGATCAATGTGATCGGGATGCACACTTGCGCGCTCAACAATGTCAATGCCGGATGGTGCTGGGGACAAAACAACTTTGGCCAGGTCGGCGACAGCACGACGACCAACGTGCTTACTCCAGTTGGCGTTTTTGGAACGGTCGGCTTTGCAACCGGAGTGTCGTCGGACCACACATGCGCACTCGATGCGGCAACCTTGCGCGCATTCTGCTGGGGTCGAAACAATGTTGGACAACTTGGTATCGGAACAACCGACGACCTCCCGCACGTTCGACCCGCGCCCGTTGTGATTAGCGGGGGAAGTCCAACGACGTGGTCGAACCTCAGCGTCGGGCTCCGTCATAGCTGCGGGGCGAGCGGCACTTTCATTTTCTGCTGGGGCGACAACAACGACGGAAAACTCGGCGACGGAACGAACATTTCGCGGAGTGTGCCAACCAAGGTTCAGTCAAACCTGACCTTCGTTACTGTGAGTGCCGGCGATTTATTCACTTGCGCGCTCACAGCCGACGGCTCGGCATACTGCTGGGGTCAGAACACAAGGGGCGAGCTCGGCACAGGCGGCACCGTTCAAACTCAGTTTCTTCCGGTGCCTGTCGCGGGAGGCTTGAGCTTCAAACAAATCAGCTCAGGCGGCGGTCATACGTGCGCGGTCACGTCTACTGGTGGCGAAGTGTACTGCTGGGGATTGAATTCATCCGGTCAGCTAGCGGATCTGACGGGTACCAACAGAGGAGTACCGACTCACATCGCTGGGAATTTGACATTCCTGGAGGTGAGCGCGGGCGCAGATCACACGTGCGGTCGCGGTACTGATGGAATCGTCTACTGCTGGGGCAGCAATGTCGCCGGTCAGGTTGGAGATGGGACAACACTCAACCACACTATTCCGATACGAGTCGTCGGCCAATAGCAGGCGGCTAATCCTCTCAGTTTGATTTGATCCTTCATTGAGTGTCGCCCCAGAAGCGCTTTAGCAGGCTGACGGACACCCGCCGCCGGTACTCAGCCGATGATCGCAAATCATCTATCGGCGCGATTTCCCCAGCAAGAATCCGAGCTGCTTCATCGATCGATGCGCCCGATGAGAGTGCCGCCTCAGTGCGAGGAACTCGAATGACTGTCGGCGCAATACTACCGAACGCAATCCTTGGCGGCGAGGCTCGCACCGCCGCAACAACAATCTTGGATATCGCCTGCGCCGCTCGCGTTCCCACTTTGCGAAACCACTGCTTCCCTTCCACCGGCTCGACCTCGACCGCGACAATCAGCTCGTCGGATTTCATTACCGTCGCGCGGTATCCCGTGTAAAACTCGTTGAACGGAACTCGCCGCTCGGCCGTTGCATTTCTCAGAACTACAATCGCATCGACTGCAGAGAATACAGGGAGCGAATCGCCGGCCGGCGATCCATTCGCGATGTTCCCGCCGACTGTTCCACGATTCTGAATCTGCGGTCCACCAACGAGTCGCGATGCGTCGACGAGCATCGGCAATCGCTCGACGATTATCGGCGATCGAATGAGCGATGTGTACGTCGCGAGCGCGCCGATCACTATCGTCTCTCCGCGCAATGAAATTCCGCGCAGCTCATCCAGTCCCCAGATGTCGAGCAGCCGCTTCGGCGCAAGCGTTCCGAAATTCACGGCGACGTACACGTCAGTCGCGCCCGCGACAGGCATGCGCGGCTCATCACGCAAAATCAAAAGCGCTTCATCCAGTGAAGACGCGCGTCTAAGATCGAGATCCGAGATCGCAGTCCTCATTCGTTACTCCACTTCATGATCGCTCGATAAATCGCGGAGTACCCCGTGCAGCGACAAAGATTTCCCGCGAGAGCGACTTTCACTTCATCGAGCGTTGGATTCTCGCCGAGCGCGAGGGCGGCCATGATCATTCCCGGCGTGCAGATGCCGCACTGTGCGCCGACTTCCTGCATGAAGTGGTGCTGCAGCGGATGATCGTCGCCGAGTCCTTCGATCGTTAGAACTTCGGCGCTTTCGACCTGGGAGAACGGAACGAGACACGAGCACACCGGTTCACCGTCGATCAGAACCGTGCACGCGCCGCATTCTCCCTCACCGCATCCTTCCTTTGTTCCGGTGAGGAGGAGGTCCTCGCGCAATACGTCGAGCAGGCGTGCGGCGGGATTTGCTTCGACGTCTGTAGTCGTGCCGTTGAGCGTGAAGCGCATCAGGCTGCGGCGCAGCTCGCGATGAGCTCGGGTGTCGCGGGAATCTCTCGCACGTCGAGTCCGAAATGTCTCAATGCATTCACTACCGCGGGCGCGGGTCCGTCCATCGGAAGCTCGCCGAGTCCCTTTGCGCCGAACGGTCCTCCGGGATACGGATTCTCCATCATCACGACATCGACTTCGGGCATGTCGAGCGTTGTTGGTATCACGTAATTCGTGAGCTGCGCGTTTGCCATCGCGCCGTTTCGCATCACGACGTGCTCGAGCAGCGCGTATCCCATTCCCTGCGCTGTGCCACCTTCGATCTGTCCGCGGGCGAGATTGGGATGAATCGGTCGACCGAATTCCTGCACTGCTGTGATCTTGATCGGATGCACCTCGAACGTGTCAGGATCGATCTCGAGCTCGACGACGTCGCATCCCCATCCGAAAGTCGCGTACGCGTCGCCGCGGTACAGCTTGTCGTCCCATTTGATCCAGTCGGGCGGCTCGTACATTCGCTCGACGGAAAATGGTCCATGCTTCGCGTAATACTCCGCCGGCGAAACACCGTTGAGCTTCACTTTCATTTCCTCGGCGCACTCTTCGAGAATTTTCCCAACGACCATGCACGTTCGCGACGCAACCGTCGGTCCGCTGTCGGCAACGCGCGACGTATCGGGCTGCGCGACTTCGACCGTCTCATATGGAATGCCGAGCGCGTCGGTGACAATCTGCGCGTGCATCGTACGAGTTCCCTGCCCGATCTCTGTACTTCCCACCGCGATGCGGACTCCAGTCGGAGTGAGATCGAGTCGCGCTTTCGATTTGAGAGTTCTCTCGCCGCCGCCGGTGAATCCAGCGCCGTGATAAAACAATGAGAGTCCAATCGTGCGATTGGTTCCGCGATACTCTTCACGCTTTCGCTTGAAGTCTGTGCGACGAACCGCTTCGTCGAGCACCATGTGCGCGCTGCAATCGTTGCGAAGTACTTGGCCGGTCGCTGTCGTATCTCCGGGACGCAGAGCATTGATGCGCCGAATCTCCACGGGATCCATTCCCAAAGTTTCCGCGATGCGATCCATGTGAACTTCGACAGCGAATTCGGTTTGCGGTGCGCCGAATCCGCGGAATGCGCCGTTGGGCGGAGTGTTCGTGAAAACTGCGCGCCCGTGAATGTGAATGTTGTCGCAGCGATATGGTCCCGCCGCGTGAATGCATCCGCGCGAAAGAACGGTCGGACTCAACGTGATGTATGCGCCGCCATCGAGCAGGACGTCGATGTACATCGCGACAAGGCGACCGTCGCGCGTAACAGCGGTGCGATGATGCACGATCGACGGATGGCGTTTCGTTGTCGCGACCATGTCCTCGACGCGATCGTAAATGATTTTCACGGGGCGCTTCGATTTGAGCGCGAGCATTACCGCGTGCCCCGCGATCATAGACGGATACTCTTCCTTCCCGCCGAATCCGCCGCCGGTCTCGGTTTGAATCACGCGAACGTTCGGATGAGCGGAGCCGAGCAGGCAGCGAAGCGCCTTGATTACATAGAATGGGCATTGCACGGATCCGTAGATCGCAACGCCGCCTTCCTCGGGAACTGCGATGACACCATTGGGCTCGATGTACACGTGCTCCTGGTGTCCGGTGCGATACGTTCCCTCGACGATCACGACATCGTCGCCGTTCGCAAGCGCGCCCTCGGCATCGCCTTTCACGATGTCGATCGTTTTGAAGACGTAACTGGATTTCTCAGGATCGAATAGCGGCTCGTCTTCGTCGTATTCGATCACGACGTTCGCCGCGAGCAACTTCTCTTTGTCCTCGTGCGCGAGCAAAACAATCGGCTCGGCCATGTGCTTCACTTCGCTTTCGACGAGGAAAGGCTGGTCCTGCGCGATCAGATCGACAGCATTTTTTGCGGGAACGTCACGATAATCGACGATGGTGAAACCGGTCGTGTCGAAGTCGTATCGAATCGATCGCACGCGACCACGCGGAATTGTCGAGCGCACCGTTCGACCGTGAAGCATGCCCGGGAATACGATATCGTCGGCGTACCGCGCCGCTCCGGTCGCTTTGCCGATTCCATCTTTTCGCGGGACGCTGCTACCGACTGCGGGCATATGATGTCGCACCTGCGATCCGGGTTCTCATTTTCAATTGTGAAGATGGGTCGTTACGAAGTGATGGGCAACAGTCACCCGCAGCTTGACATGTGTTGCACATGCAATGCATGTTTAGCACATGGCCAAGATGATTCAGATACGACACGTTCCCGATTCCCTCCACCGTCAGCTGCGCGTTCGCGCCGCCCGCGCCGGCATGAGTCTCTCGGACTTCCTGCGGGTCGAGCTCGAACAGAGCGTAAAGCGGATGACGATGGAAGAGCTCTGGGAAAAGCTCGACTCGCTCGAGCCGGTCTCGGTGAGTGAGTCTCCTGCTCAGGTAGTTCGTCGCTTCCGAGGAAAATGATCGTAACGGATGCATCGGTTATCCTGGAGCTTCTGCTGGAATCGACAGCGGCCCGTCGCATCAAGGCTCGGTTGGTCGACGCCAGGGAAACGCTCCACGCACCGGCAATCCTCGACATCGAGGTGGCTCACGCTCTCAGACGTTACGCGTCGCGTCACGAGATTTCGATAGAGCGCGGCCGGTCGGCCATCGCGCTTCTTGAACGGTTCCCCATCACGCGATATTCGCACGAGTTGCTCTTGCGTCGCATCTGGGAGCTACGAAACAACCTCACCGCTTATGACGCAGCCTACATTGCCCTCGCGGAAGGACTTGACGCCACCTTTATAACACGTGACTCGCGCCTCGCGTCTGCACCGATTCATCGGGCGACTGTGGAAGTGATCTGAGGGCTGGGTCGCAGTTCCTTCCGCAAGGCAGAGGTGACGGGAAGTTTTTGAGGAGCCCCTTGCCAGTTTTTGGCAAGCGCGCTTCGATGTCTTATCAAAGCCGGGTCGACCGTCTTGCCAAAACTGGGTTCTTCCGGAAATCCCGTGAAAGTTCTCCCGGAGAACCTAATGCCACAGTTTGCGCGTCCGGAGTTTTCAGTTTTTCAGTGCGGCGTTTCGAGGTAGCATTGCCGTGACGACGTATCTGATTCGAGCGCCTTTGTGTGCCGGTGGAGTCTTTCGATGATGGTGACGCCCACGGCTCCATGTAGCATGCCTCATATGCAGGATTACCGTCGGCTTCGCG
>JBGQKT010000122.1:0-9713 GCA_041499635.1 Gemmatimonadaceae bacterium
GTGGTGGCGGTGGTGGCGGTGGCGGTGGCGGTGGCGGTGGCGCTGCAATGAAACCGCCATAGAGAAGCAGATTGACTGTGGCTGCTGGAACTCCCGTCAGCTTGTTCACGTCCGCGTTGCTCACAAGCGCTGCAGCGACCTGCGCCGGTGTCGCAGTTGGATTTGCGCTCAAGTAAAGAGCCGCGACTCCAGCGACGTGAGGCGTCGCCATGGACGTGCCGCTGAGCGTCGCGGTTGCGGTGTTGCTGCCAATCCAATCCGAAATAATGCCCACGCCCAGAGCGTCGATGTCTACGCAAGATCCAAAATTTGAAAACGACGCGAAGGTATCAGTGATCGTCGTCGCGCCGACAGTGATCGCCGACGGCTCACTCGCCGGCGAGAAGGTGCACGCATTCACACTGCTGTTGCCCGCGGCGATCGCGTACGTCACTCCCGATGCGACCGATCTCGCTACCGCCTGATTCAGTGTCGCGGAAAATCCTCCGCCCAGGCTCATGTTCGCGACTGCCGGCGACAAGTGATTTGCGGTCACCCAGTCGATTCCAGCAATTATGGTCGAAAAAAATCCATTGCCGCTGCAGTCCAGAACTCTCACCGACACCACCATTACTTTCTTGGCGATTCCGTAAGTAGTCCCACCGATAGTGCCGGCAACGTGAGTTCCGTGTCCGTAGCAATCGGTTGCGGGGCCGCCCGGCGTGACTTCGTCGATACCTCTGTGGGCACGGCCGACGAAATCGACGTGACTGAGGTTTATTCCCGTGTCGATTATGTACGCCCACACACCGGTGCCGTCGGCGGTGTAGGAGTAGTTGCCATCCAGCGGAAGCGACACCTGGTCGACGCGATCGAGTCCCCACGTCGCGCCAGTCTGAATCGAAATCACACTCGCAAGCTGATCCGCTTCGACCAGCCCGACTCTCGGATCAAGCGCGAGCAATGACGCCTCGTTGTCCGACACATTCGAGACGGCGAAGCCATGCATTGCCGAGTGATAGACGTGAAGCAATGCGGCATGATGTTCGGACGCCATCGACTCCGCCACACCGTCGATGCTACCCGCTGCGACACGATCGTCGCGCAGGGTAACGATGTAGCGGCCTGGAACGGCGGCGCTCGAGGTGACAACTGGGGCCGTCGGAAGCCCGCGTTCGCTAAGCGGTGCGGAGCCCTCGCTGCACGACGCGGCAATCCCCGTAATTGCGGCGATGGCGAGAAGCTTCTTCATGGCAGTCATACTGCCCTGACGATGCGGGTCGGTCAAGGCAAGAACTCCCTCGCTCCTTTTCTCACGAAATCCCGCTGTTCATTGCGCAATTGTTTGTACCGTTCCCGTGCCGCGTCGCGAACTTTGAAGTACCACGGCTCAGTACACTCCGCGACGACGTGCTCATGCATTGGATTGCACACGAGGAGCACCCACGCGGTGAACATGACAGAGCTGATAACGAGAGAAAAAACAACAATCAGCAGTGGGATACGGAGTCCCGCAATGACTCGGCGCTTGACGAGGCGTTCATGAATCGTTGTCGCAAAAACCACGATCTCGAGCTGCGGTGGGGCGACAACGAGATTTGCATCGGCCCGCGCAATACTGATCAGCTCCGACAGCCTTGAAACCTCCGCACGACAATCCCGGCAGGCCGAGAGATGATGGTTCGCTGCCGCCAAAGCACCCGCATCCATCACTCCGTCAGCGAAATCGTTAACGGTCGCTTCATCCAGATGTCCGGCTGATTCCGGAAGTGATGCATGCTCGCGTCGTTGCAGCAGTGTCATTACTCGAGCACTGCTCGCATTAGTCGCCGGGCGCGGTGTAGCTGTGATCGCACGGTGCCGGGCGCAACCTGCAGAAGCTTCGCACATTCGTCGTGCGAGTAACCTTCGACATCGTGCAGGAGGTAAACCCTCCTGGCCTTCGGAGGAAGCGTGCGAAGCGCTGATTCGAGCGCGATCCGTCTAAGGGGAATTGGCGTGGCGGGCGTCTGCGGCTTCAGATGCGGCGAGACATCAGCAACGAGATGTTCGCGCGCGCGAAGACGACGGTCCGATCGCATCCCGTTCAACACGACATTGATCGCAAGACGCCACACCCACGCGCCTGAATCGGAACCCGGCCGCATTCGATCGAAGTTTCTCCAAACGCGGATGAACACATCCTGTGCCAGCTCTGTCGCCCTCGCCGAATCGCCACTCATCCGGAGACACAGCCCGAATATCTTGTCCGACTGTTCGCG
Organism: Gemmatimonadaceae bacterium; assembly: GCA_041499635.1. GTDB lineage: Bacteria > Gemmatimonadota > Gemmatimonadetes > Gemmatimonadales > Gemmatimonadaceae > UBA4720. Next base: position 2,241 of record JBGQKT010000122.1, read on the forward strand.
ATAGAGGCGAGTGAAGCTCTCAGCTCTAATGTCGTGCTCCGATGCGTCGGCCATTCTTACACAACACCCGTCATCCTCTTTGTGTTTGAATCGAGGACCGATCGCTTCCGGAACCGCTGCCGCCGAGAAAGCCACGAGCCGATGATTCAAGCAAAGCCTCGATTGTTGGTGTTGTCAGGACGAACTACTACCTGACTCAACGGGACGGGGCCTACCGTCGTGTCAGGTCACTCGAACGAGGCCGACATTTACGGGAGAATCAGAATGAAACGCAGTCTTCGGTCGTACGCGGTTCTCGGCGCGGCACTCACTTTCTTGATCGGCTGTCTTCCAGGTGGACACTACAACGGCCGAATCGAGCCGATCGAATTCTCTGATGGGCCGATAAAGCTCTCGGGAATTCTCGTCGAGCCGAAAGGGTCCGCCGGGCCTTTTCCAGCCGTCGTTTTCGTGCACGGATCTGGACCGTCGACATACGATCGCCCGGCTTGGAAAGCGCACGCCAACGCGCTCACGAGCCGAGGCTTTGCGGTTCTCGTCTACAACAAGCGTGGAAGCGCCCCATCGGGCGGAAGTCTCGCAACAGCCGATTACGACGATCTCGCGGAGGACGTTGCTTCGGGCGTGCGTTACCTCAGAAAGCGACGCGATATCGTGCCGCAAATGATCGGGCTGCTCGGTCGAAGTGAAGGTGGTTGGGTCGCTCCGCTTGCGGCATCGAAACTCGAAGGCATCGCCTTCGTCATCATGAGCTCCGGAGCAGCAGTTTCTCCGCGTGAGCAGACGTTGTACGCGGTAGCGAAGGAGCTCGAGGAAAAGCACGCGCCGCACGGCGTGGTTCTCGAAGCACTGGAGTTACGCAACAGAGTGTGGGCATTCTATAAAGCAGCTGCGAGTGAGCCGACGCTCGCGACCACGGCGGTGATTGATTCGCTAGACGCGGAGCTCGCGTCTTTCGCGAAATACCACTTGAATGAAATGCCCGCGGCAGTCGCGGCATATGATTCTGCCGTTTATTCGGCGTCGGCGCGAATGCGTTACTACGACCCTCTGCCTACGTTGCTGCGACTGAACGCACCACTTCTCGTCCTACTCGGCGAAAACGACAAGAGTGTGGACCCAGAAACAACGATTGCGGTGCTCGAACGGCTGAAGCGCACCGAGCACAAGGATATCACGATCAAAGTTTATCGGGGCACTGACCACACGCTGTTGTCGCGGAAGATTCCGCCAGCATACGTTACGGGATACCTCGACTTTGTCAGCGAATGGGCAGCAGCTCGAGTTAGGCAGTAGACGCAGGTTGCCTGCTCGCCATCGTCGCCGAAGGACGTACGGCGATGGGTGCGTTGCCCCTCGCCAGCGAGCGTATTAACTTCGTCATACGAAATGACGATCGATCGGGGTCGATATGGCAAACGTTACCGTTTCTCCCAAATTTCAAGTCGTAATACCGCGAGCCGCCCGCGAATCACTCCACATCCGGCCAGGACAGAAGCTCCAGGTCCTCGTATATAACGGTCAGCTCCGCTTCATTCCTGTGCGATCTCTCAGGGAGCTTCGCGGCGCCTATCGAGGGGTAGGATCCAAAGTCGACAGAGACGACGACAGGGTCTAGTGCCGCCGCGCGACTTGAAGCCGCGACATCGTCCCAGGACAAGCGAAAATCTCCGCGCTAACGTCGTCGATTCTTCAGCCTGGCTTGAATACGTGGATGGTGGACCCAACGCGCGTGCGTTTGAAGCGCCGATTCTCGCCATCGATCGACTGGTGGTTCCGACGATCTGCCTCCTCGAAGTGTTCAAGCGGATGCTCCGCGAGAAGGGAGAGGACGCCGCGCTCGATGTTGTCGGTCAGATGCGACAAGGTTTGGTGGTTGACCTGGACCCCGATCTCGCCCTTGAAGCGGCCCGCCTCGGCATCGAACTCAAACTTCCTCTCGCAGACAGCGCGATCCTGGCGACTGCGCGACTGCACAAGGCAATGCTCTGGACACAGGACGAGCACTTCGAGAGTATGGAAGGCGTTCGCTACATCCGGAAACGGAAAGCCTGACGGCGCAGCGATCAACCCGACTATGCGGGCTTCGCCGAGACCGCGAACTCGACCGTATACCTCAACTCGGCGAAGCGCTTGACCAGGTCAGCGGGATCGAGACCCTGCCGCTCATCTCCCGACAAATCGGCGAGCACCTCGCCCTTGTGCATCATGATCGTTCGATCTCCCTGCCTCAGCGCCTGTTCCATATCGTGCGTTACCATCAGTGTCGTGAGTGAATGCTCGCGCACCACGTTATTCGTAACGTTGATGATCTGATCCGCGGCGCGGGGATCGAGCGCGGCGGTGTGCTCATCGAGAAGCAATAACTGCGGCCGTCGCAAAGTTGCCATGAGCAATGTGATCGCCTGGCGCTGACCACCTGAGAGCGTTCCCATTGATGCCTTGAGTCTTCCCTCGATACGCATCTTGAGTCCCACCAGGAGCTCATGATAACGCTCCAGTGCCGAGCGACTCAATCCGACACGCAGCCCTCGACGTCCACCGCGAAGCTCGGCCATTCGCAAATTTTCGGCGACACTCATCGACGGACACGTTCCCTTGAATGGATCCTGAAATACGCGACCAATTAAAGCCGCGCGTCGATATTCCGGTTGACGAGTGACCTCGGTTCCACCGATGCGAATCGTGCCTGCGTCTACGATAAAACTTCCGGCAACCGCATTGAGCAATGTCGATTTGCCGGACCCATTGGTGCCAATCACCGTGACGAATTGGCCCGTTGGTATCGTGAGATCGACGCCGCGAAGCGCAAGCACTTTTTCGCCGCCCGGTTGCGTGAATGTTTTTTCGAGTCGCTCGATCTCGATCATTGAGCTACTCCGAATGAGCCACGACTGTATCGCAGCTTCGGCAGCGCGAGCGCGCCGAGAACGAATGCAGCCGTCGCGAGCTTGAGATCGATCGGGTTGAGGCCAGCGCGTAGCGCGAGCGCGACCATGCCGCGAAAGAGAATCGCTCCGACAGCAACCATCGTGATCGTGATTCCCAACCCTCTTCTATTAAATAGAAGCGTTTCGCCCATGATCACCGCGGCCATTCCGGCGACGAGAGTACCGACTCCCATTCCCACGTCGGCGAATCCTTGCTGCTGAGTCATGAGCGCACCGGAAAATGCAACGAGTCCATTCGCGAGTGCGAGACCGAGCTCGATCATTCGGCGACGATCGACACCTTGCGCAGTGATCATCGCCGGATTGTCGCCTACTGCCCGCATCGCCATTCCGAAATCAGTTCGGAGATACCACGTAAGAATTCCGCCGAGCACAAACGCGATCGCGAGGAACAACACGCCGAGCGACAAATCGTCCGACCAACCGACCGATGCAGGAATAATTGAGTGAACATCTCCGACGATTGTGCGCACATCGAGCAGCGAGATGTTGGATTTTCCCATCACGTGCAAATTCACAGAGTAAAGCGCGGTCATCACGAGAATGCCGGCGAGCAGATCTTTGACGCCGAGTCGCGTGTGCAGCACGCCTGTGATGTATCCCGCGACCATTCCTGCGAGCAGAGCAACGAACGTCGCAAGAAGTGGATCGTAGCCGCCGACAATCATTGCTGCTGCAACTGCACCACCGAGTGGGAAGCTTCCATCGGGTGTGATGTCGGCGAATCGCAACACTCGCGACGATAGATAGACGCCCCATGCGAGCGCCGCATACGCGAGACCCTGCGTGATTGCGACGAGCCAGAATTCGAGTGGATTACTGCGTCGTGGTGCTGGTGGTGGAGCAACGTTGCGCGCGCCGGCCGACGAAGAGGCCAGCTTCGTGTTTCCACGGATCACCGAATCGGCTCGATTCACAATCGCGGCCGGGATAGTGAGACCGTAGTCGCGCGCCGCATTCAGATTGACGAAGAGCACGCGCCGGTTCGCGCGTTGAAATGGAATCTTCGCCGGATCTTCACCGCGAAGCACGCGGATCATGACGAGTCCCATGTCGTAGCCGTTCGAGTAAAAGCTCAAGCCGAACGCAATGGGTGCATCGTGGTAGCTGGTGGATGTTGCAATCAGCGGCAGGTTCGCCGCACGAGTGGACTTCACGACTGCCGAGAAAGCACCACCGACCATGACGCTGGGGATTTGCACCACGCCCTGCGCACCATTCGCCTTGAGCGCCTGGATGCCTGAGCCGATGTCTCCGGGCGACGTGCACGCGACTGTGACTAAACCGACGCCGGCAACTGCCGCAGCTTTCTTCGCCATCGCGAGGTAGAACTCTGCGAATGGGTCGGCAGGGTCGAACAGCGTTCCCCACACTTTGACCTCAGGAAACGCCTCGTGTGCGAGGAAGATCGCGGAATCGACGGGCAGAGGTATTTCCGCGCCCGTGATGTTCGGTCGATGATTCGTCGGCGAAGTTCCTGCCCCAATCACGTACGGATTTGCAACAGCGCCAAAGATGATTGGCCGATCGGTGACTCTCTTCAGCGCCGCCTGAGTTGCAACAGACGAAATCGTAGCGACTTGCGTTACGCCTTGCTGCATGAACTCACTCATGATCAGCGAAAGCGTCGGAATATCGCCCTGCGCGTTGCGCTCGAGGATCGTGATGTTCTTGTCGCGCACATAGCCGGAGTCAGCGAGAGCGCGGTAGAAGCCGTCGCGCGCATCGTCGAGTGCCGGCGCCGACGACACCTGCGCCAACCCAATGATGTTTCGCGCGCTCTCGCTCTTCGTGCCGCACGCGACGAGAAGCGCGAGCGGCACGAGGCACAGAGCATAAGCCAGTTTTCCCACGACGTTAGGTGGAATAATCGGACTCCATTTTACGTGTTGGCGAATCTTCGTCCTCAGCAGCGCACGACTCTATGCGCGTTCGCGGACGAACTGTCAAGGCAGCCACTCACCGCAACTGCACTCATACGGTACATTCGCAAGTGGAGGACTCGACATGATCAAGCGATTGGCAGTAGCGATCATCGCAGTTGCTGCAATGGCGTGCGGCGGCACACCTGGACCCGCGCCCGCAACTCCGACCCTCGTTTCTGTTTCGGGGACGGGGCACGGCGTCATCCACGGCGACTCGGCCACCTTTGTGTTCAGTCCGGCGACCACGGACGCGACGACGGGAGTGACAACGATACCGAGTGGAAGCACCGTGGTTTTCACAGTGCCTTATCCGACTTCGATAGAGGCGTTCATCGACGGAAAGCCACTTACGAAAGTCGATCCGCCTAACTCGAATCGATACGAGTACTCGGCGATAATCACGAATCCAGGAAGTAATCCGGCGCGATGGAGCATGGGCGTTCGCTCACCCTACGACGTGCCGTTCTTCAAGTACGGGACGCGAACCGGGTACGTCCTGACGATCGTGGATGTCGCAGGATCACAGCGCAGTGCGCCGGCGACAGTCACTTATCTCAATCCTATGCCATTTCCGCCGCCGATGCCTATCACAGGATCGACGACTTACAGAACGGATTCACCGAACGGCTCCGCGAATACGACAGCGGGTAGTTGTCCCGGAGGCGGACACGAACAGGCGTACACTTTCTGCTTCAGAAACGCGAATCACAATCCGTACTCGGCGGGTACCACTGCATGCAGCGAGTCACAAGCGCTGTCGCTGCTCTCAGGCCAGTATCCTTCCTCGCAGTACACTTCTACATCGGGAGTTTGCCACTAGAAAAGATCGTCGCCGCTCTCAGACTACGGTCTGAGCAAATTAAGAAGGGATGTCCGTTTCATCAGTGATTCGTGAGGAGCTCGCCGATGCGTACTCAATCTCGCCGCCCGCACACTCAATATTTCCTGCGGACAGGTGCCGTCGTTCTATCCATCGCCTGCACCGAGGCGACAGCACCTCCTGTTGCGGCCAGGCTAACATTTATCACCCAGCCTGTAAGTGTGACCGCCGCGACATCAGTGCCCGATATAGTTGTCGCGATTCAGGATGTGGATGGCCGCACCGTCACGACAGCGACGAACGGCGTAACGCTGGCGGTTAATGTCTCGCCAGACAATCCGAATGGATCTCTCATCGGAACAACTACCGTCGCGGCGGTGAACGGTGTTGCGACTTTTTCAAAGCTGTCAATCAGGGGCCAGGGGACTAACTACGCCCTCGCCGCAACGTCGCCAAATCTTACCACCGCGATTAGCGACAAGTTCACCGTTGTCGCCGGCCCATCTGCGCAGCTTGCATTCACGTTCCAACCCCAGACAGTTCTGGCGAACGCCGTGCTCCCGATTTCAATCTCGGTGCAGGATGCCGCGGGCAATACAGTCCTCGGCGCCACATCCCGCATCACCTTGGCACTCGCGGCCGGGCCGACTAGCGGCACCTTGACCGGCGTGACCAGCGTCAACGCCGTGAACGGGGTTGGCATTTTCAGTAGTCTGAGTATCACAGCTGCCGGGACAGGATACGCACTCGCTGCCACGTCGCCTGGTCTCGCGTCAGCCACGAGCACGGAAATAAACGTGATTATCGGTCCCCCCCTCGCGCTGACGTTCATCACGCAGCCCGCGACAACGCTCCCTGGAGCGACGATAACTCCCGCAGTGGTAGTGCGCATTCGGGATGCGGCCGGCAACGCGGTCACGACGTGGTCAGACAACGTCACCGTTAAAATCGGCCAGAACAGCGCTCACGGAACGCTCTCAGGCACGACAACTGTCGCACCCGTGAACGGAATTGCAATTTTTTCAGATCTGAGGATCGACAGCCCGGGTGAGGATTACACGCTCACCGCTGAGTCGGCTAATCTGTCGGGCACCAGCGACACGTTCGGCGTAAGAATCCCGCTGGTCTTCACCGCGGTGATCCCCGGATACTTCCATAGTTGCGGCATCGTCACCACGGGCGCCGCGTATTGCTGGGGCGTTAACAGCGACGGGCAGCTGGGTGACGGATCATTTTCTACAAACGTCTCGTTGAGGGTCGTTGCCGGCGGACGGTCATTCTCCAATATCAGCGCCGGTCGAACACATAGCTGCGCCGTTTCGAACGGCGTGGGCTACTGCTGGGGAACGAACGGTGGTTCCCTCGGCAACGGTGGGATGACGACGAGCCCAACGCCGGTCGCCGTATCGGGAGCCGCAGTCTTCGCATCAGTTCTCGCGGGATACGCTCACAGCTGCGGAGTCACGGCAGCCGGAGTCGGATACTGCTGGGGAGATAACAGCAGCGGCGCCATCGGCGACGGAACGCAGAATCTAAGCACGATTCCAGTCCAGGTATCAGGGGGACTCACTTTCAGCACAATTAGTCCGGGACGATACTTCACGTGCGGATTGACAAGTGGAGGTGCGGCCTACTGCTGGGGCGCGAACGACTCGGGCGAGCTCGGCGACGGAACGACCACGAACCAGCGCACACCCGTGCCAGTGAAGGGTGGTCTTGCCTTATCGATGGTAAGTGCCGGCGGCTTCCACGCATGCGGGTTGACGACAGCGGGGAA
>JBGQKT010000123.1:0-9686 GCA_041499635.1 Gemmatimonadaceae bacterium
CAGGTGCAACTGCTGACGGAATTTGTCTGCTCGAATTCTCCGATCGCAGAATGCTGGAAACCCAGATCGCTCGTCTCTCGAAATGGTTCGACTGCGCGGTTGTCCCGGGCCAGCACAAGCACATAGCTCAGCTCGAGAAGGAGCTCGAGCTCTACTTCGCCGGAAAGATTCGCGAATTCGCGGTTCCTGTGGTGCTGAAAGGAACTCCGTTCCAGGTAGCAGCGTGGGAGAGATTACAGCGCATTCCGTACGGTGAAACCATCAGCTACGAGCAGCAGGCACGCGACATGGGACGATTGGGAGCGCAGCGCGCTGTCGGAAGAGCGAATGGTGATAATCGCATCGCGATCGTCGTACCATGCCACCGAGTGGTGCGGCAGAATGGTGAGCTCTGTGGTTATGGTGGTGGTTTGTGGAGAAAGAAATTCCTTCTCGATCTCGAGAGAGGCCAGCGGACCTTGGCCATAAGCGAGGCTTAGCTTGACTCGTTTTCTACAGAGGCCGGTGATGACTCGCCTCAGGCCTTTGAATTCTGTCTCATGAGCACGAGCAAGAGAAGCAACGTTCCGCAGAACACTCCGGCGTCGGCGAGGTTGAACGTGTAGAATCGCGTGTTGCCGACTCCGACGTCGATAAAATCCACCACCCCGAGTGACGAGCGGACTCGGTCCATCATGTTACCGGCGGCTCCGCCACCGATTAACGCAAGCGCAACTACTGCAGCGCTGTTCTGCGCTGAAATTTGTCGGCGATAAACCACGAGTCCGCCGAGCATAACTGCAGCAAGAAGTGCGAACCCAACTCGTGAATAAGAGCCAAGCGACAGCCCCATGGCTGCGTGAGGATTGTATGCGAGCGTGAATCTCACAACATCGCCGATGACCCGATGCGGAACATGCGCAGGCGAGAGTTTCTGGACGGCCAGATTCTTGGTGGTGCAGTCGAGTGCAATCAATCCGAGAAGCACTGGCCAGAATGCAAAAGCTTTTGAGTATCTCATCAGCTCTAATTAGTAATCACTGGGGTGCGCTTGACATTGATGTGCACGCTATGTAAACGTTTACATTGAATGGCCTCCAAGAACGGATCGGCATCACCTGCACGAACCACGGTCACCATCAGGGACGTCGCGCGTGAAGCGCACGTCTCGGTCGCTACTGTATCCCGGGTTTTCAACGGCGGCGGACCTGTCCGCGAAGAAACCAGCCGCCGAATCCGCGATATCGCCGCTCGCCTGCGCTATGTCCCTCACGGCGGTGCCAGAAGCCTCATCACCAGCCGCACCAACACCATCGGAGTTCTCCTCCCCGACCTCTACGGTGAGTTCTTCTCTGAAGTCATCCGCGGAATCGATATCGCCGCAAGACGAGCCAGATATCACCTCATCATCTCCAATTCTCACCACGACAAAAGCGAGATCGAGAGCGCCATGCGCGCTATGCGGGGACGAGTCGATGGAGTCATCATCATGTCGCCCGACATCGACGCGCAGGCCCTCATGGCTAATCTCCCCGACGCGCATCCCGTCGTCCTTCTCAATTGCGCAATCCGCGGCGCCGCCTTCGACTCGGTCAACATCGACAACACCCGGGGAGCGCGCGCTATCGTTCAACATCTCATTTCACACGGTCACCAGCGCGTCGCAATCATCACCGGTGCACCGAGAAACATCGACGGGCACGAGCGATTGCTCGGCTATCGTGCTGCGCTTCGAGCCGCCTCGATCAAGCGTGACCCCCGCTACGAAGTGCGCGGAAATTTCACAGAAGATTCCGGGTATGAGGCAGCCGGCGCTCTCCTCGAGATTCGCCCTCGACCAACAGCGATTTTCGCCGCAAACGATTCAATGGCCATCGGTGCGTTGAGCGCTTTGCGCGAAGCAGGCATCACAGTGCCCGACGACATGGCAGTCGCCGGTTTCGACGACATCACTATCGCTCGCTATCTCAATCCACCTCTCACGTCAGTTCATGTTCCAATAGCAGAACTCGGCGAGCGTGCGATGGCAAAGCTCATTGCGTCCCTTCGCGACAAAGAACGGCACATCCATCGACAGGATTTGCTCGGCACCACTCTCGTCATTCGCTCCTCATGCGGTCAACCCGGACATGCATGAGCATTCATTCGTTGCAGTCGTTTCACGTGTTCCATCATTACCACTGGAGGTAGTTGTATGATCACCCGAAATGTTGTGAGATGGTTTGGACAGACATTAGCCGTCCTTGGTCTTGCAGTGTTGGCCGTGGGCAGCGCGTCAGCCCAGACCTCCACCGGAACGGTCCAGGGAACGGTTACGAGCGGAGGCGCCCCCGTCGCCGATGCTCAAATACTTGCCCGGAATGTTGAAAGTGGAATTCAACGGTCTACCATCAGCCACGATCAGGGCTTTTATGTTCTTCCGGGTCTAATCCCGGGGAGCTACGACGTGACCGTTCGACGAATCGGTAGCTCGCCGATTACACGCCGAGTACTGGTCCAGATTGGAGCTGTAAAAGTAGAGGATTTCCCTCTCGTCGAGCAGGCTGCTCAACTCGGTCAGGTTGTGATAACAGCCGCGTCTGCGACCGAGACACGAACGTCCGAAGTCGCAACCAACGTAACCCCGCAGCAGATCCAGAAGCTGCCAACTCCGAGCCGCAACTTTCTCGATCTTGCGCAGCTATCGCCAGGCGTCACGGTTACTGAAGACCGCGTCGACGGAAATACCAGAACCGTTTCAGCGGGTGGCCAGGCACCGTCCAGTGTCAATCTTTTCATCGACGGAACCAGCTTCAAAAACGACATGACCCAAGGGGGAATCTCGGGACAGGATGCCAGTCGTGGCAATCCATTCCCCCGTAATGCCGTTGACCAGTACCGCGTCATCGGTCAGAACTTCAAGGCCGAATACCAGAAAGCATCGAGCGCGGTAATTACAGCAACGACTAAATCGGGCGGTAACGAGTGGCATGGTAACGCGCTCTTTGGCTTTCAGAATAAGGGAATGGTGGCGGAGGATTCGTTTCAGCGCGCCAATAAGAACTTCGTGAAGCCCGACTATAAGCGAACGCTTGCGGCGCTGAGCTTCGGGGGTCCAATCGTAAAAGACAAGATCCACGTCTTTGGTTCTTACGAAGGGAACTACCAGAACCGTGACGCTACCGTCAACATGCCGATTCCTCCGTCGGGTTTTCCGGCGCTTGATACTGTCAATCTCAAGCAATACAACGGCAGCTTTGTAAGGCCCTTCCGGGAAACTCTGCTCTTCGGAAAGTTGAGCGATCAGATCAACGACAAATCTTCAGCTGAGCTCAGCTTCAGCAACCGTCATGAAACCGACATTGCTGACTTTGGAGATAAGCGGGCGCTCGGCTATGCGAGTAATAACCACAACTACAATACAGTTGTGCAGCTCAAGCACAGTTATTTCACGGGTCCCTGGCTCAATGAAGCTCTGGCAAGCTATACGCGGTTTCATCGCGGCTTTAGCCCCAACGTCCCCGGTACGCCTCACCGGGTTTACGTGTACGACAACTGCTGCGCCGAGATTGGCAGCAACGCAAGTATTCAGGAGTTCATTCAGAAAGGTCCCAACTTCCGTGACGACATCACCTACACCGGCTTTCAGCTTGGTGGAGAGCATGTGTTCAAGGGCGGTCTGAGCGCCGACTTCCCAACCTACGATATCAACAAGGACAACGATGGTACTCCAAAGTTTGAGTATCAGGCTGTCCGGAATGTTCAGGGTAACGGCGATCAGGTCTACAATTTTGCCTCGCCATTTCACCTGTTTTACGGAACGGGTGACCCGTTTCTCAAGTCGAGTAACAAGGAAATCGGCGCCTACATCCAGGACGATTGGAGTCCGGTGAGGCAGTTGACGTTAAATCTTGGCGTCCGCTGGGATTATGAGTCGAACATGCTGAACACGAATCAGGTCACTCAGCAGGCGGGCGCGGATACGCTGAGAAAGTACGCCTCCCAACTCGTGGTTCCGCTCGATCTCAATCGCTACATCGCCACGGGACATGATCGCACGCCCTACAAGAAAGCGTTCCAGCCGCGACTGGGTTTTTCCTATTCAGTCGATCAAGCGGCCAAAACAACCGTCTTCGGTGGCTGGGGGATTTACTACGATCGAATTCCATTTGACGTAGCGATTGACGAAAAGCAAAAGATTTCGCATCCGTCATTTGACGTCTTTTTCGCTCCGAAGGGACAGGCACCTACGGGTACGGAAGTTCCGTGGAACGATTCATATCTTACCGCCGACAAAGCCACGCTGGACGCGCTGGCTCACTCATCAGGTAAGCCGGAGCTTTGGGTGATCGATAATCAGTTCAAGGTTCCGCATTCCATACAGTGGAGTCTTGGAATTCGCCAGGTCTTCCCGGCTGGCCTTTCCGGATCTCTCACGTATGCAAATCAGCACGCAAAGGATCTGTTCACGCAAGGAGTTGCCAGTGGCGGACTCAATAAGGACGGGACATGCTGCAACTTCCCGTTCAATTGGGCAGACCACGGATACAACAACATCATCTTCGGCGATAACGAGGGCGAGACGTGGTATCACTCTATCCAGGGTCGGCTCGATCGCGCTTATAGCCGTCCATCGCTCGATGCGTTTGGCTGGGGAGCTGGACTCGCGCTTACATACGCCCAGCGTGACCTGAAGGGCGTCGATGAGCTGGGTCAGACGTTCGCATTTCCCAACCCCGCCGCAATTCCGAGGCACGCTTCCACTAACGATGAAAAATTCCGGCTCGTAGGTAACTGGATCACTGACATTCCGTATCTCTTCGGGATCCAGTGGTCAGGTCTGGCGACGTTCGGGGGGAAATACAGGCTTGACGAAGGATGCAGCCGGTTCTGCGGTCTTGCAGACCAGACGACGAATAACCCGCGCATTGTGGGTGGCTTTACCGTTCCCGGTACGTTTCCATACCAGAACGTAGACATGCGTCTGCGTAAGGACTTCCCACGCTTCGGCACGAGCGCAACCGCTATTGGAATTACTCTCGACGTATTCAACGCTCTGAACCACGACAACCTCGGCTGCTACAACACTGGCAACCCGAAGGACGTGAACTTCGGCAAGGCCGGGTGCACCGTCTCCGACGCCCGGAGATATCAGCTTGGCGCAGAGCTCAACTTCTAACCGCTTTTCACACGGGCACCTTTTCAGGTGTCCCGTGGCCGTCTTTCTGCGGAGTGAGACTGCGGTCGCCTGACAAGCGGCCGCAGTCTTCGCTTCATCACCGGGATGTCAATGCAGCGCCTTCGCTCTGTCTTCGCTCGCGCGATTCTTACCTCGCTGTTCGCACTGACGGCTTGCTCGACAGCGCTGAACAACACGATCACCGGTCCGCTCCCTCCCGGGCAGCTCACTGTGAGGCAGACTGCATTTCTCGACACTCTCGAGCAGCGAACTTTCACCTGGTTCTGGGAAAAAAGTGACGCGAGCAACGGCCTCACACCCGATCGCTGGCCAACAAAAAGCTTTTCGAGTGTCGCGGCAGTTGGATTTGCGCTGACTGCGTATCCAATCGGCGTTGAGCGAGGCTACGTCTCACGTACTGCTGCTGCCGATCGAGTTCTCTCGACGCTGCGCTTCATGTACAATGCACCGCAAGGTCCACAGGCCACAGCAGTCACAGGATACAAAGGGTTTTTTTATCACTTCCTCGACATGCAGACCGGTTATCGCTTCGAGCAGGTCGAGCTCTCTACCATAGATACTTCGCTTCTTCTCGCCGGCATTCTGTTCTGTCAGTCGTATTTCACCACCGCCACTCCGACTGAGTCTGCCATCCGCGCCTACGCTGACTCGATTTACCTTCGCGTCGACTGGCAGTGGGTACGGCCCCAGGCGCCGCTCGTCAGCATGGGCTGGAAGCCCGAGAACGGATTCATCAACTCAGACTGGCACGGGCTAAACGAGGGAATGATTGTCTACATCCTCGGACTCGGCTCCCCTACTCATCCGATCGACCCGGCAGCCTGGACGGAATGGACGCGTACCTACAACTGGGCTGATTTCTACGGATACCAGCATGTGAATTTCGCGCCACTCTTTGGTCATCAGTACTCGCACATCTGGATTGATTTCCGCGGAATCCAGGATGCGTACATGCGAGCGAAAGGAATCGATTATTTCGAGAACTCACGCCGCGCGACTTACTCACAGCGCGCATATGCCACGGCAAATCCCGATGGATGGAAAGACTACGGGCCTGACATCTGGGGACTGACAGCCGGGGACGGTCCATTCGACACAACGATCGTCATCAATGGCCAGCCAAGAAAATTCTTCACGTACGCCGCTCGCGGTGCTGCAGCAGGTGAGATCCGCGACGACGGAACCATCGCTCCCACCGCCGCAGGTGGTTCGATTGCCTTCGCTCCCGAGATCGCAATTCCCGCGCTGATCAAAATGCGCGAGAAATACGGCGACGATCTTTTCTCCACCTACGGGTTTTTCGATGATTTCGATCCAACGTTGGGCGGAGACATTAAGCCGCGTTACGGGAAAGTCGTCCCCGCACTCGGATGGTTCGACACCGACTACCTCGGCATCGATCAAGGCCCGATCATCGCAATGATCGAGAACTATCGCTCCGATCTGATCTGGAAGACGATGAGAAAAAATCCCTACATCGTGAGCGGACTCAGGAGAGCCGGATTTACCGGCGGTTGGCTTGATCACTAAACTCGCGCCACTGCTGCTTCTCGTCGTCGGCGCGTGCTCCTCTTCTTCATCCCGCGAGCCGACGCTTCGCCTTTGGGCAATGGGACGCGAGGGTGAGGTAGTCTCGCAATTGATTCCAGGGTTCGAGCGCGCACATCCTGGAATCAAAGTCGAAGTGCAGCAAATCCCGTGGTCCGCAGCGCACGAGAAACTCCTCACTGCCTACGTCGGTGATGCAACACCCGACATTGCGATGCTCGGTAACACGTGGGTTCCGGAGTTTGAAGCCATCGACGCTCTCGAGCCACTCGATGCGCTCGTTGCCAAATCGACCGACGCTCCTCGCCCGGATTTCTTCGAGGGCATTTGGGATACGAACGTCGTCGACGGTAAGACCTACGGCATTCCATGGTACGTCGACACTCGAGTGATCTTCTACCGTACAGATCTTCTCGCAGCAGCGGGCTACAAGCAAATGCCGATGACATGGGCCGACTGGCGTGCAGCGATGGAGAAGATCAAATCGCGAATGACCGCGAGACAATATCCGATTCTCATCCCCACAACCGAATGGCCGCCGCCGGTAATTCTTGGTTTGCAGGCGGGATCTCCACTACTTCGCGACAACGGACAGTACGGTGCGTTTCACGAGCCGCCGTTTCATAAAGCATTCGACTTCTACGTCGGACTTTATCGTGACGGCCTCGCGCCTGCGTTGAGCGCGTCGGAGATCTCGAATCTCTACCAAGAATTCGAGCGCGGAAACATCGCTATGTATATCAGCGGACCGTGGCAGATAGGCGAGTTCACCAATCGTCTGCCGAAAACGATGCAGGACAAATGGATGACGGCATCGTTGCCAGGCATGAACGGACCGGGTGTGTCACTCGCCGGCGGGGCGAGTCTTTCATTGTTTCGAAAATCAACTCACAAGAGCGAAGCGTGGCAGTTGATGGAATATCTCTCGCGCCCTGAAGTTGAACTTCAATTCTACAAGCTGACGGGCGATCTCCCCCCGCGCCGAGAGGCGTGGCGAGATACGTCTCTCGCTAACAATCGCTACGCTCGCGCGTTTCGCGAGCAGCTCGACCGCGTTGTTCCAACTCCGAAAGTTCCCGAGTGGGAGCAAATCGCAACGAAGGTCTTCGAGCACGGTGAGGAAGCAGTTCGCGGCCGCAAAACGGTCGATCAAACTTTACTCGAGCTCGACAACGACGTGAACGGACTTCTCGAAAAACGACGTTGGCTGCTCGCCCAGCAACAACAGCGAAAGCTGGCAATCCGGTGAAGCCGATTCGCGCGCGGGTGCCATCCGAGGCCAACACCGCAGCGTGGTTCTTTCTAGCGCCTGCTCTTCTCCTGATCGGCGTTTTCTTTTTTCTTCCTGTCGCAGCTTCCCTTCTGCTCAGCGTTACCGACTTCGACATCTATGGTATCGCTAATCCGGCCAACACTCGCTTCGTCGGCCTCCATAACTACAGCAAGCTCCTCCACACTCCCGATTTCTGGCAAGCGCTCAAGAACACTTTTTACTTCGCCTTTGTTGGCGGGCCTCTGACAATCGCAGTCTCACTAGGCGCAGCACTTCTGCTCAACTCAAAGCTCGTTCGCTTCAAGACCTTTTTCCGCACGATTTACTTCACTCCCTTCGTCACAACACTCGTCGCCGTCGCGATCGTATGGCGCTACCTGTATCACACGCGCTATGGGCTCATCAACTTCGGCCTCTCGAAAATTGGCATCGCTCCTATCGACTGGCTCGGTGATCCGCATTGGGCGATGCCCGCAATCATCCTCATGGCGGTGTGGAAGAGCTTCGGCTACAACATGCTCATCTTCATCGCCGGGCTCCAAGCGGTTCCAGAGGAGCTTTACGACGCGGCATCAATAGACGGTGCAGGCGGAGTCCGCCGTTTCTTCAGCATCACTCTTCCGATGCTCGCTCCAACTCTTGTTTTCATTTCCGTCATCACGATGATCGGCTACTTCCAGTTATTCGCCGAGCCCTATGTGATGACTCAGGGCGGTCCCCTGCGCAGCACGACGAGCGTCGTTCTTCTCATGTACGAGGAAGGGTTCCGTTGGTGGCGAATGGGATACGCAGCTTCGATCGCGTTCGTTCTCTTCATCGTGATCCTGGTCATGACCCTCTTGCAATTCCGTTTGCAGAGAGAGCGCGCATGAGCTCGCGCGAAAGTGTCATGGATTCAGCACGGCAACGTGAGCGCATCGCACGGGTGATGCTTTACGTCCTCCTGGTGGTCGGCGCCTTTCTCGCGATCCTGCCGATGATCTGGATGGTTTCCGCTTCGCTTATGCCGTCAGGAGAGGCGAGCACATATCCGCCTCATTTTTTCCCGAGCACAATCACCTTCGCTCACTACACCGATCTCTTTACTCGCCTCAACCTCGGCAGAAATCTTCTCAATAGTGCGTTTGTCGCTTTCGTCGTCACATTCGCATCGCTCTTTATCAATTCATTGGCGGGTTATGCGTTCGCCAAGTTGCGATTCCGCGGCAGAGATCGATTGTTCCGCGTGTTGTCCACCGGGCTTGTTCTTCCGGTGCAGGTGGCGATGCTGCCACTCTTTCTCCTCCTCAAGAACATGGGACTGATCAATACGTATTGGGGAGTGATCATCCCGGGATTGGCAAGTATCTTCGGAATTTTTCTCGTGCGGCAGTACGCTCTCTCGATTCCCGACGAGATGCTCGATGCGGCACGCGTCGATGGCGCGTCGGAATTTCGAATCTTCTGGTCCATTGTAATTCCAGGCATCGCGCCAATCCTTGCGACTCTCTCAATTTGGACATTTCTCGCGACGTGGAACGATTTCATGTGGCCGTTGATCGTCCTTGCCGACGCGTCGCATTACACGCTTCCCGTTGCCCTCGCGAATTTGTCCGGTGAGCACGTGCAGGATACGGAGCTCATGATGGCGGGATCGGTCCTTACTGTAATCCCGGTGATGGTCGTCTTTTTGTTCCTGCAGCGCTACTACATCCAGGGAGTGATGGC
>JBGQKT010000124.1:0-9641 GCA_041499635.1 Gemmatimonadaceae bacterium
ACTGCGAGCACTCCAAGAATGGCGGCGCGTCCCGTCGATCCTTTTTCTTTTTTCGTGGCGCGCGCGCGGATGCTTTGCCATTTCGGCGAAAGCAGATGAAGAAAGCTCGGAGTGAGAATCTCCTCAGGCATCGAGCACGTCCACGAATTCGCGGGCGGCGTTCTCTCCGGTAAGGCGGAGGAAGATGTCTTCGAGTCCGGAATCTCCATGCGCCGAAGCTGCGCGAAGATCAGCCATTGTGCCGAGCGCCCGAATCTTTCCGTTCTGAATGATGCCGATGCGATCGCACATTGTTTCGGCGACCTCGAGTGTGTGCGTCGACATCATGATCGTATGGCCGCGTCTCACGTATTCGCGGAACAGATCCTTGAGAATTCTTGCTGCCTTTGGATCGAGTCCGACCATTGGCTCGTCGACGACAATCACGTCTGGCTTGTGAACGAGCGCGCTCGAGATGATGAGCTTTTGCCGCAAGCCGTGGCTGTAGCTCTCGACCAGCTCGTCACGCCATTGCTCCAGATCGAACAACGCCAGCAGCTCTCGGCTCCGATGCTCGATGTCTTTGCCGTTTTGACTGTACAGACCGCCTACGAATCGCAGAAACTCGATGCCAGTGAGCTTCTCGTAGATGAAAGGTCGATCGGGAATGAATCCGAGAATTCTTTTTGCGGCGATTGGGTCGGCGGCGATGTCGACTCCGCCGATGCGCACGGTCCCACCGGTTGGCCGGAGAATTCCCGCGATCATGCGGAGCGTTGTCGTCTTGCCGGCTCCGTTGGGTCCGAGGAAGCCGAATAGCTCGCCCTTGGGGACGCGAAGATCTATCGCGTCGACGGCAGTGAATGAGCCGTAACGCTTGGTGAGTGAAGTGAGTTCTATCATGGCGTCATCTTAGGACGACCATCTGTGTTGCTCCGTAAACGACGACGTGGTTCGGCGGTGGATTCCAATCGAAAATTCTCGAACGCCATCTCAAACGCCGTTCGTGAGAAAAAAATTCCTCCCGGCTCGGTCGCCGCGATCATTCTGCCCGATTCATCGACCCAGGCCGTCACTGTCGGAACGTCGCCGCTGATAAGCCATCCGCGAATCGTGTCTGTGTGAGCGGAAACCCAGCGCGCCGTCGCGGAATCGAGCGAGGCGCTGTCGGTAACTGTGAACAACGAATCTCTCTCGATTTTCAGATTCACGTTTCTGATCGTGCGTGACATCGGATCGAAGATTCCGACGGGAAATGCAACGCCCGGCTTGTGTGATTTGCCCAACATCACCGGCAACGGGGCCACCGTTGGCAGGAACATCAAGCCGGCCACGTCATATTCCCTAGTGGTTGCGTGGCGCTTTGGCGTCTCTGTCGTAATCTGGAGTGTTCGAGATTTGCCTTCACCTTGCATCACGCCGCGAAGAAGGAACTGAGGCACGTCACCCTGAACTCTCAGAATGAAATCGCGGAGCGTGAGCGCACGTGTGAAGTGCGCTTCGGAGCGAGCTTGCAACCTGAACGTGTCGCGACCGGCGGGAACCGCGGCGCGGACGAAATCAGTTGCAGTGAGCTGCGTCGTAGTCGTGTCGATTGCCGATGACGCTGCGCCGATTTGCGCGCCCGCTTGTTCGACTCGATAGTAGTAAGTCGCCGGCGACACTCGCATTCCTGCTGCAGCAAGCGATTGCTCGGGCGACTCTGACGTGCTCCTTCTATATAGAAGTGCGAGGCCGGCCAGCCAAAGGCCAACGATTGCGAACGTGATCGATCGGCGGGTCACGTTGATAGACGATCACACCCGTCCGAAGTCCCTACGCGATCGTGAGGCTCGTCTCGCTGTTGATCCAGCCGAGGTAGCGCTCGAGCCCGCCAGTAACCGGAATGGCGAGGAGCTCGGGGACTTTGTATGGGTGCAGCTCGCTGAACGCGCGGCGCAGCCCTTCGACGCAACCCGAGCGAGTCTTGAGCAACAATACTGCTTCGGATTCATCGGCAATCTTGCCTTCCCAGCGATAGATCGAGCGGGATTGCGGAAGAACGGTGCCGCAGGCGATGAGTCTGCGGTCGAGCAGCTCACGAATGAGCGTTACCGCCTCGTCATTTGTGGCGATTGTCGTAAGCACAACTACCGCGTCTGTATGCGCCAAAAGACCGGCTCCAAGGAAGTTGCGACAAGATAACATCACTACGGATTGCGTACTACAGACTGACTTGTATCTGAGTGGTCAATCGGCGAACTTGGATAGCTATGCCAGAAGAAGCGCTCATCGTTCGCGGGGCGCGAGAGCATAATCTCCGCAACATCGACGTCACGATCCCCCGCGATCGGCTCACCGTCGTCACCGGACTATCCGGCTCGGGCAAATCCTCGCTCGCCTTCGACACGATTTACGCCGAGGGGCAGCGTCGGTACGTCGAGTCATTGTCGGCTTATGCCCGCCAATTCCTCGGCCTCATGGAGAAGCCGGACGTCGATTCGATCGAGGGGCTCTCGCCTGCGATTTCGATCGAGCAGAAAACCGCCGGTCACAACCCGCGGTCGACCGTTGGCACCGTTACCGAGATCTACGATTATCTGCGACTTCTTTTTGCTCGCGCAGGAACTCCGCATTGCGCGAATTGCGGACGTCCCGTCGAGAAGCAAAGTGCGGGTCAGATTGCGGATACGATCCTCACGTGGCCGACCGGAACACGCATCGAGATTCTCGCGCCTCTCGTCAGAAGTCGCAAAGGCGAATTCAAGGACCTCTTCGAAACTGCGCGAAAGCAGGGATTCGTTCGCGCATACGTCGATGGAGATCTCGTCGAAATCGCGAATCCGCCAAAACTGAATCGCAAGATCAATCACAGTATTTCCGTGGTCGTCGATCGACTTGCGGTTCGTACAGAGGATCGCGGACGTCTCGCCGATTCGGTCGATACCGCGCTCAAGCTCGCTGAAGGTCTGATCGAGGTCGTTCGATACGACGACAACTCGCGTCATCTCTTTTCCGAGCGTTACGGTTGTCCCGTTTGCGGAATCTCACTACCCGAGCTCGAGCCGCGTCATTTCTCTTTCAATTCCCCCTTCGGCGCATGCCCCGCATGCGGCGGACTCGGAACACGTCGCGAAGTCAGCGAGCAGCTCATACTCGGCGATCCGAGTATCTCGATTCTCGAGGGCGTCATTCTGCCATGGGGCGAGCCCGACGGTTATCTGCGCAAAGTCATTCTGCCTGGCCTCGCGAAGCAGTTCGGATTCAATCTCAACACTCGTTGGGGACAGCTCTCGAAGGAAACACGAGACATTCTTCTCTATGGCTCGGGGTCGGCCAAGCGCGACCGCGCTCCAGCGGGAAAATGGGAAGGAATCATCTCGAACATTCAGCGTCGCTACGACGAGACTGAATCCGATGCGGTTCGCATGGAGCTCATCGAGTTCATGCAGGAACGAGACTGCACCACGTGTGGTGGCCGTCGGCTCAAGCCTGAGTCTCTCGCGGTCACAGTCGCCGATCGCAACGTCGGTGAAATAACGGAGATGCCGATCACATCGGCGCTCAGTTTCTTCGAAGGTGTGCAGGTCCGCGGAAACGGAAAACCAGGACTCGACCCCGACATCGCCGGTCCGATTCTCAAAGAGGTTCGCGAGCGGCTTCGATTCCTCAACGACGTCGGCCTCGATTACCTCACGCTTGGTCGCGCGGCGGAATCACTCTCTGGCGGCGAGGCGCAGCGCATTCGTCTCGCAACGCAAATTGGATCACGGCTCGTGGGCGTTCTCTACATTCTCGATGAGCCTTCGATCGGCCTCCATCAGCGAGACAACGCGCGCCTCCTTGCGACACTGAGGCAGCTACGCGACCTCGGCAACACGGTAATCGTCGTCGAGCATGATGAGGAAACCATGCGTGAGGCCGATCATCTCATCGATCTCGGACCCGGCGCAGGGAAACACGGCGGCCTCGTCATCGCAGAAGGAACTTTCGAGGAAATTGCTCGGAACCCCGCATCGATTACGGGCAAGTATCTGCGCGGCGAGCTGTCGATTCCGATTCCGGCCGACCGGCGCCCGATGGATCCAAAGAAAGCGATAAGAATCAAGGGAGCGCGCGCGCATAATCTGCGAAATCTCGACGTCGAGATTCCTCTCGGACTGTTCGTCGCAGTCACGGGCGTTTCCGGTTCGGGAAAATCGACGCTCATCGAAGACATCCTTCAACGCGCGATGGCGCGACACTTCTATCGTGCCCGCGTCATTCCGGGCGAGCACGATCGCGTCACTGGACTCGAGCATCTCGATAAGGTGATCGACATCGATCAAAGTCCGATTGGTCGTACGCCCCGCTCGAACCCCGCAACGTATACGGGACTCTTCACGCCGATTCGGGAGCTGTTCGCAGAAATGCCCGAGGCGAAGATTCGCGGATACGGCCCCGGCCGTTTCTCCTTCAACGTGAAAGGCGGGCGCTGCGAAGCGTGCGAGGGCGATGGTCTCGTGAAAATCGAGATGCATTTTCTGCCAGACGTTTACGTCCCGTGCGATGTGTGCAAGGGAAAGCGATACAATCGCGAAACGCTCGAGGTTCGCTTCCGTGGGTTGAGCATTGCGGACGTCCTCGATCTAACGGTCGAAGACGCACTCGCATTTTTCGAGAATCAGCCGCGCATCTATCAAAAGCTTCACACGCTCAACGATGTCGGACTCGGTTACATCCACCTCGGCCAGAGCGCGACGACGCTCTCGGGCGGTGAAGCGCAGCGCGTCAAGCTCGCGACCGAGTTATCGAAACGCGACACCGGCCGCACGTTCTACATTCTCGACGAGCCGACAACCGGTTTGCATTTCGAGGATATTCGAATGCTGCTCGAAGTTCTTCACCGCCTCGTAGCTCGTGGCAACACCGTGCTCGTCATCGAACACAACCTCGACGTGATCAAGACCGCCGACTGGATCATCGATCTCGGGCCTGAAGGAGGATTCCGCGGCGGCGCAGTCATCGCCGCGGGTACGCCCGAGGATGTCGCGAACGTAAATGCGTCGTACACCGGAAGATATTTGCGCCCGCTTCTGAAAACTCGGGCACGCAGGAAGGTTGGATGACTCGGGCCTCGGTTACCGGTTACCGGTAGTTCATATGGTTTCTCTCCTGGACATAATCGGCCCAGTGATGGTCGGCCCGTCGTCGTCGCATACAGCAGGTGCGTGTCGACTCGGACTACTGGGACGCGGACTCGTAAGTGGAACTCCGCAAAGTGCGGTGCTCGAGCTCCACGGATCATTCGCGCGAACGGGCGAGGGTCACGGCACCGACAAAGCACTCGTCGCAGGACTCCTTGGATTTCGTCCCGACGACGAAAGAATTCGCGAAGCTCTTCAAATCGCCGAACGCGAAGGTCTCGATTATCGATTCGAGAAAACAACGATCGCCGATGCGATTCATCCGAACACGGTGAGAATGAAAATGGAGCGCGGCGACTTGAGCGTTTCGATGACAGGATCATCCCTCGGCGCGGGCAGAGTTGTTGTTACAGAGATCGATGGTTACCCCGTGGAGGTGACCGGAAACTTCCATACGATCGTGCTCGTAGCTGAAGACAGGAAGGGTTCCATCGCAAGAATCACTGGAATTCTCGCCGAGCACGACATCAACATCGCCACACTCAGACTGACGCGAAAAGAGAGAGGCGGCGATGCGTTCATGGTGATCGAGTGCGACGAGTCTCCCGGTGACGGGGTGCGCGACGAAATTCGCGGCCTCGATTGGGTGCGTTGGGCTCGAAGACTCGACAGAGTGAGTGGCGGGGGAGCGCCGAGCTAGATGTATCGATCTCTCTCCGAAGCAATTCACGATGCCGAGTCCAGCGGGAAGACTCTGGCTGAAGTTGCGATAGATAAGGAAGCACGTGATCAAGGTCGGTCGCCGGCTGACATTCGCGCGTCACTGAAGCGCGCACTGGATGTGATGCGCGACGCAATCGGCGATGGCTTGACGGGAGATCTTTATTCTGCCTCGGGACTGGTTGGAGGAGATGCCGCAAAGCTGATGAATGGTCCGCCTGGTCCGTTGGCAGCGACGCCGTTTCGCGACATTCTGGCGCGCGCGCTTGCGGTGCAGGAAGTGAATGCAGCAATGGGCGTGATCGTCGCCGCGCCGACTGCTGGTGGAGCGGGAGTTCTGCCTGCGGTGATGACCGGACTCGCGAAGGCGAATTCAATCAGCGACGAAGAACTGGTTGATGGACTGGCAACAGCGGGTTTGATCGGAGCAGTGATTGCTGAACGGGCATCGTTGTCGGGTGCGGAAGGTGGATGTCAGGCCGAGACTGGAGCCGCGGCGGGAATGGCGGCCGGTGCGGCGACTGAAATGCTCGGCGGCTCGCCGAAGCAGGTCGGTCACGCAGTTGCTCTAACGATGCAGGGGATGCTGGGGCTGGTTTGCGATCCACTTGGCGGGCTGGTCGAGCTTCCGTGCGTGTTCAGAAACGCGACGGGTTCGGCCATCGCGCTCGCGGGTATAGAGATGGCAATGGCGGGGATTACCTTTGCGATTCCGGTCGACGAGGTAATCGACGTGATGGGTGAAATTGGGCGGGAAATGGATGTCCGTTATCGTGAGACGGCCGGCGGCGGCCTGGCGGCGACGCCAACGGGCCGTCGATTGGCTAAGGAGAGGCTGTACCAAATTCGGAGAGCAGATTGAAACAAAACTGCGTAACTACAGGTCCGAGGTCTCAGGGGCCGAGGTCTTAGAGGTACCGGGTGAGGTTTCAGTAAATTGTGCCTCTGGAACCTCACCCGACGCCTGGGCACCTGCGCTCCTCAGACCTCGGACCTGTCGTTAAAGGCTTCGTAGTTGTAGTCAGTTTGGACTTGAGGTATCTTCGCGGCGGAGGCCCGCATAAATAATGAGCATCTTCGATAGGATTGCCCGTCTTTTTCGCTCCAACGTCAATGATCTGATTTCTCAGGCCGAACAGCCCGAGAAGATGTTGAATCAGATCATCATCGACATGCGCTCGCAGCTTGTTAAGGCGAAGCAGCAAGTCGCCGCCGCCATCGCCGACGAAAAGCGCCTTCAGGACCAAACCGCATCCGAGCTTCGCGAGGCCGAGGAGTGGGAGCATCGCGCGATGCTGGCCGTGAAGGAAAATCGCGACGATCTCGCGAAGCAGGCGCTGATGCGTCGCGGCGAGCACGTTTCACGCGGACAGCAGATGCAGCTGACGTGGGAAGCGCATAAGCAGGAGACCGATCGTCTCAAGGATTCACTGCGCGGCCTCAACGACAACATCGAAGAGGCAACGCGAAAGAAGAATCTTCTTCTCGCGAAGCAGCGGCGCGCTGAAGCTCAGAAGAGAATCTCAGAGACGATGTCGTCTATCTCGGAAAAATCCGCGTTCGAAGCTTTCGCCCGAATGGAGGAGAAAATCGACCAGAACGAGCGGCAAATACGCGCCCATGCCGAGATCGAGGGAGAGTTCAGCGGCGATCGCCTGGCGCACGATTTCAAGCAGCTCGAGGCGACCGCCGGAAACGCCGGTGCCGACGCGCAGCTATTGGCCCTCAAGCAGAAGATGGGATTGATTGCCGCGCCGGCTCCCGACACGGCGAAGCAGCTCGGAACCGGCACCCCGGACCACGAGGAGATTCCGGAAGCAGAAGAAATTCCGGACGAGAAGACGACGAGTTGAGCGATGCGAATGCGGAGCGAGTAAAACTCGCTCCGATCCTGACGACAATCATCCTCACTGTCCTGCTTCTATGGATGGTGGGGAAGACCGCCAGCGTTTTTCTTCTCCTCTTCATAGCAACAATTCTTTCGTTATACCTCGGTGCGGTTCGCGATTTTCTTGCGAAGCGCTTCCATCTTCCCGATCGACTTGCATTTTTTCTCGCCGTCGTCGGGACCATCGTTGCCCTCGGCTCCCTGATTGGCTTGCTCGTCCCTCCGGTGGTCGAGCAGACCCGCGCTTTGATCGACGTTCTTCCCGACTACATAGCGAACTGGGAGAAGGGGATCGACAACTTCGTCGCGCGCTTCCCGGCGATGCGCGGGGTCTGGCAACCGGGTCAGCATCAGGTTTTGCAGGCGGTGTACGAGCGGCTGTCCTCCACCGCAGGCGATGTGGTGCCCAAGGTGTTCTCGGCAGTGCAAGTGCTCATCGATGCGTTCGCGGTAATGGTGATGAGCATCTACATGGCGCTTGCGCCGGGAGTATATCGGGAGTGGGTCATCGCGCTCTTCCCGCCGGTGCACCGGGACCTGGTCCGCGACGTTCTCCGTGATCTTGCCGATACGCTGCGCGCGTACATCGTTGCGCAGCTCACGACAATGACTGTGCTCGCCGCGCTCACCGCCCTCGGACTCTATCTGCTGAACGTTCCGTACTGGCTGACGTTCGGAATTTTCACCGGTCTTGTTGCGATTGTTCCGTTCTTCGGAACCTTGCTGTCAACGCTGGTTCCCGCGCTGTTCGTGCTCAGCGGTCCCGGCGGAGGAACCCGCGCACTCTACGTCGTCGGACTCGGTGTAATCGTTCACCTCATCGAAGGGAACGTCGTCTCTCCGCTTGTGATGTCGAAGGGTGTGGACCTACCACCGGTTCTCACAATCTTGTCGGTGCTGGTGATCGGCAAGCTGCTTGGGCCACTTGGATTGGTGATCGCGGTTCCGACGCTCGCGACGGTGATGGTGATCGTGCGACGCATTCTCATCAATCGCATTTACGAAGGACGCGGATTCCGAAAGAGCACTCGCGATCGCGTATTCGTTCTTCGGGTTCCCTCGCCTGATGGCGGAGTAATCGTTCCGCACCATAAACTCGATGACATAATGGTGTACCGCGGAAGCATCGAAGCCAACACCGTCGCCCTCCCGGTCGTAAAACGCGCCTAGCTCACGTAAATAGGATTCGTCGCGCTGTGATCTGATTGCGCGACACCGCCGTTCTCAGATCATCGTGCGGAATGGCGTGTCCGATTTTGTCGATCAGGTCGCTGTCTAAATTATTTGGGACCGCCGGGGCGCTCTCGAGCATTGATCTCGATGTCGGCGCGGGGGAAATGCTCGGAGTTGTTGGGCCGCCCGGAGCAGGAAAGTCGACGCTGCTTTTGTGTGCCGCCGGAATCTTGAAGCCGAGCTCGGGTTCTGTTGTGGTTTTAGGCCGCCGCATTACTTCAGCACAAGATTCCTTCGACGTTGTCTACGTTCCGCCACATCCGGTTTACTACCCATTCCTTACCGTGCGCGATGCACTCTCCTGCTACAGCGCGAAGCTGACAAGAGAAACAGTCAGACTTTCTCGAGCCATCGATTCATCGATCGATCGGATGCTGCTTACTGATGACGCTGAGCAACGCGTCGGATCGCTCGACTCGGGACAAGTCCTTTGCGTCGCTCTCGCGCAAGCAATTGTTGCGCGACCCAGAGTCTTGTTGCTCGACGCTTCGCTCGATCAAATGGATCGACCGAACATGCGCATTGCGCGGGCGGCGATCATGCGAGCGGCGGAATTTGTCGCTGCCGTCATCATCACCACGCGTGACGCAACGCGCATCGCCGGCGTGACCACGCGACACGTTTTTCTCCATGAGGGAACGCTTTCGCGGCCTGAGGCAAACGCCGACCCGCTGCCGCTCGAAAGAATCGCCAGCCGCGTTGCCGAAAGACAGCAT
>JBGQKT010000125.1:0-9501 GCA_041499635.1 Gemmatimonadaceae bacterium
AACTTCAGCACGATACGGAACGAGAACACTTCCCCGCGCAGTGGAAACATCGAGCGTCAGTCCCTGCGGCAGCTCATAGTACGAAATCACCTCGCCGACTTTCTCCCCGGTTTCGAGCTCGACATTCATTCCAATAAGATCGTGCAGGTAAATCTCATCTTCCTGAAGCGGCTCGAGCTCATCGAACGGCGCGAGTAAATAGCGCCCGCGCAGGAATTCCGCAGCGTTGCGATCAGCGAGCTCGACAAACTTTACGATGAGTCCGCCCTTGAATGGTCGAGATTCGTCGACAGTCAGGGTCTGCCCACGATTCACGGAAGCGTTGCCTTTCGAATCGCCGACAAAAACACGACGGCCAGACGCAAATACTGCGTCTGGCGCGTCAGTGATCGGCTCGACTACGACTTCACCCCGAATCCCCTGTGCATTGCGGATGAAACCAACCGCCGCCAATGCGGACTCGGACATTCTACGCGCCGCTTGTCTCCGACGGTGTATCAGCCTGGAGCGCGCGCTCCTCTTCCTCACTTCGCTCCGGCAGCGGAACGGCTGTCTGCTTGCGCTCGATGCCGAGTCGCTGTTCATGACGCTTGCGAAGAACGCCTGCGCGCCGAAGGAGTGAGCGTACCGTATCGCTCGGCTGCGCGCCAACGTTGAGCCAATAATCCGCGCGCGCCTCGTCCACCTTGAGACCACCTTCGCCGCCATTCTGGCGCGGAGTGTACTGGCCGATGATCTCGATGAACTTGCCGTCACGGGGACTCTGCGAGTCGGCGACGACGATGCGATACACTGGTGCCTTTTTCCGCCCGATCCGGCGGAGACGAATTCTTACCATCTGTACATCTCCAAAAAATGGTCTCGTGCTACTGCGGGCTCATCGCGTCACCGGCAATTCCGGCGCGCACCCGCGTTACTTCACCGCATGCCGAACATTGCCGGCATCCGTCCTCCTCCCTGCGACATCTTCTTCATCATCTTCTGCATCTCGCGGAACTGCTCGAGAAGTTTATTCACTTCGCTGATCGTACGCCCCGATCCCTTCGCCACTCTCGCTCGGCGGGATCCATTCAACATCGACGGATCCTTTCGCTCGGCAGGAGTCATCGACAAAACTATCGCTTCGACGTGCTTCATACGGTTCGGATCGAGCTTTGCCTGCTTTAGCGCCTTCGCATTAACACCGGGGAGCATTTTCAATACTCCCTCGAGCGGCCCCATTCTTTGAATCTGGCGCATCGCGTTCAGGAAATCCGTCAGATCCATTCCCTCTTTCTTGACCTTCTTTTGCAGCTTCCTCGCGGACTCTTCGTCGAACGCGGCCTGAGCCTTCTCGACGAGCGAGACGACGTCGCCCATCTGAAGAATGCGCCCGGCCATTCTGTCCGGATGGAATTCCTCGAGTGCGTCTGATTTTTCGCCGACACCGATGTACTTGATCGGCTTCTTCAGTACCCCGAAAATCGAAAGCGCCGCACCGCCGCGCGCGTCGCCGTCCATCTTCGTCAGAATGACTCCTGTAACACCGAGCGCGCTGTCGAAACCCTGCGCGATCTTCACTGCTTCCTGTCCCGTCATTCCATCGGCGACGAGAAGAATTTCCGTCGGATGAACGGCGTCCTTGAGATGACGAAGCTCGTCCATCATGTCTTCGTCAATTTGCAGACGACCAGCTGTGTCGACGATCACGACTCGATCGCGCGCGCGCTTCGCTTCGTCGATTCCAGCCTTTGCGATCTTTACAACGTCCTGCGTCGAGCGATCGGCATACACTGGGACGCCGAGCTGCTGGCCAAGCGTTTCGAGCTGATCGATTGCCGCCGGTCTGTACACGTCCGCCGCAACGAGTCGCGTCGGACGTCCCTCGGCAACGAGCTTTCGCGCGAGTTTTCCAGCCGTTGTCGTTTTTCCTGAGCCCTGAAGGCCGACCATCATCACGATCGTCGGAGGAACAGAGCTGAGCTTCAAACCTTCGCGCTGCTCGCCGAGCATGTTGGCGAGCTCTTCGTGGACGATCTTGATTAGCTGTTGTGCGGGCGATACCGCGCTGAGCGCAGTTACGCCGACCGCTTTCTTCTCTACACGCTCCAGGAACTCACGCGTCAGCTGGAAATTGACGTCCGCTTCGAGGAGCACTCGGCGCACTTCGCGGAGTCCTTCCTTGATGTCGGATTCGCTGAGCGTTCCGCGTCCGCGCAGGCGGGCAAATGTGGCTTCGAGCTTTTCGCTGAGGTCTTCGAACATTAGCCTTGGAAGATACCCGGTTGTGACCGCCTAAATCAACTGAACCCATTCGGAAAACACGCTCGGCGGTGGCCTAGGTTCTTCCGCGCGTATAGGTTTGCCTCGGGACCTACCTCAAGGAGCGTTGTTGCAGGAGCAGCTGAATTCCGCGCTCACATCGCGGTACAAACTCGAGCGCGAGCTTGGTCGCGGCGGAATGGCGACTGTTTACCTCGCGGAAGATCTGCGGCACGACCGCCGCGTCGCCCTCAAGGTGCTTCATCCCGAGCTGAGCTCATCCCTCGGTCCCGATCGATTTCTGCGCGAGATCAAGCTCGCCGCTCGACTCAATCACCCGCATATCGTTCCACTTTACGATTCGGGTGAAGCCGCCGGCTTTTTGTTTTACGTCATGCCGGTCGTCGAAGGAGAATCACTTCGCGATCGCCTTTTGCGCGACGGTCAAATTCCAGTTGATGAAGCGCTTCAGCTGACGCGCGGCATCGCCTCAGCACTCGATTACGCTCATCGCAACAACATCGTCCATCGCGACATCAAGCCCGAGAACGTGATGTTGCAGGAAGGCGAAGCGATGGTGATGGATTTCGGAATCGCAAAAGCAGTGAGCGTCGCGTCCGGCGACACCCTCACGCAAACGGGGATGATGGTGGGCACGCCCGCCTATGTGAGCCCCGAACAAGCCGCCGGCGACACCGTTGTCGACGGTCGCAGCGATCAGTACAGTCTCGCGTGCGTTCTATATGAGATGATATCCGGCCGAAAGCCGTTCACCGGCTCGAGCGCACAGGCAGTACTCAGCAAGCGATTCACCGAGCCAGTTCCTTCGATTCGTGCTGTCTACTCGACCGCATCAGAAGAAGTCGAGACGGCTTTGCGGAAAGCTCTCTCGAAAGAGGCGACCGAACGATTCGGGACGACGATGGAATTCGCGAGAGCACTCGTCGCGCATCATCTCTCGACTCCCGACGGCAGTCCTCTTACTCCTGGCGCAGCAGGAGGCGCACGCTCGATTGCGGTTCTTCCATTCAGCAATCTGAGCTCTGATCCCGAGGGAGAATCGTTCGCGGATGGAATGGCGGAAGAAATCATTAACGCGTTGTCGAAAATCAAAGCGCTCAAGGTTTCGTCGCGCACTTCATCGTTCACTTTCAAGAACAAGAACGAAGACATCAGGGAGATCGGCAGAAAGCTTCAGGTCGGTACTGTTCTCGAAGGAAGCGTTCGGAAATCAGGAAAACGTCTGCGACTCACTGCACAGCTCGTGAACGCGACGGACAATTCGCAACTCTGGGCAGAGCGCTACGATCGCGAGCTCGAGGATGTGTTCGCGATTCAGGACGAGATCGCATCGAGTATTGTCGCCGCACTTCGCGTGGTCCTCACTGAAGATGAGAAGCGCGCGATAGAACAGGTTCCCACCGCCAATCTCGAGGCGTACGAGGTGTATCTGCGTGGGCGACAGTTCTTCCACCAGCATCGACGAAAAAATCACGAGTTCGCGCGGCAGATGTTCGAGCGCGCAATCGAGCTCGATCCCGGCTACGCGCTCGCCCACGCAGGAATTGCCGACTGCTGCTCGTTTCTCTACCAGTACTTCGACGCGACGCCGGCGAATCTCGCTCGTGCAGAATCAGCGAGTCGCCGGGCGGTCGAGCTTGCGCCTGGACTTGCGGAAGCGCACGCATCACGCGGGCTCGCGCTGTCCTTGAGCCGCGGTTTCGATGAAGCGGAAAAAGAATTTCAGACAGCAATGCGACTCGATCCGAAGTCATTCGAGGCCGCGTACTTCTACGCGCGCGCGTGCGCCGCGCAGGGTAAGGCCGAGGAGGCGACGAAATGGTATGAGAGGGCCGTCGCCGTTCGGCCCGACGATTTCGCGACGCTCACTCTCCTTGCCGACACGTACAGGGGCTTGGGTCGAGATGAAGACTGCATCAAAGCCGCGAGGCGGGGTTACGATGCGGCGCGAAAGCATCTCGAGCTGAACCCTGACAATCCGCGAGCGCTCTACATGGGTGCGGCAGACCTGACTTATCTCGGCGAATCAGAAAAATCGCGCGACTGGAATCGTCGCGCGCTTGCGATGGAGCCCGATGATCCATCGGTCTTGTACAACATCGCCTGTAATTTCGCGCAAGAGGGACAAGCTGCTGAAGCCGTCGCGGCGTTGGAGAAGGCACTCGATCAGGGCTTCGGCCATTGGAAGTGGATCGACCATGACGGCTCACTCGACAACATACGGTCCGATCCGGCGTTTCTTGCGCTGCTCGAGCGTCGCCCCGCTCAAGACGCGCAATAAAGACACTGCGGACTGCAGTGTTTTATTAATTTCTTTCCATGGCGAAGCCTTCTCGGAAAGACGACATCCTCAAGTCGGACCTGCCGCCTAATCTGCCGATGATGGCGCTGCGCTCGACGATCGTGTATCCGCTTGGAACGATCGCGGTACAAATGGGCGCGCCGGAAAACCTCGCGCTCCTTCGCGATAACGAAGGCCCCGGTCTTATCGTCGCGCTCGTCATCGCAACCGGCGATCACGACGATCCAATCGATCTCGAGCGATTCGTCGGGCGAGTCGGAGTTGCTGCGCGCGTCCACGAGCGCATCAATCTCCCCGGCGACACGGTGCAGATCACGCTGCAGGGTCTGCGTCGAATCGTGATCGACAAAATCGTGCAGACCGAGCCGTATCCGATCGCTCACGTGAAGCCCGCAAAGGAAATCCAGGGCGAGCAAGCAGAGATCGATGATCTCGTGAGTCGCGTGGTTAGTGCAGCAGAAACACTAGCGAAAATGGTCGATCGCATTCCCGACGAAGTGCCGGCGATTCTGCGCATGAATGTCTCCGATCCGGGCCGCTTCGCCGATCTCGCCGCGACGAACATGAACTTCAAGATCTCCGACAAGGACGAGATCGTTCAGCGGCTCGACATCGCGCAGCGACTTCGATTTCTCCTCACGCGACTCGAGCGCGAAGTCGGGCGCGCTCACGTCGTGGAAGACGTGAAGCGTCAGACTGAGATCAAAATCGAGCAGCACCAGCGCGAGTTCTATCTGCGCCAGCAGCTACGCGCGATTCAGGCAGAGCTCGGCGAAGCTGATCCTGGTGAAAAGGAAGCGATCGAAACGCTTCGCAAAATCGAAGAGGCAAATCTTCCGCCTCGCGCAGCCGCAGAGGCAAAGCGCGAGACCGAGCGCCTCCGAATGCTCTCACCTGCGTCGAGCGAATATCAGGTCATTCGCACGTACCTCGATTGGCTTCTCTCGCTTCCGTGGGAAAAACGCTCGGGTCGAGAAGAGATCGAGCTGAAGGCAGTCGAGGAATCTCTCGACAGCCGTCACTACGGATTGAACGAAGCAAAAGAGCGAATCGTCGAGTACCTCGCAGTGAGAAAATTGCGGGGTGGCGATCC
The DNA here is from genome assembly GCA_041499635.1 of Gemmatimonadaceae bacterium. Taxonomy (GTDB): domain Bacteria; phylum Gemmatimonadota; class Gemmatimonadetes; order Gemmatimonadales; family Gemmatimonadaceae; genus UBA4720. The sequence goes on from JBGQKT010000125.1 coordinate 5,658, forward strand.
TCACGGACCAATCCTTTGCTTCGCAGGCCCGCCCGGCACAGGAAAGACTTCGCTCGGAGAAGCAATCGCGTCCGCAATCGGACGCGCGTTCTATCGCATCTCCGTTGGCGGTGTGCGCGATGAAGCGGAGATTCGCGGTCATCGTCGCACATACGTTGGCGCAATGCCTGGCCTCATCATCCAGGCACTCAGAAGAGTGCAGGTGAAGGATCCGGTGATGATGATCGACGAGATCGACAAGATGAGCGGCGGCGGACCGTCAGGCGATCCCACCGCGGCAATGCTCGAGGTGCTCGATCCTTCGCAGAATCACGAATTCGTCGATCACTATCTCAACGTGCCGTTCGATCTTTCGGCAGTGCTGTTCATCTGCACCGCGAACAACATCTACGACATTCCGCCGCCGCTCCGCGATCGAATGGAGATCATCCGCATCGCCGGCTACACCGTCGAAGAAAAAGTCGAGATCGCGTGGCGCTACATGCTGCCTCGATTGCTCGAGGAGCACGGCATCTCCGATAAGGACATCCAGTTCACCGACGAGATCCTGAGCTTGCTGGCCAGTCGCTACTCGCGCGAAGCTGGCTTGAGAAATTTCGAGCGCGACGTGTCGTCGATCATGCGCCGACGCGCGCGCCGCAAAGCCGAGGGCGAAGAGGGCGCGTGGATCATCGATACTGACCGCGTCACGGAAATCCTCGGCAATCCGAGATACACGCTCGAGGAAGCCGATCAGGAGCCGGAAGTCGGAGTGGTCACCGGACTCGCGTGGACGGCCGCCGGCGGCGATCTGATGCTCATCGAAGCGCTACGAATGTCCGGCTCCGGCCGCCTCACGGTCACCGGCCAGCTCGGCAACGTGATGCGAGAGTCAGTCGACGCCGCCTATTCATACGTTCGCTCGCGTGCCGAGATGCTTGGAATTCCAGAATCGGAATTCAAGGAGTCTGATTTACACGTTCACTTCCCCGCCGGCGCAATTCCAAAAGACGGACCCAGCGCGGGCGCTGCGGTGACTCTCGCAATCGCAAGCGTTCTCAGTCGTCGCCCTGTGCGTCGCGACCTCGCGCTCACCGGTGAAGTCACGCTTCGCGGAAAAGTCATGGAGATCGGCGGCGTGAAAGAGAAAGTCCTGGCTGCGTATCGCGCAGGACTGCGACACGTCATCATGCCTGCCGAAAATGAAAAGGATCTCCGTGACATTCCCGACGAAGTCCGCGCAAAGATGACTTTTACTTTCGTCTCGACGATGGACGAAGTGATTCACCTCATGCTGCTGCAGCCCCCCGGACTCGTGCTCGCGGACTCCGCGCCAAAGCGAGGTACTCCTCGCAAGCAACAGCCGATGTCGGCTGACAAATCTGAAACGGAAACGACGATCTCCGCGGAGCAGGTGAAGCCGTAGGTGAACATGGAGAACATGTGGGTCCAGCTCGCGGTGCACGTGATCGTCGGCACCGTGGCCGGAGGATTATCCGACACCGTAGCGGTGTGGATGCTCTTCAATCCCAAGCAAAAGCGTTTCGGATTTCAGGGCGCGATTCCGAAGAACCAGGCGCGCATGGCTCGCAGTCTCGGACGTACCGTCGGCGAGCGACTGGTCACACCCGGCGATTTACAAAAGGAGCTGGGACGTCCTGAGCTAAGAGCAGCGTTCGAGGACCGCCTCGGCGACGTCATCGAGGCGATCATCGCGTCGCGCGAGCCTCTGATCGACAAAGTACCTCCGGCCGCCGTCACCGCACTCGAGGGAGCGATGAGCTCCTACCTCCCAGTCGCGATGGGAAAGCTGGGCACATTCATCGGCCAGCCGACAACGCGAATCAAGATGCGCGAAGCGCTGCACGGCATGTTCAACCGATTCGTCGAGGACTTGAAGTTCCACGAGAAAGTGCTCGCGAAGATCATGATGACCGAGAGGAAATTCGAGTCCGCTCTCGACGCAATCGAAAGTGAGGGAGTCGAACAGCTGGTCGATTTGCTCGACGAGCCGGTGATCCGCGAGGAAATCACGCGGACGATTCACGATGCGTTGCTGACTTATTTGCAGAAACCGATCTCGGAGATCATCGCCGACGTTGCGTCGAGCAGCAAAGAGCCGGACGCTGGACGCAAGCTGGCGCACGCCACCGCGCCGCACATCTGGGACTGGATTCACGCTCAGCTGCCAGTGCTTGTACAGCGGCTCGACGTTCAGGCGATGGTCGAGCGAAAGGTGATGGCGTTCAGCGTCGACCGAGTGGAAGAGATTCTTCGCTCAGTGATCGACAACGAGCTCCGGATGATCATCATCACCGGCTATGTCCTCGGCGGCATCATCGGCCTCGGTACTTTCTTCCTCTCGAGGCTCATCGGACTATAGCGGCCCGACCTACTCCTTGAGCTTGACTTGATTGACGTCGAGTACGTGAGTGCTCGCGGCTGCAGGAACATCGATGTACACGACAACGGGTCTTCCCGAGACTTCAGTGGTCGATACCTCAACCGTTCTTCCAGTTGCTGTGTAAGTGCGAGTGGTCGCTCCTGCGGCTCCTGACAGTTTGACGTGATACCGCTTTTCAACCACCTGATTCAACAAACCGAAAAATTCAGAAGCCTCAACGGCCGAATCCCAGACAGTCACCCAGACGATTCCCTGCCCGCCTGCCGTGTTAAACAGCTCGTAACGGTCGCCGTCCCAGCCGATCGCTCCACGCACCGCTTCGTTTTGATCCTGCAAATGCTGATACAGAAAGAGCCGCGTTTCGAATTCGCCGAGTGTGTTCTGATATGTCGGATTGACTCCGATGAGCGGCGGCAGAGTTATGTCAGTAGGTGCGTCGCGTTTTCCGAAATACGCCTGTGGATGAAGAATCTGCTCCGTCGACTGCGGCATGTCCTTGTAGATGATGCCGCCTGGATTTCGCTCCTTGAAGTTTCGAACAAATTCCGCGCCGTTCAGATATGGAAATATCAGCGTCTCCTGAATCACGAGTGGCGCTTTCGCGAACACCGGCATCGAGCTCTGGTTTTCGCGAATCGTCTCGCGCACTCTGTCCCATCCGCCGGGAAGATTGACGGCCACGTTGTTGCCGCCGAGCATTGCGGCAATCTGCTCGTACACCGCTTGTCCTTCGAACACCGCCTGCGCAGCTGATTGCCGGTCGTTCTGTCCCTCGATTTTCTGAGTGGAGTCGAGGCTGATGTATTGATCCTGCAGCGCATGAACGAGCTCGTGTGTGATCGTGATTGCTGCCGCTTCCTTCGGCGAGCCGTTCACGATATACAGAACTTTCGTTTTTGGATCGTAGTAGCCGATGATTTGTTCTGTCAGAAGATCGACGAGAAACTTCCTGAGATCGAGAGTGTCGGGAACCATCCCAAGCAGCTTGTAAGCGGCCGCGATTCCGTTGAATTCGCGCAATGATCGCGGATCGCGGAACTCCTGCGTCACGAAGTCGCGCACCTGCTCCTTCGATCTCGCCTCGACGCGCGGTGGGGTTTTGAATTTTAGACCAACGGCCGCCTCAATTCGCGGAACCGCTTCCGCGACTTCCTTACCATAAGGCCCGGCGTAAGACGCTGGCTTCTCTCCGCACGCTGCGGCTGATGCAAGAGAAAGACACGCAATCGCTGCGCGCGCTACGAGGCGAGACGTCAAAGACCCATTGAGTTGCTGTAGATCGACACCATCGAATTGCCCCAAAGCAAGGCGATGACCGCCGCTGGCGCAAGAAAAACGCCGAAGGGAATCTGTGGAGGCGAGAATGCGACTCCGCGCCGCCGCGACCTCAGCCAGACAAACGGATACACGAGCCCGAGAAATACTACCGTCGCTATCAGCGCGCCGAGAAAAATCGTAAGA
>JBGQKT010000126.1:0-9481 GCA_041499635.1 Gemmatimonadaceae bacterium
ATCGCCAGATCGAGAAGCTGATCGAGCCGTGCGCGATCGAATGTGCCGTGCTCACCGGTTCCCTGCACTTCCACGAATTCGCGCTCCGAGCTCATGACTACGTTCATGTCAACGTCGGCGCGAACATCCTCGTCGTAGTCAAGATCGAGCCGCGGCTCACCGTCGACAATTCCGACACTGATCGCCGCGACTCTTCGTTTGGTTGGATTGACGGAGATCTTTCCCATCTCGACCATCCAGTCGAACGCATCGACAATTGCGACCGACGCACCGGTGATGGCCGCGGTCCGAGTTCCGCCATCCGCGACCAGCACGTCGCAGTCGACCTTCACGGTGAACTCGCCAAACTTGAAATCGTCGAGCATCGCGCGAACGCTTCGCCCGATGAGGCGCTGAATTTCCTGAGTACGCCCACCCAGCTGCGAGCGCTCACGGTTTGTGCGCGTGCGCGTTGCACGCGGAAGCATCGCGTACTCGGCGGTGAGCCATCCTTCACCTTTTCCGCGACGCCAGCTTGGAACTCCTTCCTCGACTGTCGCCGTGCACAGTACGCGCGTCAATCCGAAAGTCGCGAGACACGATCCCTCCGCGTAAGGGGCGACGCCGCGGTCGAGGGTAACTGATCGCAGGTCCGACTTCGCGCGACTTTTTCTTGGTTCAACTTTCGGTGCCACCAAGTCTCTCTATGATTGAGGTTGTGGAATGTCCTTCCGTGAGAGGCACGACTACAACTTCTCCGCCCCAGCTTTCGACCTCTCGCGCACCAACAATCGAATCTGGTTGGTAGTCGCCACCCTTTACGATCACATCCGGCCGAAGGACCTTCACGAGATCGAGCGGTGTATCCTCGTCAAAAAGAACAACGAGGTCAACGCACTCGAGTCCAGCAATAAGGTAGGCTCGATCGCTTTCTCCACGCACTGGGCGCGTCGGTCCTTTGAGGCGTTTCACCGACGCATCGGTGTTGATGCCGACAATCAATGCGTCACCTCGCGCGCGAGCGGCCGTGAGTAGATCGAGGTGACCTGGATGTAGAAGATCGAATACGCCGTTGGTGAAAACGACTTTTCCCTCGAGCCGTTTTCGGCGAATTGCAGCATCGCCTTGCGACGACGCGATTTTGTCGGCGGGCAATCTCAATTGGCCGTCAGATATGTTCCTCGACCGATGGCCGAAGGTGTACGGACTTCTTCAAGTCGAACGGCAGACGCAGCGCCTGATCGTACTCGGCCCAGATGTGAATCGTGTTCTCATCCCGAACGATATTGACGTCGCCGGCTTCAGGCGGAAGACCAACGGAGTCAGCGAACGAGCGCAACCGATCCTTGATTTGCGCGTCGCTTCTCAAAGTGGCAAACCGTCCTTCCTGTTTCATTGCATCGCGAAGACGATAGTAGTCGAGCAGATCCTGCGCGGCGTACAATCCGAAATAAATCCCGCCGACGAGGATCGCGAGCATTATCACGCAGCCGAGCCGTCCTGTGCCGCGACGCGAGTGGTTGCGACGACTTACCACTGGGACTGCGCGCCCTGAATGATGTCGTGGATTATGCGATCGATCGCCTGCTTGCGACCGTCGGCTTCGCCGCGCTCCTCGTACTGTCCTTCAGCCGTCATGCCCTTGCGCTGAAAAAGCGTCTTGCCATTCACCTGATCGAGCACCTCGACGTCGACGGTGATTTGCAGCTGGCGTTTTGCGCTCGTCACCTGCTTGTTGTTGGCGCTGTAGCCGACGGGAATATCGACCTCGTATCGCTGGATGGTTCCTCGAACAACTGCATTCGCTCTCGCTTCGGTGGCATCGCGCAAACCGAGGCGGTCATGCAATTCTTTGCGGAGCGATTCGGTGAGCTCGCGTTGCAGCTCGGGACTTGGAGTACGGTTCTCGAATGGAATGATTGCTACGCTATGGACGTGCGAAGGCAGTCCCCCGCCGGAGAAACCGTAAAAGCACCCGGTGAGCGCGAGCGCGACGCTAACGAATCCAGATCGTCGCATCGAAAGCCGGAACCTCCTCATCTCTTATGATCCCGAGCCAGAGTTTTCTCCGGCCGGGAACTTCATACAACAGACGTCCGCCGTCATCGCGCGTCACCACTTCTGCGATGCGTCCACCGTTGAGCCGCGCGAGCTGCATCAGCCGGTTGCCCTTGATGGTAACTCTCCACGCTGCGGGCCGGCCAATGTCGGCACGAATCGTCTCACCTTCGACGTTTACTACGGTATCCGGCAGTGGCGGAATCGCAAGACGACCAAGCACGGCCCACATCATCGCCGGTGGCGGAAGAACGCGACGAATCTGGTCGATGTGCCGGCCTCGCAATGAATCGCCAACGAGAATCGCGTAGCCCAGGGCGACGCCACCATTGAGAAAGAGATCGACTCGCGCCGAGTCTGGTGCTGACGCGCGTATCGCTCCTTCGCCGTTGGTGAGAAGACTGTTCTCCTCGTAATTCCAGCGGAACGCAACGTGTCGGTGCTGCCCGACAAGCTGAATATTCGGTAACGACCTGTTTGGCGCAGGCGCTCCCTTGAGTGGCGCGACCCGAGGTGCACAACCGGCGACAAATGCGCTAGTCGCGCACAACATGAGCAAACGTCGATACGTCATCTTGGAACGACAGCGAGAATCGGGTCGCCCTGCACAATAGCGTCAAGCGCGGAGAATCCACGAATCACTCTACCAAACACCGTGTAGTGTCCATCGAGGTGCGGTTGAGGAGAATGCGTGATGAAATACTGGCTGCCGCCCGTATCGGGACCGGATAGCGCCATTCCGAGCCCGCCGCGATCGTACCGTCGCGGATTCATTTCGTCGCGAATCGCATAGCCCGGCCCACCGTTCCCATCGTCGCGTGGATCACCATCCTGAATGACGAAGTTCGGAACGACTCGGTGGAACCGCGTGCCGCGGTAATACCCCGTTCGAGCGAGGGTCAGAAAATTGTTCACGGTGATGGGCGCATCCGCGCCAAACAGCTCGAGCGAGATATCGCCGCGAGGCGTACGAAGCGTCGCGTGCTGCCGATTGCCGGCAAGAGCGGGAAGAACATAGGTGTGCACAATGTTCTGATACCACTCGATGGGTCGCGGAGTGCCCGATGTCGATTGCCAGCCTGAAAATAGCGAGATGTTCGCCGCTTCTGCCCGAACCAGGGGATCGGTCGATGGATGCAGACGCGTAATGCGATCGCGAAGTTGTGGCGTGAAGGCAGTGCTGTCTCTCTTCCAGGCCGCCGCGATGTAACTGATTGCGGCGATACGCGCGTCGTTGCCTGAATCGCGAGCGCTTTTTTCATAACTGTCCATGACAAGTCGCGCATCAGCTGCATTGGCGCGTCGAGTGAGAGCGCCGAGTACTGTCGCTCTTACCATATAATCAGTATCCGAGAGTCCGCGCGCCAACGTGGTGCGCGTCACCGCAGAGATCGACGTGTCGCCCGCGGCGATCGCAGAGTAAGCCGCAGCGCGAACACGCGCATCCTTGTCTTCGATCATCTCCGTCGCGAGGTGATTTGTCAGCTTCGTGTTGGTAGATCCTGCCGCTGCATTCAAAGCGGCCGCGCGGTAGTGCCAGTCGGCGTGTCCCTGCCAGCTGGCAAATTGCGGTAGAATCGCGCCGGCGTGCACTGCGGATGCGAGCAGGCTCGCGCGATACATCAGGCTCGTGTCGGCACTCCATAACGGACGCCAATTCCCGACGGTTGAATCGAGAACCGTTCCAAGAACCTGCGCGGCCGCGATGCGCGTGTTCGCATCGCTATCGCGCGTTGCGGCTACGATTAAGTCGCGTCCTCGCGATCCGTAGGTTGCAAGAGAGCGAACAGCATTGATTCGAACGTGCGGATGAGGATCGAGGGCGAGACGCGACAACACAGCGACCGCTTGTTCGGCCAGCGAATCTCCTGCTGCAGTTTTTGCGAGACCGCGAGCGATCTCTGATCGGGCGCGCTGCCTCGCGATTGCAGGCGCGACATAAACGTCAGCAGTTCGTGGCGATGAAGAGACAACATCGGTCGCTCTCGTGCGACGATCGGCGGCAGAGCCTTGAACGAACGCCGGCAATACGGAAAGCCCGATCAGATCTCTGGCGCCAGCGGGCGCGCGAGTTCTCGCAATCGCATATGACGCGGCCCACATCACCGAGGGCGAGTTTGCGGCGGTGAGATACGCCCGCAGTTGAGAGACAGGAACCGGTCGCATCTTAGCCGCAGCGAGCAACAGCTGAATGGTTCTAGCTTCATCAGTTGCCGGGGTTCCAAGTGCAACGACAATTACTTCACGCGCCGGTGCTCCGATTTCTCCGAGCGCCCATGCGGCTTCTCGCGCCACGGCGGCAGGGCCACCGAGCGCGGAAGACAGTGGTAGCACTGATGCGGAATCGCGCAGAAGGCCGAGAGCATACGCAGCATTCGAAGCGACTGTGTAATCGCGATCAGCAAGCAATTCACGAAGCACCGGCGCACCGGCAATTCCATGCGCCGATCCAACTTGTCCGACGGCGAGCGCCGCAGCAGCACGTAGCGGAGCCCACTTGCTTGCCAACGCGCTGTCGACGAGAGGGCGGTCGAACGTGCGCGAGTCCGTCATTGCAAGCAGTCGTGCGTACAGATCAGAATCCCGGCGCGAATTATTTCGCTGGCTCGACTGAGAGCTGAGCGGATGCGTTGCGGCGCATAGAAGTGAAACTGCGAGTGCGATTCTAGCTGCGCGCATCTTCCATGAGTCTCCGCATTTCTCCAGGCAACGCGACAAGCTTCCCTTCCTTGTTGATGGATGCGAGCATCGTGCTGGCGGACGCGAGCCGCGTTCCGGTGGTAACGTCCTCGATTGTGTAATCGAATCTAACGGCACGAGATCGCACATCGGTGAGCCGCGTTCGCACGCGAATCATGTCATCGTACCGAGCGGCGGAATGGTAGCGTACCGAGGCATCGATCACAGCCAACGAGATTCCATCGCGCTCGAGCTCCGCGTATGACATTCCGAGTTGTCGGATGAGATCAGTGCGACCGATTTCGCACCACACCAGATAGTTGGCGTGATACACCACGCCCATCTGGTCAGTCTCTGCGTAACGAACTCTCAGCTCGACTATGCTCTCGCGCGGAGCACCAACACTTGTCATCAAGAAAAGATACAGCCGATTGCGGACTACGGACTACGGACTACAATTGCAACGTGCCCACCTCACCATGTTATCTCGTTTCCGATGCACACATCGGCGTTGCATCACGCGACGTCGAGCGCCGATTTGTTCGCTTCCTGCATGATTTGCGCGGACGAGCAGGCTCGCTCGTCATCAACGGTGATCTCTTCGATTTCTGGTTCGAGTGGAAATCCGTGATTCCGCGCGCAAGCTTCCGCGCACTCGCAGCACTTTCAGAATTGCACGACGACGGACTCGAGATTCTCTGGGTCGCGGGGAATCACGACTGCTGGGGCGGTGACGTTCTCCGCGACGACGTCGGAGTCGAGTATCACGTCGGCGCGTGGACAGGTGAGCTTGGTGGATGGCGAACGAAGGTCGAGCACGGCGACGGATTGCGCGACAAAGAAGATCGCGGCTACAGAATCATCCGTCCGGTTATGCGGAATCGACTGGCAATCCGCGCATTTCGCGCGATACATCCCGATTGGGCAAGCCAGCTCGCACATGGAAGCTCCGATGCAAGCCGCGAATATCGAGCGAGAGATGAAGGCCGAGGGTTACGCGCTATTGCAATGGCGGAATTGGAACGTGAGCGCGCCATCGAGCTGCTCGTCTATGGTCATTCACACGTTGCAGCGCTGGAGCGCAGCCCGAGCGGCGGCGTTTTCGCGAACGCTGGCTCGTGGCTCGATGCACCAACGTTTCTGCGAATTACTCCGGAGAGAATCGAGCTGCTCGAATCACGCGATGGATCAGCCGAGGGTAACCGTCTCGACTTCGTCGATCGCCTTCCCGAGAAATCGCTGGCCGACGCGTAGGAACTGATCGGGCATGTCGGACGCGATGAATCGGTATTCGGGTTCGCCGGAGTTGTCGTTGGCGAGTCCCTTTGCGCGCAATGTCGTGCCCGTTTCGGTAGCCGTCTCTTCTGCGCTGTCAATCAGACGAACCTGACGCCCGACAACTTCTCCGATCGTACGCTTGAGAAGTGGATAGTGCGTGCAGCCGAGAACGAGCGTGTCGATTTTTGCCTCGACGAAGCCGTCGAGATATTCGCTCGCAATTAGACTTGTCGCGTCTGATTCCAGCCACCCCTCCTCGACGAGTGGGACGAATAACGGACATGCGCGAACAGTGATGTTCGCCGTGGGAAGCTCATGCGCGATTGCGCGCTCGTATGCATGCGAGTTGATCGTGCCTTGCGTTCCGATCACGCCGACATTGCCGGTTTTTGTAGCTCGCGCGGCGGCGCGTGACCCCGGCCCGATCACGCCGATGATTGGAACGTCGAATTCCTTTCGAAGCGTAGGGAGCGCATGAGCAGTGGCTGTATTGCATGCGACCACTACCGCCTTCACTCCCTGATTCTTGAGAAAGGTTGTGATCTCTCTGCTGTAGCGAATGACTGTCTCGGGACTCTTGGGGCCGTACGGCACTCGCGCAGTGTCACCGAAATAAATGATGCTTTCATTGGGAAGCTGTCGCATCAGCTCACGTACGACTGTCAGACCGCCGATGCCGGAGTCGAATACTCCGATTGGCTTGTTGTTTACCATGCGACGCGCGCAGAGACTTGAACGCCTTGCCCAACCGCGCTCACAGTCACGTTCGCGTTGAAGTCAGCGAGCTGCGCGGCGACCCACGCGTCCGCGCCCGAAAAGAGGTGATTGAACACAATGCCGGCGATCCAATCCTCGAGATGCGTCCGGCGGGCGCGCAAACGATCGGCGAGGTTTTGATTTTTCGGTTTGCCCACAGTTTTCTGCAATCCCGTGGCTGGATCGATGACCGGTTTGCCTGCGCCATCGACAACAGGGATGATGGTGGTGTCAAGACGAGCCGCCTTCGCAAGATCGAGATCATGTTTCGATTTGAATGCCATTCCAATCGCGGAGACCTCGATCACGGCAAAGAATGTCGCGGCTTTAGGACGGTCGAGATTGTACTGTCCGAGTCCCGGGACCAGCATCGAGCGGACTAGCGCCGTGCGGGGAGAAATCGGAATGCGGCATCGAGGCAGAGGCGGCTGATAGTCTCCCGAGATCACGACCTTCGGGACAGTTGGAACAGGGCCTGTGTCCGCCCCGGACTTTTTGCAAAGCACTGCGCGCGTAAACGGCTTCGAAAGAGTCGTGTCTTTTTGCTGTGATTTCGCGGGCGATGCAGCAACAATAGACAGTGCGAAGAGAGCGAGCGTGGCGGGAGAGTGTGGGAATCGAACCCACCCGGCCCGACTCGGTCGGGTCACACCAGTTTTGAAGACTGGGGAAGCCACCAGGCCCCATCCACCCCCGTGTCGATGCGAACGCTCAGTCAACCACGATAGCAATATTCTCTCGTTCGAGTACTTCGCCGATATCCACGGCGCCTTCAACCTTCGAAAGATAGCTGGCCACTCGCGCACGGGGCACGGCAACGAGTAGTCCGCCCGAAGTCTGTGGATCGCAAAACAAATCGCGATCGTCAGTCGATCCGCCACGCCATTCAACAAGATCTTTTACGTAGTCTCTGTTCCGCTTCATGCCGTCTGTTGTCGCGCCTTTCCTCAACGCGTCGCGCGCGCCGTCGAGTACAGGAACAAGCTCGGCATGAATGACCAGGGTAACATTGCTCGCGCGCGCAATGTGCGACGCATGTCCCAATAATCCGAATCCCGTAACATCGGTCGCACACATCGCGCCGACTGCAAGCGCCGCTCTGCTTGCTTGTCCGTTCAATCGCTTCATCAGCTCGATCATCCCTCGGGCTGCGTCAGCAGAAATGATTTCACGCTTGAGTGCAGTCGCGAGAATCCCATTTCCGATCGGCTTCGTTAAAATGAGCCTGTCACCTGGTTTCGCAGCCGCGTTCGTAAGAAGAAACTTGGGATGTGCGCGTCCGGTTACCGCGAGCCCGTACTTGAGCTCGGTGTCGATGACCGTGTGGCCTCCAACAATGAACGCTCCGGCTTCGTGCACTTTTTCCTGGCCACCTCTCAGGATCTCAGTAAGGACAGACAACGGGAGATCATTGGTTGGATACGCGACGATGTTGAGGGCGGTCATCGGCTGACCTCCCATCGCATATACATCGGACAAAGCGTTCGCTGCGGCGACCTGTCCGAAATCGAACGGATCGTCGACAATTGGCGCAAAGAAATCCACGGTCTGGACGAGTGCGAGATCGTCGGCGACGAGAAACACGCCGGCATCGTCGAACGTTTCGCGGCCGACAAGCAGCCGCGGATCGCTCTTCGATGCGAGCGGCGCTAGAACCGACAACAGGTCACCCGGACCCATTTTAGAAGCTCAACCAGCGCACCGCGCGAACGCGGTCAACCGGAATAGCTCTTCGCGGGTCTTTGATGTGCTCATCATCGGTTCCGTGAGTTGTTGTTACTTGGATGGAACGAGCGCGATGAGATCGATTTCGATCAATGCACCGCGAGGAAGCGCTGCGACTTGAACTGTCGAGCGAGCGGGCCGAGCTTCGCCGATCCACTTGCCGTACACCTCATTCACCGTCGGAAAATGCGCGAGATCGGCCAGATAAATCGTCGTCTTGACGACATCACTCCAATGCGCACCTGCAGCGTCGAGAATTCCATCGAGGTTTTTCATCACGCGTTCCGTCTGTGCGACGATCTCCGTCGCAGACATTTCGCCGGTGGCTGGATCGATCGCTACCTGTCCCGCGGAATAAAGAAAACCGTTGGCGATTATCCCCTGTGAGTACGGTCCGATTGCACCCGGCGCGTGCTCGGTCTTGACTGTTTTCAAGCTATTCTCCGATCGGTTGCGCGTGATGGTTGTTTGGTAAGGCAATGTTACTCAAGTATTCGCTCACCCCGCCAGCTTGAAGAGACGTCGTGCATTCGCGCTCACGGTTTCTCCCATCGACTCTGCGCTCACACTGCGCGCAGCAGCGAGGTGGGCGACGGTAAAGCTCACCCATGCCGGCTCGTTGCGCTTGCCTCGATGCGGGACCGGCGCGAGATACGGCGAATCCGATTCTGCAAGAATGCGATCATCCGGTACGAGCCGAATGAGATCGTCGTCACTCCATTTCTTGAAAGTCACGATTCCACTGAACGAGATGTACCAGCTCGCTTCGATTGCAGTTTCTGCAAGACCTCGCGAACCCGTGAAGCAATGAAGGACTCCGACAACGCCGGCGCTTCCAGCCTCGCGCACCATCGCGCCCGTGTCGTCTTCTGCAGCACGCGTGTGCACAACGACAGGCTTATCTAGCTCACGCGCGAGTGAGAGCTGCTCCGCAAATGCCCGCCGCTGCTCGATGCGAGGTGAGTTGTCGTAGTGGTAATCGAGTCCGCACTCGCCAATCGCGACC